>NZ_JBTMUR010000011.1:0-140545 GCF_054473855.1 Stenotrophomonas genospecies 3
GCTGCGCCGATGGTAGTGTGGCTCAAGCCATGCGAGAGTAGGTCATCGCCAGGGTTTACACCCAAAACCCCGCTGCTCGCGTAGCGGGGTTTTTCTTTGTGCGCGCGAAATGCGGGTAGTGCCGGCCGCTGGCCGGCACTGCCGTGGCTGCACACCGGCCGGTAGATCCACGCCATGCGTGGATGGCTGTCCCTGCGAAGAGCGGTGCCAACCCCCGGCAGCAGGTCCAGACAGTGCGCGTCGCTGTGATTGCCGGCCAGCGGCCGGCACTACCGGTAGATCCACGCCATGCGTGGATGCCCTCCGTGAGGAACCACGGCGCCAACCAAGGTTGGCAGCTACAACTGCAGGGCGCGATCACACACAAAAAAGCGGCGCCCTTGCGGGCGCCGCCTTGGCTTGCTTCAGTACTCAGTCGAGCAGGCTCGACGCTACTTCGTCGCAGCCGGGGCCTTGTCCTTCATCATCGCGTCGCGGGCTGCCTTGAACGGGTTGCCTTCGTACCAGTTCGGCCAACGATCGCCACCGGCCAGTTCCTTGCCGACACCGTACATCAGCTGCAGGTCTTCGACGGTGCCGTCCAGCTTCCAGGTGGCCGCATCGAACTCATCCTTCGGGCCGTGGTAGCGGTTGGCGCCGTAGTCGGCTGCAGCCTTGCGGCCCGCGTCCACGCCACCCTCGCGCAGGTCTTCGCCGCCATCGGCGTACAGGGCCGGCACACCGGCCTTGGCGAAGTTGAAGTGATCGGAACGGAAGTAGAAGCCGCTCTGCACCGAGGTCTCACCGTGCAGGGTACGGTCCTGGGCCGCGGCCAGCGGCTTGAGGATGTCTTCCAGCTCCGAGCTGCCGAAGCCGGTGACGGTCACGTCCTTGGCACGGCCAGCCACCGACATCGCATCGATGTTGATCACGCCGGCGATCTTGTCCAGCGGGAAGGTCGGATGGGCAACGTAGTACTTCGAACCCAGCAGGCCGGATTCTTCCAGGGTCACCGCCAGGAACACCACCGAACGTTCCGGCTTCGGCTCCTGGTGGGCCATTGCTTCAGCCACCTCGAGGATGCCGGCCACGCCGGTCGCGTTGTCGACCGCGCCGTTGTAGATGTTGTCGCCGGTCTCGCCCTCGTGCTTGCCCAGGTGATCCCAGTGCGCCATGTACAGCACGGCCTCGTCGGCACGCTTGCTGCCCGGCAGCACGCCCACCACGTTGCGCGATTGCTTCTGCGCGATCTGGCTCTTCAGATCGACCGCAGCGGTGGCCTTCAGCGGCACCGGCTTGAAGCCGCGCTTGCTGGCGTCCTTGTAGGCCTGCGCCAGGTCCAGGCCGGCACCGGCGAACAGCGCCTTGGCAGCGTCGGCACTCAGCCAGCCCTGCACCGGAATGCGGGCTTCCGGGTCATCCTTGGCCGGCAGGTCGTACTGCGGGCCTGCCCAGGAGTTCTTCACCACATCCCAGCCGTAGGAAGCGCCGGCGGTGTCGTGCACGATCAGCGCGGCAGCGGCGCCCTTTCGCGCAGCCTCCTCGAACTTGTAGGTCCAGCGCCCGTAATAGGTCATGCGCTTGCCGTCGAACAGCTTCGCGTCATCGACATGGAAGCCCGGGTCGTTGACGAACATGACGACCGTTTTGCCCTTCCAGTCCTGGCCGGCGTAGTCGTTCCACTTCTGCTCCGGCGCGTCGACGCCGTAGCCGACGAACACCAGGTCGCTGGCATCGACCTTCACCTCGGCCTGGCCGGTACGGGTACCCACCACCATGTCGGTGCCGAACTTCAGCTCGGTGGTCTTGCCGCCCTGGGTGATCTTCAGCACGGTCGATTCGTCGGCCGTGGTCTCGGTCATCGGCACATCCTGGAACCAGCTGTCGCCGTTGCCGGGCTGCAGGCCGATGCGCTGCATCTGGTCGCGGATGTAGTTGACCGTCAGTTCCTCGCCCTTGCTGCCCGGGGCGCGGCCTTCGAATTCATCCGAAGCCAGCGTCTTGACCATCTCGGCGAAGTCGCCGGCGTTGATCTCCGGCGAGAACGCATGGGCCGCCGGCTTGGCAGTGGCGGTGTCGGTGGCCGGCGCGGGCGCCGGAGTGTCTTCGCCTTTGCAGGCACTGAGCGCGGCCGCAGCGGCCAGGCACAGGAGGAGTTTGCGGGGCATCGTCGATTCCTGGAAAACAAAGGGCGGCCGCACCACGTGTACGACCGGTAACAGCGAGTATCACCGAACCGATGGGCGCGGTGTGCTCAGTCCGCCGGAGCGGTTTCGGTGTCGAACGGGATCGGCTCGGCGCCGGTGACCGGGCCGATGCGGGCCGTGCGGTGCACGTACAGCACCACCTCGCGTTCGAACTGCAACGGGCCGTCGACCACGGCATTCGGACCGATGATCACGCGTGGCTTGCGGCTGGCGGTCAGCGAGACGCTGAAGTTTGGCTTGCGCACGTGCACACCGCCCTTGACCTGCGAACCGATGCCCACGGTGATGTCACCGTTGACGGTTTCCACGTCGTTGCCGACGCGGCTTTCGACCAGCCCGATGCCACCGTTCACGGTTTCAACGCCGCCTTCGATCTGGCTGCCGCGATCGCTGAAGATGCTGCCGTTGACGGTGCTGACGCTGCCGTGGGCGATCACTTCGCGGCCCAGGCGTACACCGCCGTTGACCGTTTCGATCTTGCCGGTGCGCGCGCGATCGGCGACCTTGACCCCGCCGTTGACAGTGTCGATGCTGCCGGTCTCGACGCCTTCACCGACGCGGATGCCGCCGTTGACGGTGTCCAGCTTGCCGTAGCGCTGGCCGGGTTCGGCGCTGATGCTACCGTTGACCTTGCTGATGTTTTCCTGCGCTGCCACTGGCCCGGTGACCAGCAGTACGCCCAACAGCAGCGGAATGGAGAGAGCTTTCATGGGGACCTCGATGGATGTGCGGCTGGCAGGCCGCGTGCGGAGATGTCACCATTCCCCGGTACCCCCTGCAACTGCCTGAAGTCACTGGAAAGCCCTTGCGCAACAACGCCTTCCCATCACGCCGACATCACATCGCCGCTGCTCGCGGCGGGCGCTGCCTGCTGTTGGGGCTGGCCTTGGCACTGGCGTTGCCGCTGCCGGGTGCCGCGCAGACCACGCGCGAGACCGAGCGCAAGCTGCAGAAACTGCGCAGTGAACTGAAGGGTGTGGCGCAGGAGCGCCGGCAGATCGAGGGCCAGCGTGGCCAGGCCTCGCAGCAGCTGCGTGAGGCCGACGAGAAGGTGGCCCGCACCGGCCGCGCGCTTGCGCAGACGGAAACCGCGCTGCGCGAGCAGGGCCACGCCCTGGCCGAGGCCGAACAACGCCGCAGCACGCTGCAGGTCAACCTCGCCCAGCAGCATCGCGAGCTGGCCGGCCTGCTGCGTGCGGCCTACCAGCTGGGCAACCACGCACCATTGAAGCTGCTGCTGTCGCAGGACACGGTGGCCGATGCCAATCGCGCCCTGGCCTACCACCGCTACCTGCAGCGTGAGCGGGCCCAGCGCATCACCACGCTGACCGCCGACCTGAAGGAACTGGAAGCGCTGCAGGCGCAGATCGCCGAGCGCAAGCAGAAGCTGCAGGGGGCGCAGCAGGACCAGAAGCAGCAGGCAGCGGCGCTGGAAGCCGACCGCCGCGATCGTGCAAAGACCGTGGCCTCGCTGGACGAGCGCTTCAAGGACCAGCGCGAGAAGGAACAGGCGCTGGGCCAGGACGCCAAGGCGCTGGAAACACTGCTGGCCAATCTGCGTGCGGCCGCCGCCCGTGCCGAGGCCGAGCGTCGCGCGGCTGCGCGCCGTGCGGCAGCGGAGAAGGCCGCTGCCGAACGTGCCGCACGCCAGGCCGCGGCACAGGGACGGCCGCCACCGCCCACCAAGGTTCCGCCGGCGGTGGCTTCCGCACCGGCCCCGAAGGTGGGGGGCCTGGGTTGGCCGTTGTCCGGCAACCTGCTGGCCCGCTACGGCGGCAAGCTGCCTGACGGGCGTACCAGTAGCGGCGTGCTGATCGGCGCACCGGCCGGCAGCACCGTCACCGCTGTGGCCGACGGTACCGTGGTGTTCTCCGACTGGATGACCGGCTACGGCATGATCCTGATCGTAGACCACGGCAATGGCTACATGAGCCTGTACGCCCACAACGACACCCTGCTCAAGGACGCCGGTGCACGGGTCAGCCGTGGCGATGCGGTGGCCAAGGTCGGCAACTCGGGGGGCCAAGGGGTCACCGCGCTGTACTTCGAGCTGCGTCGTGGCGGGCAACCGGTGAATCCGGACAGCTGGCTGCAGCGGCGCTGAATCCCGGCTCGCCACGTGCGGGCCGGATTCAACGGGAATTTAGCTGTGCTTCGCGCATAATCGGTGCATGTGCCTTGGGCACCATGCCACCGTCGACAGGAGTGATCCATGCGCGCAGCCCGTACCGCCACCCTCTTGCTGGCCCTGTTGCCAGCGCTGTCCTGGGCGCAGCAGACCGCGCCCGCCCCGAGCCAGGAAACCGGCGGGCAGGCAGCGAGCAGCGAGGAGGCGGTGACCTCGAAGGTGCCGCTGGAGGACATCCGCCGCTTCGTGGCCGTCTACAACGCAGTGCGGGCCGCCTACGTCGATCCGGTCGATGACAAGAAGCTGATGCAGGCAGCGGTGCGTGGCCTGCTGCTCGACCTCGACCCGCACAGCACCTACTTCAACAAGGAAGACGCGCAGGCCTTCGACGAACAGGCCAGCGGCGCCTACGAAGGCATCGGCGTTGAGCTGCAGCAGCAGCCGGACAACGCCAGCATGAAGGTGATCTCGCCGATCGACGACACGCCGGCGGCCAAGGCCGGCATCCTCGCCGGTGACCTGATCATCGCCATCGACGGCAAGCCGATCAGCGCGATCGATGCCAGCGAACCGCTGCGCGGCCCGGCCGGCAGCAAGGTGGTGCTGACCATCGTGCGCGAAGGCAAGCCCAAGCCGTTCGATGTCAGCCTCACCCGCCAGACCATCCGCGTGACCAGCGTGCGCAGCCGCCTGCTGGAACCGGGCTATGGCTACATCCGCCTGAGTACGTTCCAGGCCGACACCGGTTCGGACTTCCAGAAGCACGTGCAGCAGCTGCAGAAGCAGTCCGGTGGCCAGCTCAAGGGCCTGGTGCTGGATCTGCGCAGCAACCCGGGTGGCCTGCTGACTGCTGCCGTGCAGGTGGCCGACGACCTGCTCGACAAGGGCAACATCGTCAGTACCCGCGGCCGCATCAGCATCAGCGATGCACGTTTCGATGCAACGCCGGGCGATCTGTTGAAGGGCGCACCGGTGGTGGTGCTGGTCGACGCCGGTTCGGCCAGTGCCTCGGAAGTGCTGGCCGGCGCACTGCGCGACAACAAGCGCGCCCGCGTGGTTGGCAGCCGTACCTTCGGCAAGGGCTCGGTGCAGACCGTGCTGCCGCTGGACAACGGTGACTCGGTGAAGCTGACCACCGCGCGTTATTACACGCCCAGCGGCAAGTCGATCCAGGCCACGGGCATCGTGCCGGAGGTCGAACTGAAGCCGGCCGCTACGCCGGCCGAGGATGCACTGCCGGCCAGCCTGAGCGATTACAGCGAAGCGACCCTGCCGGGCCATCTGCGCGGTGACGACGAGGGCACCGAGGGCTATCACGCCGGTGCGGTACTGCCGGGCGATGGCCCGATCAACGACGCGCTGGCCGAGCTGAAGAACCCGGGTTCGGTGGCTGCACGCTTGAAGGCCGAAGCGACGAAAGTGGATGCGGCCAAGGCTGCGAAGGCCGCTGCCGCGAAGCCGGAGGCGAAGCCAGAAGCGAAGCCGGAAGCGAAGCCGGAAGCGAAGCCGGAAGCGAAGCCCGCACCCGTCCCGGCCAAGCCCTGATTCTGTAGAGTCGAGCCGTGCTCGACTGATCCACGAACGAGCGGGTGCGCGTGGAGCCGGCCAGCGGCCGGCACTACCAGGGGTCAGAAGCCGTGGCGCTTGCGCAGGCGGCGGGCGATGGCCGCTCGCACGTAGACCCCGTACACCACGCCGAACACGAAGCCGCCGATGTGCGCCCACCAGGCGACCATGCCGAAGCTTGGGCCGATATGGGCGAACACCACCTGCAGGGCGGCCCAGACGCCGATCAGCAGGTAGGCCGGGGCGCGCACGAACTCCAGGAACAGGCCGAGCGGAATGACCACGCCCAGCCGGGCGCCCGGGAACAGGGCCAGATAGGCGCCGATCAGTGCGGACACCGCGCCGCTGGCACCGATGATGATCTGGTCCGGGCTGCCCATGGTGTAGATCGCCACCAGGTTGGACACCGCGCCTCCGACCAGGAACAGCAGCAGCAGCCGCCACGGGCCCAGCACCCGCTCAGCAGGCAGGCCGAAGATCAGCAGGAATACCAGGTTGCCCAGCAGGTGTGACCAGTCCGCGTGCAGGAACAGGGCCGTGAACAGCCGCAGTACGCTGCCGTCCTGCAGGGTCGCCCACCAGTCCAGCGGGTGGGTCAGGCCGGTGGACAGGGCGCCCCAGTCCAGCCAGAGGCTGCCCCGGGCGTCGTCCGGACGCGAGATCGACCACAGGAACGCCAGCCACAGTGCCGCAAACAGCACGGGCGTGGCCCAGCGCAGGGCCGCCTTCTTGCGCGACGGGAGGGAGACGAACATGGGCAATAGCCTAGCGTGCGGGCGCTTACGGCGGGGATTGTCCTGTTCAGCTTCTGGGACGAAAAAAGCGCCTGCGCTGTTATTGTTTCATTAACAGCTCTGGGTAATACTCGCATACGGCGTCGTATGTCGGGAGGGGAATCCGGCGCGCTCCGAAGGGCCCCAAGGCCTGCCGGGCGCAGGCGCACTCAGAGCACCATCACCGCTTACCGGAGAGAGAACTACGATGCAAACCGCTTCCACCATTGCCCGACTGACCCTGCTGGCCGTCGGCGTTGCCGGTGCGCTGGCCGCCGCCGATGCCAACGCTGCCGCCTTCCAGCTGAAGGAAAACAGCGCCAAGGGCCTCGGCCGCGCGTTCGCCGGTTCCGGCAGCGCCGAAGGCGACGCCTCCATCATCGCCGTCAACCCGGCCGGCATGCGCCAGCTGGAAGGCACCCTGGTCCAGGGCGACCTGAGCGCCATCAGCTTCAAGGCCGAGTTCAAGGGCCAGGGCCGCAATGCGGCAGGCCGCCCGCAGACCGGTGGTGACGGCGGCGACGCCGGCATGATCGCTCCGGTCCCGGCTGCGTACTTCCACATGCCGATCGGCGAGAAGGCCCACTTCGGTGTGTCGCTGACCGCACCGTTCGGCTTCAAGACCGAATACGACAACGGTTGGGTCGGTCGTTACAGCGGCCTCAAGACCGATCTGAAGGCCATCGACCTTGGCTTCGCCGCGTCGTATGACGTCAACCCGTACGTGTCGTTCGGCGCGTCGGTGTTCGTCGAGCACCTGACCATCGAGCTGAGCAACGCCGTCGACTACGGCAGCATCCTGGCCGGCGCCGGCGCTCCGGGCTTCGCCCCGGGCAGCGCGGATGGCACCCTGAAGATCGAGGGTGACAACAATGCCGTGGGCTGGACCGTCGGTGGCCTGTTCTCGATCGACGAGAACACCCACATCGGCCTGAGCTACCGTTCGAAGGTCGAGCACAAGATCACCGGTGGTGATGCGACCTTCAGCGGCGCCGACCGCGCCCGTTCGCTGCTGACCAACTCGCCGCGTACCCGCGGCTGGTTCATGGACACCAGCGGCAAGGCCACGGTGACCATGCCGGCCTCGGCCACCCTGAGCGTGACCCACAAGGTCAACGACCGCTGGACCGTGATGGGCGACGTGACCCGTACCGCCTGGTCGACCGCCTTTGACAGCGTCACCGTCGACTACGCGTCGCCGCAGGCGGACTCGGTCCTGGAGTTCGGCTACCGTGACACCACCTTCGTGTCGCTGGGCGCCGACTACAAGCTGAGCGACACCGTCACCCTGCGCGGTGGTGTTGCGCTGGACCAGACCCCGACCACCGACGCCCACCGCGACGTGCGCGTGCCGGATACCAGCCGCAAGTGGCTGTCGCTGGGCGTGGGCTGGACCCCGTCGGCAAACACCGAGTACAACTTTGGCTACACCCACCTGTTCACCAGCGATCCGAACGTGAACGTGCGTGCCACCACTGCCAACCAGGGCAACTCGCTGTCGGGCAAGTACAAGGTCCGTGGCGACGTGCTGGCGGCTTCGTTCCAGTACAAGTTCTGATTCGGGCCTCGGCCTGACGCAGCACACGGAAGGCCCCGCGCAAGCGGGGCTTTCTTTTTCTGTGGCCACGGGCCATCCACGCGTGGCGTGGATCTACTGAAGATCGCAGCCATCCACGGCGTGGATCCACGACAATAGCGCCATGAACCTGTCCGATCCGAACTTCCAGGTGGAGCTGGCCGCCAACATCGCCGTCGCCGGCTCGATCCTGCTGGCCGGCCGCAACAACGTGCACACCTGGTGGCTGGGCATCGTCGGTTGCGCACTGTTCGCCGCGGTGTTCGAGCGCTCGCACCTGTACGCGGACATGGTGCTGCAGTTCTTCTTCATTGCCATCAGCGTGCTGGGCTGGTGGCAGTGGCTGCGCGGCGATCACGGCGCGCCGCTGCCGATCACCTCATTGCGACCGCGTGCATGGGCCTGGCTGGCGCCGCTGGCGGTGGTGGCCACGTTCGGCTACGGCTGGATGCTGACCCGCCTGACCAACGCCTACGCGCCCTACATCGATTCGGCGGTACTGGTGCTGAGCGTGATCGCGCAGATCCTGATGATGCGGCGCAAGCTGGAATCGTGGTGGGTGTGGCTGTTGGTGAACACCGTGGCAGTGCCGCTGTACTACAGCCGTGGCCTGCACCTGACCTCGATCCTGTATGTGGGCTTCTGGATCAACGCGCTGGTGGCGTTGCGTCATTGGCGCGGCCTGATGCGGGTGTAGCGCCGAGCCCACGCTCGGCTGCACCGTGCAAGCCGAGCATGGGCTCGGCACGACAGGAAAAAAGGCACAAAAAACCCCGCTTTCGCGGGGTTTTTCGTTCACTGCAACTATCGGGCGATCAGTCGCCCAGGGTCAGCAGCGAGGCGTTGCCACCGGCGGCGGTGGTATTCACCGTTACCGTCTTTTCAGTGGCGAAGCGCAGCAGGTAGTGCGGGCCGCCGGCCTTCGGGCCGGTGCCGGACAGGCCCTGGCCGCCGAACGGCTGCACGCCGACCACCGCACCGATCTGGTTGCGGTTGACGTAGACGTTGCCGACATGGACGCCATTGCTGATGCGGTCGACGGTCTCGTCAATGCGCGAATGCACGCCCAGGGTCAGGCCGTAGCCGGTGGCGTTGATCTGGTCGATCACCGCGTCGAGCTGGTCGCCCTTCCAGCGGATCACGTGCAGGACCGGACCGAACACTTCCTTCTGCAGCTGGCCCAGGTCCTTCAGTTCGTACGCACGTGGCGCGAAGAAGGTGCCATTGGCCGCTTCGGCAGACAGCTCGGCGGCAGCAATCAGGCGCGCTTCGCGGTCCATGCGCTCAGCGTGGTCCTGCAGGATCTTCAGCGCATCGGCGTCGATCACCGGGCCGACGTCGGTGGACAGCAAGCCGGGGTTGCCGACCTTCAGTTCCTTCATCGCACCGGCCAGCATGGTCATCACCTTGTCGGCGATGTCGTCCTGCACGAACAGCACGCGCGCGGCCGAGCAACGCTGGCCGGCGGAGGTGAAGGCCGAACCGATCGCGTCCTTGACCAGCTGTTCCGGCAGTGCCGAGGAGTCGGCGATGAAGGCGTTCTGGCCACCGGTCTCGGCAATCAGCACGCCGATGGCCGCGTCACGTGCGGCCATGGCGCGGTTGATCGCACGGGCGGTGTCGGTGGAGCCGGTGAAGGCCACGCCGGCCACGCGCGGGTCGGCGGTCAGTGCGGCACCGACGGTGGCACCGTCGCCCGGCAGGTACTGCACCACCTCGGCCGGCACGCCGGCGTCGTGCAGCAGCTTCACCGCGTAGTAGCCAATCAGGTTGGTCTGCTCGGCCGGCTTGGCGATGACGCTGTTGCCGGCGGCCAGTGCAGCAGCGACCTGGCCCAGGAAGATCGCCAGCGGGAAGTTCCACGGGCTGATGCAGACGAACACGCCGCGGCCATGCAGCTGCAGTTCGTTGGATTCACCGGTCGGGCTCGGCAGCTTCTCGGCATGGCTGAACTGCTCGCGCGCCTGCTTGGCGTAGTAGCGCAGGAAATCCACGGCTTCGCGCACTTCGGCGATGCTGTCGGGCAGGCTCTTGCCGGCTTCCTTCACGCACAGCGCCATGAACTCCGGCATGCGCGCTTCCAGCTGGTCGGCGGCGTGCTCGAGGATGGCGGCGCGGCTGGCGGCCGGGGTGCGGTTCCAGGCCGGCTGCGCGGCCACGGCGTTGGCCAGGGCCTTCTGCACGGTGGCGGCATCGGCGGCCAGCCACTGGCCGACCACTTCGCGGGTGTCGGCCGGGTTGGTCACCGGCAGCGCGGCGCCGGCAGGGTTCGCACCCGGCACCAGCGGGGCGGCCTGCCACGGCTTCACTGCAGCGTTGATCTGCTCGGCGAGGGCGCGCAGTTCGTTGTCGTTGGCGAGGTTGGCGCCCATGGAGTTCTTCCTGTCGTGGTTCTGGCTGCGCAGCAGGTCAACCGGCAGCGGGATCTTGGGATGCGGAATCGATTCGAACGAAGCAACCATCTCGACCGGATCGCGGATCAGGTCGGCGATCGGCACGCGCTCGTCGGTGATGCGGTTGACGAAGCTGGAGTTGGCGCCGTTTTCCAGCAGGCGGCGCACCAGGTACGGCAGCAGGTCTTCATGCGAACCGACCGGCGCATACACGCGGCAGGGCAGGTTCAAGCGATCGGCTGGCACTACTTCGGCGTACAGGTCGTCGCCCATGCCGTGCAGCTTCTGGTGCTCGTACACGCCACCGTTGGCGATGCTGCGCACAGCGGCGATGGTGTGCGCGTTGTGCGTGGCGAACATCGGGTAGATCGCGTCGGCATGGGTGAACAGGCGCTTCGCGCATGCCAGGTACGACACGTCGGTGTTCTGCTTGCGGGTGAACACCGGGTAGCCCGGATAGCCTTCGATCTGCGCGCGCTTGATCTCGGCGTCCCAGTAGGCGCCCTTGACCAGGCGCACCTGCAGGCGGCGACCGGCGCGGCGTGCCATGTCGGCCAGGTGGTCGATCGTGTACGGCGTGCGCTTCTGGTAGGCCTGCACGACCACGCCGAAGCCATCCCAGCCGGCCAGCGACGCGTCGGAGAACACCAGCTCGATGATGTCCAGCGACAGTTCCAGGCGGTCGGACTCTTCGGCGTCGACGGTGCAGCCGATGCCGTAGCTCTTGGCCAGTTGTGCCAGTTCCAGCACGCCCGGCACCAGGTCCTTCAGCACGCGCTCGCGCTTGGCGTGCTCGTAGCGCGGGTACAGCGCCGACAGTTTGATCGAGATGCCCGGCGCGTTGTTGACGTCGCCGTCCGGACGGCCGCCGCGTGCCTTGTGGTCGCCGCCGATGGCGTGGATCGCACGACGGTAGTCTTCCAGGTAGCGCAGCGCGTCCTTCATGGTCAGCGCGCCTTCGCCCAGCATGTCGAACGAGTAGCGGTAGTTCGCGTTGTCGCCCTTGTGCGAGCGCGACAGCGCTTCGCTGATGGTGCGGCCCATGACGAACTGGTGGCCCATGATCTTCATCGCCTGGCGCACGGCCAGGCGCACCACCGGCTCACCGACGCGGCCGACCAGGCGCTTGAACGCGCTGGGCGCATCGGCACGGGTGGCGTCGTTCATCTGCACCAGCTTGCCGGTCAGCATCAGGCCCCAGGTGGAGGCGTTGACCAGCACCGAGTCGCTGCCGCCCAGGTGCTTTTCCCAGTCGGCATCGGCCAGCTTGTCGCGGATCAGCTTGTCGGCGGTGTCCTGGTCCGGAATGCGCAGCAGCGCCTCGGCCACGCACATCAGCAGCACGCCTTCCTCGCTGCCCAGGTCGTACTGGCGCATGAAGGCTTCGATCGCACCCTGGTCCTTGGCACGCACGCGCACGCGGCCGACCAGGTCGGCGGCCAGCGCCTGCACCTTGGCCTGCTCTTCGGCGGGCAGGCGGGCCTGCGCCAGCAGCTCGCGCACGTGGCTGGCCTCGTCCTTCAACCAGCCATCGGTGATGGCCTGGCGGAACGGGTTGGGGGGCGCCGGCAGTTCCGGCGACAGCAGCGCGCCGGGACGCGGAGCGTCGTGGGCGGCAGGGGAGGAGGAAGGTGCGTTCATGCCGGTCCGGCCAGTGGAAAACTTGGCGATTTTAATCATTTTTGCGGGTTGCGGAAGTGCCCATAAGCCACCTTCGTGAAGCGCTGATAGCCCCTAGCTGCGGTGGATTCAGCGTGTTCAGCAAGCTCGGCAGAGTTTGTGCTGAATTCGTCATTCGTGCCGCCGACCTCATGCTGTGTTGCAGCATGGTAAAAAGTGTGAATGCACCCTTGCTACCGGCGAGAGGGCGGGGCTACCATCGAGACGTTTCCCGCGGCAGGAACGCGGTTGCGACATGATCGAGGTGCTTCCAGCTCCGGATGGGTCAGGTACGCAGCTGCGGCTGCGTCCCCCACGGGCGCTCGATGCCCGGCAGTTCGTCCTGTTGTTCACCGTGTTGTCGGGTGCGATGTGGCTGGTGTCCGCCCTCGGGTGGTTGGCCGGCAATGCATTCGCCCCCCTGTTCGCGCTGCTGTACAGCCTGGTGCTGGCGGCGGCACTGCGTGCCTTGTGGCGCAGTGGTGAACGGCAGGAGGAGATCCGGGTAGTGCCGGCGTACGTGGAGGTCATCCCCGTACCCGGTGGATCGCCGGTGTTCCGGGCCCACCCCCACTGGGTGCGCCTGCTCACCGACGACGAGAGGGTCCGGCTGGCATCCAGCGGCCGGCAGGTGGAGGTGGGGAGTTTCCTCGCGCCGGCCGAACGTCAGACGCTCGCAGAGACACTTGAAAGCTTGCTCGCCGCCAGCGATGGCGGCAACCGACGACGCTAAGGGTCTAGGCAATGAAGCAAAGCAGCAGGTGGGGCACGAAGTGCGTTGCAGCGGTCGCCGCCATGGTGGCCGGGGGACTGATGCCGGCGTTGGCCTGGGCCCAGGCGGCCGATCCCAAGCCGTGGCAGCTGAACATGGGCAAGGGGGTGACCCAGACCTCGCGCCTGGCCTGGGAATCGAACAATCTCTCGTTGATCATCTGCACGGTGATCGGCGTCATCGTGTTCGGGGCGATGGCCTACGCCATCTTCAAGTTCCGCAAATCCAAGGGGGCGGTCGCCGCCACCTTCAGCCACAACACCAAGGCCGAGATCATCTGGACGGTGATCCCGGTGATCATCCTGATCGTGATGGCATGGCCGGCCACGGCCAACCTGATCAAGATGTACGACACCCGCGATGCCGAGATGACGGTGAAGGTCACCGGCTACCAGTGGATGTGGAAGTACGAATATCTCGGCGAGAACGTCACCTTCACCAGCCGCCTGGACCGCGAGTCCGACCGCGTGCGGCAGAGTGGCATCGTGCCGACCCGCGAGACTCACCCGCATTACCTGCTGGATGTCGACAACCGCCTGGTGCTGCCGGTCGATACCAAGGTGCGCTTCGTCATCACCTCCGACGACGTGATCCACGCCTGGTGGGTGCCGGCGCTGGGCTGGAAGCAGGACGCCATCCCCGGTTTCATCAATGAGGCCTGGACCAGCATCGAGCAGCCCGGCGTCTACCGCGGCCAGTGCGCCGAGCTGTGCGGCAAGGACCATGGCTTCATGCCGATCGTGGTCGAGGCGGTGTCCAAGGAAGAGTTCAAGCAGTGGCTGGCGCAGCGCAAGCCGGCGCCGCCCGCCGAGCCGGCAACGCCGGCGGCACCTGCCGAACCGACTGCACCGACGGGAGAGGCACCTGCAGCGCCTGCCGCTGCTGAAGCCGGCAGCGCGCCTGCCACCGCGGCCAGCGGAGCGTGATGTAAAGCCCGCGGCCGTTCGCGGCCGTGGTGACAACCGATTCTGAGAGGTGTTTTGCAATGGCGCACTCGGCAGTTGGGCACGACGATCACCATCACCAGCAGAGTTTCTTCGAGCGTTGGTTCTTCTCGACCAACCACAAGGACATCGGCACGCTGTACCTGGGTTTCAGCTTCATCATGTTCATCATCGGTGCGGCGATGAGCGTGGTGATCCGCGCCGAGCTGGCACAGCCGGGCCTGCAGTTCGTCAAGCCCGAGTTCTTCAACCAGATGACCACCGTGCATGCGCTGGTGATGATCTTCGGTGGCGTGATGCCGGCCTTCGTCGGACTGGCCAACTGGATGATTCCGCTGCAGATCGGCGCGCCGGACATGGCGCTGCCGCGAATGAACAACTGGTCGTTCTGGCTGTTGCCGGTGGCTTTCAGCCTGCTGCTGCTGACCCTGTTCCTCCCTGGCGGTGCACCGGCCGGCGGCTGGACGTTGTACCCGCCGCTGTCGCTGCAGGGCGGCTACAACGTCGCCTTCAGCGTGTTCGCGATCCACGTGGCCGGCATCAGTTCGATCATGGGCGCGATCAACATCATCGCCACCGTGCTCAACATGCGCGCGCCGGGTATCGACCTGCTGAAGATGCCGATCTTCTGCTGGGCCTGGCTCATCACTGCCTTCCTGCTGATCGCGGTGATGCCGGTGCTGGCCGGTGCGGTGACCATGCTGCTGACCGACAAGTTCTTCGGCACCAGCTTCTTCAACGCCGCCGGTGGCGGTGACCCGGTGATGTACCAGCACATCTTCTGGTTCTTCGGGCACCCCGAGGTCTACATCATGATCCTGCCCGCCTTCGGCGTGGTCAGCGAGATCATCCCGACCTTCAGCCGCAAGCCGCTGTTCGGCTACCAGGCGATGGTGTACGCCACCGCCGCCATCGCGTTCCTGTCGTTCATCGTCTGGGCCCACCACATGTTCACCGTGGGCATGCCGCTGGGCGGGGAGATCTACTTCATGTTCGCCACCATGCTGATTTCGATCCCGACCGGGGTGAAGGTGTTCAACTGGGTCAGCACGATGTGGCGTGGCTCGCTGACGTTCGAGGCGCCGATGCTGTGGTCGGTGGCCTTCGTCATCCTGTTCACCATCGGTGGCTTCTCCGGCCTGATGCTGGCCATCGTGGCGGCTGACTTCCAGTACCACGACACCTACTTCGTGGTCGCGCACTTCCACTACGTGCTGGTGACCGGCGCGGTGTTCGCGCTGATCGCCGCGGTGTACTACTGGTGGCCGAAGTGGACCGGGCGGATGTACAGCGAGAAGTGGGCCAAGGTGCACTTCTGGTGGTCGATCGTGTTCGTCAACCTGCTGTTCTTCCCGCAGCACTTCCTCGGCCTGGCCGGCATGCCGCGGCGTATTCCCGACTACAGCGTGGCCTTCGCCGACTGGAACCTGATCAGCTCGATCGGTGCGTTCGGCATGTTTGCCACGCCGTTCATGATGGCCGCGATCCTGCTGTCCTCGCTGCGCAACGGTGAGAAGGCCGAGGCCCGTTCCTGGGAAGGTGCGCGCGGCCTGGAATGGACGCTGCCGTCGCCGGCGCCGGCGCATACCTTCACCACGCCGCCGACGATCCGCCCGGGGGATCTGGCGCATGACGACATCACGCATTGAGGTGGGGCATGCATAACGAGAGCCCGCTCCCGATCGGCAGAGTCGAGCCAGGATCGGCTGACAGCGTGTCGTCCGGTCAAGAGCAGCCGACCAGCGGTCGGCTCTACCAGGGCGGAAGCATCGAGCAGCAGCGCCAACGCGCCAGGCGCACGGCGATGTGGGTCGGCGCCATCGCCGTGCTGGTCTACGTCGGTTTCATCCTCAGCGGGGTGATCGGCCGATGAGCGAGGCGCCGGCCAGCACACCGTCACCCAGCGCCGGGCTGCCGCGCCTGATCGGTGTGGCGGTGGCGGTGTTCCTGCTCACGTTCTCGCTGGTACCGCTGTACCGCATCGCCTGCGAAAAGGTGTTCGGCGTGCGCCTGGAACGCGGTCCCGGTGGCGAAGCGAGTGCCGGTGCGGCGGCCGGCAAGCGCACCGTGCGCGTGGAGTTCGATGGCGGCGTCAACTCGCGCCTGCCATGGTCGTTCCATCCCGAGCAGCTGACCATGGACGTGGTGCCCGGCGAACTCAACGAAGCGCTGTACTTCGCCCGCAATGACAGCCAGCAGGCAGTGGTCGGCAGCGCGGTGCCTTCGGTGGCGCCGGCGCGTGCGTCGGGGTTCTTCAGCAAGACCGAGTGCTTCTGTTTCACCGCGCAGACGCTGCAGGCCGGCGAGAAGCGCGACATGCCGGTGCGCTTCATCGTCGATCCGGACCTGCCGCCGGAGATCAAGACGATCACCCTGTCCTACACCTTCTACCGCAATGACGCGCTGTCCGATCGGCTGGCTCCGGCCGCCACCTCGGAAGGCGCGCACGCCGCACCCTGACCCCGGATACCGACATGGCCCAGACACCGACCGACGCCAACGTGTACTTCGTCCCGGCCCAGAGCAAATGGCCGTTCGTGGGTTCCATCGCGATGATGGTGACCATGGTCGGCGTGGCCAGCTGGCTCAACGATGCCAGCTGGGGACGTTGGACGTTCTACATCGGCATCGCGATGCTGGTGCTGACCCTGTTCTGGTGGTTCAGCGATGTGGTGCGCGAATCGCAGGCCGGCAACTACAACCATCAGGTCGATGGCTCGTTCCGGATGGGGATGATCTGGTTCATCTTCTCCGAAGTGATGTTCTTCGGTGCGTTCTTCGGCGCGCTGTTCTACACCCGCAACCTGGGCCTGTCGTGGCTCAGCGGCGAAGGCCGCGGGGTGATGACCAACGAGCTGCTCTGGCAGGGCTACTCGGCGGGTTGGCCCACCAATGGCCCGGCGGCGATCGGTGGTGCGTTCCAGACCATTCCGGCCTGGGGCCTGCCACTGATCAATACGCTGATCCTGCTGACCTCCGGCGTGACCCTGACCATCGCCCACCACGCACTGAAGGCGGGCAACCGTCGCCAGCTGCTGATCTGGCTGGGCCTGACCGTGGTGCTCGGCCTCGGCTTCCTGACCCTGCAGGCGGAGGAGTACATCCACGCATACAAGGAACTGAACCTGACGCTCGGTTCGGGCATCTACGGTTCGACGTTCTTCATGCTGACCGGCTTCCACGGCGCGCACGTGCTGCTGGGCACGATCATGCTGATCGTGATGTGGCTGCGATCGGCCAAGGGGCACTTCACCCGCGACAACCATTTCGGTTTCGAAGCCGCCGCGTGGTACTGGCACTTCGTCGACGTGGTGTGGCTGATGCTCTTCATGTTCGTCTACGTGCTTTGACCGCGCACGTATCGGTGGCCTCAGCCGCCGATGCCGTGCGGTTTGATCCAGCCCATGTAGATGCTCACGATCACCAGCAGGATCAACGCCACCGACACCGCGATGCGGCGGGTCAGTGCGTTGACCGTGCGCTTGGTCTGGCCGCGGTCGACCAGCAGGTAATACAGGCCGGCGCCCAGATTCCAGACGATGACGATCAGAAACGCGATTACCAGCAGGGTCTTCAGCGAATCACTCATGCGCGGCTCGAGGGCAGGGTGGATGTGCCTATCTGACCGCGTTTGCGCGGACTTGTCATGATGCGCCAGCACACGCGCCTGATCGGCTGGCTGTTGGCGCTGCTGGCGATGGCCGGTTTCAGCGCATTGGGGCTGTGGCAGCTGCAGCGCATGCATGCCAAACAGGCAATGTTGGATGCACAAGGTCCAGCCGTGGCACAGGCGCTGCCACTGGCGCAGGCCCTGGCGGCGCCCGGCGCCTTGCACGGCGTGGCCGACCACGGCCGCTTCCTGCCCGGCGTGGTGCTGCTGGACAACCAGACCCGGCATGGTCGCGCCGGGGTGAAGATCTATCGTCCGTTCCGCAGTGACGGAGGCAGCGTGCTGCTGGTCGACCTCGGCTGGCGCGCGCTGCCGCCGGATCGCACGCTGCCGGATGTGCCGGCGCCGCCTTCGCCGGTGGCGGTGCGTGGGTTATTGGCGCCGCCGCCGTCGGCGGGACTGGCACTGGGCCCGGCGTTCTCCGCTACCGATGAGGCCGGGCGTTGGCTGGCCAGCCGTTTGCCCGCCGAAGGCCTGGCGGCGGCGCTTGGCCTACCGGTATTGCCCGACCGCGTGCTGCGGCTGGATCCGGTGCTGCCATTCGGCGACGAACGCGATCTGGACCTGCTGCCGAATACGCTGCCGCCGCAGCGCCACCTGGGCTACGCCGTGCAGTGGTTCGGCCTGGCCCTGACCGTGCTGGTGGTCGCGCTGGTGCTGGAGTGGCGCAGGAGACGTGCCGTGGCCCGGTAGTGCCGGCCGCTGGCCGGCATCCCCTCGGATTCCTGGATGCCGGCCAGCGGCCGGCACTACCAGGGCACCACACCCGCATCCCTTACCCAACCATGAGAAAATGCTCCGCATGAACACTGCTACGTCCCCGCAGGCGCGCGGCTCCGGCCGCCGGACCCTGGTGCTGCTGTTTGCCGTGTTCTTCGGTGCGATGGCACTGGCCGCCGTGCTGCGCTTCTCCGGCTGGCAACCGACCGGGCACCGCAATGCCGGCCAGCTGCTGAAGCCGCCGGTGGACCTGCGCCAGCAGGCGCCGACCCTGGCCAGCGGCCAGCCCTACGCCTGGAACCCCGAGGCCCGTACCTGGCGCCTGCTGGTGGCGCCGGCCGGTGCCTGCGACGCGCAGTGCGTCACTTTGTCGCAGGGACTGGGCAAGGTGTGGCAGCTGTTCGGCCATAACGCCGATAATGTCGAAATCCTGTGGCTGGGAACGCCACCGGCGTCGATCGCCTCGCTGCCCGCGCTGCGGCCGCTGGCTCCGTCGCCAGCACTGCGCGCGGCCCTGCCCGGCGTCGACGATCCGGCTGGCCTGCCGGTCTACGTGATCGATCCGAACGGCTTCGTGATCATGCGTCATGCCCCGGGCACCGACCTGGGTGGCCTGCGCAAGGACATGGCCACGTTGCTGAAACTGAAGTGAGTCCCGTTTGATGAGCCTTTCCGCGCGTCCGGCGCTGCACCGCAATTTCCACCGCCTGGCGTGGTTCGCCATGATCATGACCGCGAGCACGATCATGTTCGGCGCCTTCGTGCGCCTGTCCGATGCCGGCCTGAGCTGCCCGGACTGGCCGACCTGCTATGGCCAGGCCACCTGGCCGCAGCACGTGGAAGAGACCATCGGCCACCCGGCGGCGGAGATCCGCCCGCTGGAGACCCACAAGGCCTGGCGTGAGCAGGTGCACCGCTTCCTGGCTGGCGCGCTGGGCATCGAGATCCTGACCCTGGCCCTGTTGGCCACGCGCAAGCGGCGATTCGGAAGCACGGCGGTGGTGACCGCCTGCGTGCTGGTGGCCGCCGGCATACCGCTGTACATGATGGGCTGGCATGGCACGGCCAGCGTGCTGGCGTTGATCGGTGAGGCGATCCTGCTGATCGCCGCGCTGCGCTGGAGCAACATCGACTTGGCGCGCGCTGCATTGCTGACCCTGGCGGTGGTGATCTTCCAGGCCTTGCTGGGCATGTGGACGGTGACCCTGCTGCTCAAACCCATCGTAGTGATGGGCCATCTGCTCGGTGGCATGCTGATGTTCGGCCTGCTGGTGTGGATGGCCTGGCGCGCGACGCACATGCCGATCACGCTGGCCGAGGCGCCGAAGCTGAAGTGGCTGCTGCGCATCGGCGTAGCGGTGCTGGTCACCCAGATCGCGCTGGGGGGCTGGGTCAGCGCCAATTACGCGGCGCTGGCCTGCGGCGGTGGCAGCGCCTCGTTGGACAACTTCCCGCGCTGCGCCAACCAGTGGTGGCCGCAGCACAACTTCGTCGAAGGCTTCACCCTGTGGCGTGGCATCGGCGTGGACTACGAAGGCGGCGTGCTGGATGGCGCCTCGCGTATCGCCATCCAGATGGCGCACCGCCTGTTCGCGGTGGTGGTGGCTGTCTACCTGCTGTGGCTGGGCGTGCGCCTGTTCCGGTTGCCGAGCATGCGTGGCTGGGCCAGCGCGTTGATCGCGCTGCTGGTGCTGCAGGTCACCCTCGGCATCCTCAATGTGAAGCTGGCGCTGCCGCTGGAAGTGGCGGTGGCCCACAACGGCGTGGCCGTTGCCCTGTTGTTCGTGCTGGTCAGCCTGCTGGCCCGCCTGCGTGCCCCGGACTGATTCCATGTTTTCCAATTACCGCCAGTACTGGGACCTGACCAAGCCCAAGGTCGTTGCCCTCATTGTCTTCACCGCCCTGGTCGGCATGGTCCTGGCCATCCCTGGCGTGCCCAGCTGGGAGCAGGTGCGCGCAGGCGTGCTCGGCTTCCTCGGTATCTGGCTGGCCGCTTCGGCCGCCGCGGCGATCAACCAGCTGCTGGATGCGCACATCGATGCGCAGATGGCCCGCACCTCGTGGCGTCCGCTGGTGGTGGGCAAGGTCAAGCCGTGGCAGGTGCTGGTGTTCGCCGGCGTGCTGATCGTGCTGTCGATGGTCATCCTGGTGCTGTGGGTGAACCTGATCACCGCAGTGCTGACCTTCGCCTCGCTGATCGGTTACGCGGTCATCTACACCGTGTACCTGAAGCGTGCGACCTCGCAGAACATCGTCATCGGTGGCCTGGCCGGCGCAATGCCGCCGATGCTGGGCTGGGCCGCGGTGACCGGCATGCAGGGCTCGTCGGACTGGGCGTACTCGTCGCTGCTGGTGCTGATCATCTTCATCTGGACGCCGCCGCACTTCTGGGCGCTGGCGATCTTCCGCCGCGAGGACTACGCAAAGGCGGAGATCCCCATGCTGCCGGTGACCCACGGCGTGGTGCACACCCGCAAGCAGATCATGGTGTATTCGGTGGTGCTGGCGCTGGTCTGCCTGCTGCCGTACCTGGTGGGCATGAGCGGTGCGTTCTACCTGGGCGGCGCGATCGTGCTCAATGCGGTGTTCCTCTGGTACGCCTGGCGCATGCTCAATCCGCCGGACGAACTGTTCTCGATGAAGATGTTCTATTACTCCATCGTCTACCTGATGGCGCTGTTCGCCTTCCTGCTGGTGGACCATTGGATCCTGCCCTGGCTGTAGAGTCGAGCCATGCTCGACTCGGGGGCGGATCCCCGTCGGGGCTCTGACCAGGTCTGATGGAGGGCGCATCCACGCATGGCGTGGATCTACTTGAACCGCGGTTGCTGTGTCGCCATTGCTGTTCCTGACCCCAAGGAAAGGAAGGCGCAGGGATGCATTCGATCTTCCGCTGGACTGCGGCGCTGCTGCTGACGCTGGGCATGGCCCTTAGTGCGCATGCCGACGACACCGCCGCGCAGATCCGCCAGCATGCCGGTGAGCACCGCCTGCTGGTACTGGGCGAATTCCACGGCACCCGCGAGACCCCGTTGCTGGTACGCCAGCTGGTGGACGACTACAGCCGTAACGGCCCGGTCGTGCTGGCGCTGGAACTGCCACGTGCAGAGAACCCTGCGCTGCACGACTATCTGGAATCCGATGGCGGGGCCGCGGCGCGCCAGCACCTGCATGGCCGCGCGTTCTGGACCGTGCGCGATGACCAGCATGACGGCCGTCGCAGCCGCGACATGCTGGCGATGATCGAAGACCTGCGTGCGCTGAAGGCACAGGGTCGTGCCATCGATGTGGTCGGCTATGACGTCGACAACAGCGATGGCGGCAACCAGGCACGCGATGACCGCATGGCGGCCGAGCTGCGGCGGCTGCACCGGCGACTGCCGGCTGGCGCACGCATGCTGGTGCTGACCGGCAACGTGCACGCCATGCTGCAGCGGCCGCAGGGCATGCCGCCGGAAATGCAGCTGCACCCGATGGCCTCCCAGCTGCGGGATCTGGAGATCTACAGCGTGCGGTTGGGCGCGCAGCGTGGTCAGGTGTGGGGATGCGCGGGCCGCTGCGTGGCGCGGTCACTTCCAGAGCAGGTGGCCACGGCGCCGCGGGTCGATGCCGATGCGAAACGGCCGTACGACCTGTGGGTGTGGATGCCGGAGCTGAGCGTCGGCACGCTGGTGGGCCCGTAACGGCAGGCAACCCGTCCACGAATGGCGTGGATCTACTGGTGGTTCACGCCATCGGTGGGAGTAGAGCCACGCCATGCGTGGATGGGCTCTCACGGAACCCGGCGCAGCCAGTGTCGGGTTTCGCCCGGGAGGGCTGCAACTGCGCCCATCGACCAAGCCGTCGCGCTGTAGGGTTTTGCCGCGCTGTCAGCTTCCTGCACGCAAGGCGTCACAGATACCGACTGTTCCACCAGACCGGATCATCAACAGTAGATACACAGGTATTGCGGGATGACTCGCAATTCTGTGGAGCAATCAATGAGATGTCATGTTTCTCTGCCCATCGTTCTGTGTGCCGCGCTTACCTGCCTGGCTGGCAATGCAGCAGCAGAAGTAAAAGCACTGAGTCGGGCCAACTGCATTGGATTCATCAACGAATCCGTGACCTATGAACGGCCCCAGTTTCGCAATTTTCAGGGGTCGGCCGTAACCAGGCACGTTCCCCTCGGGAACATTGAGCCGAAGCATGCTTTCGGTGCGCCTAACAATGGACTGTACTCCTGGCGATTTTACGCAGGCGATGGCAGTGATCCAGAACGAATGGTTGTTCACGGATATCACACATGGGTGCTGGGCGGACGCGTATTTACGCAATCCACGAGTGCGGTCGATTGCCAACTTTCGGAGTGGTGAGCATCATGAAGAGTCTTTGCTTTATCGCATTCTCGCTGGCCATGTCGATGTCAGCTCAAGCATCCCAGAATGAACCTGCTCCCGATGCGGTAGGGAGCTGGCTACACCAACGTGCCATGCAGGCTGCAATGCAGGAGGCCTCGGCAATGGGAAGATCGTCCGCCAGAGTGGGCAGCTACCAGATGGTGAAACTGGCAGACCTTGATGCCCCCCGAGAAGTGAAGCGGCAGCTTCGCGATGACATCGAACGATCCAACGGTGTCGTGCGGGTTGCAGCAGGGAGCATCCCAACGCAGGCCGAAATGCTGGCTGCCGTGCCGCGGACTCACCGCTCAACTCCAGAACTACGCCAGCGCCTGCCGCAGCCACCCAGCAGGCTGGAAAGCAGCCTGCTGGGCGCAGCCGAGATGATTGGCATGGAGCCCAGTGGTGCGTTGGAGGGTGGAAAGTCCTCGGGCTTGAGCCGTTTCTACCGGCTGGAGGGTGTCGGCATCGTGGAGTTCAGCGAGAACAACTTCCTCGCTGCGGGCATGCAGATCGAGGTCATCGCGGAGGCGCAGAACACCGTGGTGGACGGCAAGCCCGCTCACCTCGGGAAGGTTGTGGATAGTGTCGGCCGTACTCGGGTTGAGCTTGCCTGGACGGGAGACAGCAAGACCTACAGTCTGACCGTCACGGGCGAGCCGGGCAGCGACGTGGAGCGCAACGCCCGAGTGCTGCACGACATCGCCGCGGCCATCGTGGATTAGCGGCGGCGTATGCGTCATCCACGCATGGCGTGGATCTACTGCGGGTTCACGCCATCCGCGGTTTGGTAGATCCACGCCGCGCGTGGATGGGCTCTCTACAAAAACCCGCGCGCCCAATCAGGGCGCGCGCTTCGCATACCGCTGCGCGATCACGCCGCAGACGATCAGCTGGATCTGGTGGTAGATCATCACCGGCAACACGATGGCGCCGAGGCTTCCACCGGCGAACAGCACCTTGGCGATCGGCACGCCGGTGGCCAGGCTCTTCTTCGAGCCGCAGAACACGATGGCGATCTCGTCCTCGCGGTTGAAGCGCAGGCGGCGGGCGATGAAGGTGATCAGCGGCATGGCGATGCCCAGCAGCACGGCGGCCACGACCGCCACGGCCAGCAGCGACAGCAGTGGCGTCTTACTCCACAGGCCCTCGGTGACAGCTTCGCCGAAGGCCGAGTACACCACCAGCAGGATGGTGGCCTGGTCGGTGTAGCGCAGCAGCGCGCGCTGCTTTTCCACCCAGCCGGCGATCCAGGGCCGCAGCAGATGGCCGGCCACGAACGGCACCAGCAGCTGCAGCATGATGCCGCCGATCGCATGCAGCGGATCGTGGATGCCGCCGGAGGTGCCGGCCAGCGCGGTCAGCAGCAGCGGGGTCAGGAATACGCCGAGGATGCTCGACAACGAAGCGCTGCACACCGCTGCGGGCACGTTGCCATGCGCCATCGAGGTGAACGCGATGGACGACTGCACGGTGGAGGGCAAGGTGCACAGGAACAGCACGCCCAGATACAGCTCCGGGGTCAGCAGCCAGCCCGACAGCGGCTTGAACATCAGCCCCAGCAGCGGGAACAGGATGAAGGTGCAGGCCAGGATGGTCAGGTGCAGCCGCCAGTGCAGCATGCCGCCGATGATCGACTCGCGCGGCAGGCGCGCACCATGCAGGAAGAACAGCGCGGCGATGGCGACGGTGGTGACATCGTCGAGGACGATGGCGGCGGCGCCCTTCATCGGCAGCAGCGAGGCCAGGCCGACGGTGCACAGCAGGGCGAGGGTGAAATTGTCCGGTCGCAGGCGCGACCACCAGCGGGTCATGGTGGGCAGAGTCCTTGGTGCGGAGGGTTCAGGGCGAAGTGACCGGTGTGGCCAGGCGCTGGCGGGTAGCGGCCTCCAGCGACTTCAGGCCGGCGCGCTGGCCGAGCTGCAGTGCCTGTTCCGGGCTGGCGTGTTCGTAGCGTGCGTTGACCAGGCCGAGCACGGCACCGGCGCGGTTGCCGGAGGCGCAGTGCAGCAGCACCGGCCCCTGGCTCTGCTGCAGGGCCTGATGCACGGCGCGCACGTTGGCGGCATCGAGCCCCTCGGCGCCGGCCACCGGAATGCGTACGTAGCGCAGACCCAGTGATTCGGCCACGCGCGTTTCATCGAAGCCGCGGTCTTCGTCGGGCTGGCGCAGGTCGATCACGGTGCGCACGCCCTGCGTGGCCAAGGCCTGCAGCTGTACAGCGCTGGGCTGGCCGCCGGCATACAGGCCGGGGCGGACTTCGTTGAGGGGCGCGTCTTCGGCCAGGGCCGTCAGCGGCAGGCAGAGCGACAACAACAGCAGGCAGGTCAGGCGCAGCAGCATGGTCCTCTCCGTGAAAACGTTCTGCCGCTACAGGCGCAGTCCGGCGCGCGCCTTCAGCAGCTCGCGCAGTTCGTATTTGTCAGTATCGTCCAGACCCTGCTGGCGCTGCTTTGCCAACAACTCCTCCAGACGTTGCACCAGCAGCTGTTTCTCCAGCTGGGCCACGGCATCGTGCAGTTCCTGGGTCCACATCGCGTCGTCGCCGGGCATCGTCTGCGCGGCCAGCGTGTGCAGTGACGCCTGTTCCTCACGCCCGTCGAAGTGCTCCAGCAGTGCGCCGGTGCTGATGTCCGGGCGCTGCTCGACCAGATCCAGCAGCTCCAGCAGCAGCTCCACGCCCGGCAGGCGCAGGCCCTGGAAGTGGTGCTTGCCGCCCAGCGTCAGCGCCAGCGACGGCTGCTGCAGCAGTACGGCGATCGCGCCGCGTACCAGGCTGCGCTTGGCCACGGGCTGGATCGCTCGCGAGGGCTGGCGTTGCGGCATCGGTGCGCGCGCTGCCTGGGCATTGCCGCCAAGGCCGGTCAGCTGCGCCAGCTGCTGCTTCATCAGGTCGCCGAAGGCGCCGTCGGGAATCTGCGCCAGCATCGGCTTTGCGCGCTCGGCCAGGCGCGCCTTGCCATCGAGCGTGCCCAGGTTGATCTCGCGGGTGAGCTCGTCGAAGAAGAACTGCGACAGCGGCGTGGCCTGTTTCAGGCGTTCGTTGAAGGCCTCGGCGCCTTCCTTGCGCACGATGGTGTCCGGGTCTTCGCCATCGGGCAGGAACAGGAAGAAGGCCTGGCGGCCATCCTTCATGCGCGGCAGCACCGACTCCAGCGCCTTCCAGCCGGCGCGGCGGCCGGCGGCGTCGCCATCGAAGCAGAAGAACACATCCGGTGCGTTGCGGAACAGCAGCTCGGCATGGTCCGGCGTGGTTGCGGTACCCAGCGTCGCCACCGCCTGGGTGACCCCGAACTGGAACAGCGAGACCACGTCCATGTAGCCCTCGACCACGATCAGCCGCTCGATCTTCTGGTTGGCCTGGCGCACCTGCCACAGGCCGTACAGCTCGCGGCCCTTGTGGAACAGCGCGGTCTCGGGCGAGTTGAGGTACTTGGGGCCGTCGTCCTTCTCGAACACGCGGCCACCGAAAGCGATGACCCGGCCGCGGCGGTCGAAGATCGGGAACATCACCCGGTCGCGGAACTTGTCGTAGACGTGACCGCGATCGTTCTTGGAGAACAGGCCGGCGCGGTCGAGCAGCTTCATCCGCCGCTCGTCCTTGCCCAGCGCATCGCGCAGGCCGCTGTAACCATCCGGCGCGTAGCCGATCTGGAAGCGCGCGCGGTTCTCTTCATCCACGCCGCGGCCATCCAGGTAGCTGCGGGCCTTGTCGCTGCCCTGCAGGTTGCTCTGGAAAAACTTCGTGGCCGCCTCAAGCGCCGAGTACAGCTCGCGGCTGTCGTCCTGCTGCTGGGGGCTGCGCGGATTCTCGCTGCGCGGCACTTCCATGCCTGCGCGCTTGGCCAGTTCATCCACCGCGTCGAGGAATTCGAGGCGGTCGTAGTTCATCAGGAAGCTGATCGCGGTGCCGTGCGCGCCACAGCCGAAGCAGTGATAGAACTGCTTGGTGGGCGAGACCGTGAACGACGCCGAGCGCTCGTCATGGAACGGGCAACGCGCTGCGTATTCCTTGCCCTGTCGCTTCAACGGCACGCGGCTGCCCACCACCTCGACGATGTCGGAGCGGGCGAGCAGATCGTCGATGAAAGCGTCGGGGATACGGGCCATGGGCAACAGAACGGGGCGCGGCCGCAGGGCGCGCAGCAGGGGCGGCAGGTTCCCCTAGTTTACTCGCTGGCGGTGCCGGGGCTGGCCTGTTCGGCCTCGACCCCGGCCCTGGCCAGTTGCGCCCGTGCATGCTGCCGTTCGTCGATCACCGCAGTCATCAGCGCACCGACGAAGAACACGGCGGTGGCGTAGTAGATCCAGACCAGCGAGATCACCAGCGCGCCCATCGAACCGTAGGCGCTGCCCGGGGCCACCGTGGCGATGTAGACGCCGATGCCATAGCGGCCGAGGGTGAACAGCACCGAGGTGATGGCACCGCCGATGAAGGCCTGGCGCCAGGCCACGCGGCGGTCCGGCAGGTAGTGGTAGAGGAAGGCGAAGGCCAGCGTGTACAGCAGCAGCGAGGTCAGGTAGCCGATTGCCGGCAGTACCGAGGGCAGTTGCGCGAACACCACCTGCAGCGCAGTGGTGGCGGTCATCGACAGGATCAGCAGGAAGCCCAGTGCCAGCACCACGCCGAACGAGAACACGCGTTTGCGCAGCCAGGCCTTGATGCCATCCAGACGCTGGCCGCTGGTGTGGAAGATCCGGTTCAGCGCGTTCTGCAGCTGGGCGAACACCGCCGTGGCGCCGATGAACAGCAGCAGCGTGCTCCACAGCCCGGCCAATGAACCGACGCTGGGCTGGCTGTTGGCGTTGTGCAGCACGGTGTCGGCGACGCTGGCCACGCTGCTGCCGGCCACCGAACCGATCTGGCTGATCAACGTCTGTTGTGCCGGTGGGTACAGCGAGGCGGTCAGCCACAGCAGCAGCACCAGCAGCGGTGCCATCGACAGCAGGGCGTAGAAGGAGACCGAGGCGGCCTGGGTCAGCACGTCGATTTCGACGAAGCGCTTGGCGACGGCCATCGGGAAGCTGTCCTGCAGGCGGTCAGCGTAGTGGCGAAGCCGTGCGGGAATGCCGTGGGGACGCGTGTCGGCGGGGGAGTGCGATTGCTCGACCATGGGGATGTTGTAGCAGCCGGGGGTCGAAGGTGCGGTGAAGCGGGTGCATCAATGGGGTCAGAGCCCTTCCGCGATGCGAAAGGGATCCGACCCCGGCAATGGCTTACGCCAGCTGCTGCTTGACCAGCTTGGAGACCAGACCCATGTCGGCCTGGCCAGCGAGCTTGGGCTTCAGTGCGCCCATCAGCTTGCCCATGTCGGCCGGAGCGGAAGCGCCGGTCTCGGCGATGGCGGCCTGGATCGCGGCGACGATCTCGGCTTCGCCCATCTTGGCCGGCAGGTAGGCTTCGATGACCACGATCTCGGCGCGCTCGATCTCGGCCAGGTCCTCGCGGTTGGCGGCTTCGAACTGGCTGACCGAGTCCTTGCGCTGCTTGACCATCTTGTCGAGCACGGCGATCACGGCGGTGTCATCCAGCTCGATGCGCTCGTCCACTTCGCGCTGCTTGATGGCGGCGTTGATCAGGCGGATCACGCCCAGCTTGTGCTTCTCGCCCGCCTTCATGGCGGCCTTCATGTCTTCGGTGAGCTGCTGCTTCATGCTCATGAGGAACCTCGTGGTGGTAGGTGGGGCGGGGCGGATGCCCGAACCCGGAAACGCAAAAAGCCGGCGACGCTCGCGCGTGCCGGCTTCGGCTCCATCGCGACAGGCAAGCCCATCGCAATGAAGATGCGTCCGATCAGTACAGGCGCTGACGCTTGGTAACGTCGCGCGACGAGCGGCGCAGCTGACGCTTCACAGCAGCGGCGGCCTTGCGCTTGCGCTCCTGGGTCGGCTTTTCGTAGAACTCGCGCTTGCGGGTTTCGGCCAGCACACCGGCCTTTTCGCAAGTGCGCTTGAAGCGGCGAAGAGCAAACTCGAAGGGCTCGTTCTCGCGGACTTTGACGCTGGGCATGGAATCTCCGGGACACAGTAGAACCGGGTCACGCCCGGCGAGCCGCACATTATAGCGGCGAATCGACAAACTGCAAGCGGCCAACCCTGAATACGGGCCGGCGGTTCGAAAGCAGTGAGATCTGCACGTCCCCCGAGGGGGCGGCAGGGGCGTCATAATAGCAGGCATGCGAGTCCTTGGCATCGAATCTTCCTGTGATGAGACCGGCGTGGCGGTGTATGACACCGACCTGGCCGGCAGCGCGGCCCTGCGCGCCCATGCGGTCTACAGCCAGATCGCCCTGCACGCCGAATACGGTGGTGTGGTGCCCGAACTGGCCAGCCGCGACCACGTCCGCAAGCTGCTGCCGCTGGTGCGCCAGACCTTGGCCGACGCCGGTCTGGGCGTAGGTGATATCGACGGCGTGGCCTATACGGCCGGTCCCGGTCTGGTCGGCGCACTGCTGGTCGGCGCGGGCGTGGCGCGGTCGCTGGCCTGGGCGCTGGAGGTGCCGGCGGTGGGCGTACACCATATGGAAGGCCACCTGCTGGCCCCGCTGATGGAGGACGACCCGCCGGAAGCGCCGTTCGTGGCGCTGCTGGTGTCCGGTGGCCATACCCAGCTGGTGGCGGTGGACGCGATCGGCCAGTACCGCCTGCTGGGCGAGACCCTGGACGACGCGGCCGGCGAGGCCTTCGACAAGACCGCCAAGCTGATGGGCCTGCCGTACCCGGGTGGCCCGCAGCTGGCCAGGCTGGCCGAGCAGGGCACGCCGGGCGTGTACCGCTTCGCGCGACCGATGACCGACCGCCCGGGGCTGGATTTCAGCTTCTCCGGCCTGAAGACCCAGGTCCTGATGGCCTGGCGCGACAGTGACCAGAGCGAGCAGACCCGTGCCGACATCGCCCGGGGCTTTGAGGACGCGGTGGTCGAGACCCTGTCGATCAAGTGCGAACGCGCGCTGGAAGCGGCGGGCACCAACGTGATCGTCGTGGCCGGCGGTGTCGGCGCCAACAAGCGTCTGCGCGCCCGCCTGCAGCAGATGGCCGAGCGTCTCGGCGGCCGTGCCTGCTTCCCGCGGCCGGCACTGTGCACCGACAACGGCGCGATGATCGCCTTCGCCGGCGCGCTGCGCCTGCAGGCCGGCCAGTACAGCCCGCCGAAGGTGGATGTGACCCCGCGCTGGGACATGGCGACCCTGCCGGCGGTCTGAGCCCCCCGGCCGCGCGAACCGCTCGATCGGCGTTTGTAGAGTCGAGCTTGCTCGACTGGGCGCAATGACGGACACAGAGCAGTCGAGCAAGCTCGACTCTACAGGCAGGCCTCCGTAGCGCCGGGCCACGCCCGGCTACACATTACGGACGCCCTGCCAATGGCGACGCCGCCAACACCGTTGTCGCCCGCTCATGGCGCTGTAGCCAGCCCAGCGTATGCGGGCAGCGGGCGTGGATCAGCCGTCCGATCGCCGCCAGGTCGGCACCGATGTCGCGTTCCAGGATGGGTTCGTGGTGGGCGATCCGATTGCGCAGGAGGCGGATGCGGTCGAGGTCGGCATGGATGGACCGACGCAGGACGGACAGCGGCACCGAGGGTGCGTGTGGCAGCGCCAGGCCCATGGTCCCGGCCCAGATCGAATGCTCGAACCGTCGAGCGAACAATTGCTGCCAGAAGCCGAATCGCAGTTTGGCGATGACCTCCGGTACATCCCGTGGAGCTCCGGCGCTGCCGCGGACATCGCATAGCGAGGCAAGGGCGCCTTCGGCAGGAAGGCTGCGCAGCAGCGCTGGATGCCAGGGCCAGCATCGACCATAGCGATGCACCAGCGCCGTAGCTGCTGCATTGCGGATCACGACTTCACAGATGTGCAACGGTGGCAGGAGAGCAGCACACATCTGCATGTTCCAGGCATAGAGCGTGGCTGGATCGGCTACGCAACGAGAAGCGATGCGCTCGTAGGTCGACCATCTCTGCCTGGATAGAGCTGCCTGCAGGATCCTGCTTTCCTTCATCAACTCACTCCCAGGGAACGTGGTTTCACCTTGACCCTGGGAACGATGCAGGAACATCAGAAAACGGCATCATGATCGTCAGTGTTCTTTCGTGGATCGGCTCGGTTTTTCACCCGGTCGTCTGCCGTGACGCATTTGCCAATTGACTGGTCAGGGGGGCACTCCTAACCTTGCGGCGTGTGCTCCGGGACTCGCGGCTGAATTCCAGCTTCCCCTGGGGACGTTGAGAGGTACCAAAGGGCCCCGCTAGCAGGGCCCTTTGTCTTTTCTGGAGCCGCATTCCTGCCGGCCACCCACCGCCCGTTCCGGGCAGGCTCACCGTCGTGCCGTTACCATGGCCCCCTGTATTCGAGCTGGTTAAGCGCAATGGACAAGGTTTTCATCGAGGGGCTGACGATCGACGCCCTGATCGGTATCTACGATTGGGAACGACGGATCCGCCAGGACCTGGTGTTCGACCTGGAGATGGGCTTTGACAACCGTCGTCCCGCGGCCTCCGACGACATCGCCCATACCCTGAACTACAAGGCGGTGAGCAAGCGCCTGGAGCAGTTCGTGCGCGAGTCGGAATTCGGCCTGGTGGAAACCCTGGCCGAGCGCTGCGCACAGATCGTGCTGGACGAATTCGACGTGAAGTGGCTGCGCCTGAAACTGAGCAAGCCGGGCGCGGTGCGTGGCGCGCGCGCGGTGGGCGTGATCATCGAGCGCTCGCGGGACTGATCCGGTAGTGCCGGCCGCTGGCCGGCACCCCCAACAACAACGACAACGCAAGGAGACAACTGATGGTGGACGCGGTGGTGGCGGTACAGTGGCTGGAAAAGCTGCAGAACACACTGGAACCCTATCCCGGCGCCTACCTGGCGTTGATGATCTCGGCGCTGCTGATCGCAGCGGGCCTGGCCAACTGGGTGACCAAGCGCATCCTGGTGCGTGGCCTGCGGCGCCTGCTGCAGCGCCTGCCGGGCGCTGAGTCCGGGCGCGGCAGCCACTTGATGCGGGTCATTTCGCGCCTGTCCAACGTGGTGCCCAGCCAGGTGATCGCCTCGGGCATCACCCTCATTCCCGACCTGCCGCCCAGCCTGGTCAACGTCATCATCAAGCTGTGCATCGTGTGGGCCGTGCTGACGGTGTCGATGGCGTTCTCGCATGCGCTGGACGCGGCCAACAGCCTGTACGAGCGCAAGCCCGATGCGCGCAACAAGCCGATCAAGGGCTACCTGCAGGTGGTCAAGATCGTGGTGTTCGTGGCCGCTGGCCTGTCCATCGTCGCCACCCTGCTGGGGGTGAAGCTGGGGCCGCTGGTGACCGGCCTGGGCGCGGCCACGGCGGTGCTGATGCTGATCTTCCAGGACACCATCCTGTCGCTGGTGGCCAGCGTGCAGATCAGTGGCGATGGCCGCGTGCGCATCGGCGACTGGATCGAAATGCCCAGCCAGAACGCCGACGGTGACGTCATCGATATCGCGCTGCACACCGTCACCGTGCAGAACTTCGACAAGACCATCACCACCATCCCGACCAAGAAGCTGGTGACCGAGTCGTTCAAGAACTGGCGCGGCATGCAGGAGGCCGGTGGCCGCCGCATCAAGCGCGCGCTGTACCTGGACCAGCACAGCGTCGGTTTCCTGGACGAGGGTGATCTGGCCTTCCTCGGCGAATTCGCGCTGCTGCGCGACTACCTGCAGGCCAAGGAGCAGGAGCTGGGCCAGTGGAACGGGCGCCTGCGCGAGCAGGGCGTGGCCGAGGTCAACAGCCGCCGGGTGACCAACCTGGGCACCTTCCGTGCGTACGTGGAGCGCTATCTGCGCAGTCACCCGGGCATCCATACCGACATGACCCTGCTGGTGCGGCAGCTGCAGCCGACCACCGAGGGCCTGCCGCTGGAGCTGTACTGCTTCACCCGCAGCACCGCCTGGGGTGAATACGAGGCGGTGCAGTCGGACATCTTCGACCACCTGCTGGCGATCCTGCCGGCGTTCGGCCTGCGCGTGTTCCAGGCCTCCAGCGACGCCATGTTGATGGCCGGGCAGCGCCAGTTGGCCGGCTCGGAGTAAGCTGCGGTGCCCCCGGCGGGGCCATACGGACCCCGCTGGTGGCTGAAACTGAATGAAGAAACCTCTCGCCAAATCGCCCGGGATCGCTAGAATGCCGGGCTTGTAAACGTTTTCATCAAGGACTGCCGGTGGCCTCCGATCGCATCGAATCCCTCATTGCCCAGATGACCGTCGAGGAAAAGGTCGGCCAGCTGGGTGTCTTCGCGGACATGGTCCGCCCGTTCGCCCCGGACGTGAACCCGGAAGCCAACGTGCGCAATGCCGACCAGGTGCTGCAGCAGGTGCGCGAGGGCAAGGTCGGCTCGCTGTTCAATGGTGTGGGCGCCGAGCTGGGCCGCCGCATCCAGCAGGTCGCCACCGAAGAGAGCCGCCTGGGCATTCCGGTGATCCTGGCCGCCGACGTCATCCACGGCATGCGTACCGTGTTCCCGATTCCGCTGGGCGAGGCCGCCAGCTTCGAACCGGAGCTGGCCGAGCGCACCGCACGCGCCACCGCCATCGAAGCCACCGCTGCTGGCCTGCACTGGACCTATGCGCCGGCCGTGGACATCGCCCGCGACCAGCGCTGGGGCCGTGGCGCCGAAGGTGCCGGTGAGGACGTGGTGCTGGGGTGTGCGTTCGCCGCCGCCCGCGTGCGCGGCTTCCAGGGCAGCGACCTGCGCGCTGCCGATTCGCTGCTGGCCACGCCGAAGCACTTCGCCGCCTACGGTGCGGTGATGGCCGGCATGGAATACAACATGGTGGACATCTCGCCGCAGACCCTGCGCGACGTGCACCTGCCGCCGTTCAAGGCCGCCTTCGATGCGGGCGCGATCACCGTGATGTCCTCGTTCAACGACATCAACGGCGTGCCGGCCAGCGCCAACGCCGAACTGCTGACCGACATCCTGCGCGGTGAGTGGAAGTTCCCGGGCGTGGTGATCTCCGATTACACCGCCGACATGGAACTGGTCGCGCACGGTTATGCCGCCGACGACCGCGATGCCACCGCCAAGGCGTTCACCGCCGGCCTGGACCTGAGCATGCAGAGCGGCTTCTACGCCGAGCACCTGCCGGGCCTGGTCGAGAGCGGCGAGGTGCCGATGGCGGTGCTGGATGAAGGCGTGCGCCGCATCCTGTGGCTGAAGGAAACCATCGGCCTGTTCGACGACCCGTACCGTTCGCTGGATCCGGCGCGCGAAGCCGATACCTCGCACATTGCCGCACATGACGCGCTGTCGCGCGATGCGGCGCGTCGTTCGATCGTGCTGCTGAACAACCGTGACAGCGTGCTGCCGCTGCAGAAGACCGGGCAGAAGATCGCGCTGATCGGTCCGTTCGTGCAGGACCGCGAGAACATTGAAGGCTGCTGGACGCTGTTCGGCGACAAGCAGCGCTACGTGGACCTGGAAACCGGCGTTCGCGCCGCCATCGGCGATGAATCGCTGCTGGAAATCGTGCCGGGCTGCGAACTGGAAGTGGCCATCCCCGGTGGCACCGAAGCGGCCGTGGCCGCTGCGCTGCGCGCCGACGTGGTGGTGCTGGCGCTGGGCGAGCCGCAGCGTTACAGCGGCGAAGCGCAGTCGCGCGTCGAGATCACCCTGCCGCCGGCACAGCAGGCGCTGGCCGAAGCCGTGGCGATGACCGGCAAGCCGCTGGTGGTGCTGCTGCGCAATGGTCGCGCGCTGGCCTTGCAGGGCGCCGTGCGTAATGCGCAGGCGGTGGCGGTGACCTGGTACCTGGGCACGCAGACCGGCCACGCGGTGGCCGATGTGCTGTTCGGTGACTACAGCCCGTCCGGGCGGCTGCCGGTCAGCTTCCCGCAGGTGTCCGGCCAGCAGCCGTATTTCTACAACCACCCGCGCACCGGTCGCCCGGAACTGCCGACCATGTCGGAGTTCAAGGCCCGCTGGCGCGAGATTCCGAACGAGCCGCTGTACCCGTTCGGGCATGGTATCGGCTACACCACCTTCGCCTACGGTGCGCCGCAGCTGAGTGCGGCGCAGCTTGGCTGGGACGACAGCCTGACCATCACCACCACGCTCACCAACAGCGGCGACGTGGCCGGCGAGGAAGTGGTGCAGCTGTACATCCACGACCGCGTGGCCAGCCGCGTACGTCCGGTGCGCGAACTGAAGGACTTCCGCAAGGTGGCGCTGCAGCCGGGCGAGTCGACCGAAGTGGTGTTCACCCTGACCCGCGAGCAGTTGGCGTTCACCGGCCGCGACGGCGTACTGCGTGCCGAGCCGGGCCACTTCGACCTGTGGGTCTGCGCCTCGTCGGCAGCAGGTGAAGCCGTGCAGTTCGAGCTGCTGAAGGCCTGATCGAGAAAAAGGGGACGGAGGGGATTAAGTCGTTTGTGGCACAAACGACTTAATCCCCTCCGTCCCCTTTTTGTTGTTCTCACTGGCACGGCGCTACCATCGGTGTTCTTGAACCGATGGATGCCTGCGCATGCGCATGATCGCTGTGTTGATTCCCGCCCTGTTGCTGGCGGCCTGTTCGCAGCCGGCACCGCCGGCCGAGCCTGCGGTGGACGCACCGCCGCCGATGGAGGCCAGTGCTGCGGCCACGCCCGCGGCTGAATCGGCGAAGGCTGCTGCCGAGCCGGCCGGCGCCGCACCGGCGGATGTGCCCGCGGAAGACGCGCGTGCGCGTATCGAGACCCTGCTCGGTGATGCCGCGCAGTACGAGAAGGTGTTCAACGCGTTCAAGACCGCGGTGGTCGGCGGTGATCGCGCTGCGGTGGTGGAGGAAGTGCGCTTCCCGCTGAATATCGCTAACGGAAGGAAGATCACCGGCCCCGGTGAGTTCCAGCGCAACTACGAGAAGATCATCACCCCGGCGGTGGTCAAGGCGGTGTCCGAACAGGACTTCGGCAAGGTCTTCGTCAACCAGCAGGGCGTGATGATCGGCGATGGTCAGGTGTGGTTGAACGGGCAGTGCCTGGACCAGGCCTGCACGAAGACCGAGGTGAAGGTCATCACCATCCAGTAAATGCGAACGGCCCCGCATACGGGGCCGTTTCGTATGGGTAGTGCCGGCCGCTGGCCGGCAACCGCAGGATGCCGGAAGAACCCAGGGTGCCGGCCAGCGGCCGGCACTACCAGGACATCAGGTCTTCGGGGTGAGCTTCAGCAGGCGCGCCTTGTTGCCGTCCTCCAGCAGCCACAGGGCGCCATCCGGGCCCTGTTCCACTTCGCGGATGCGCTCGCCCATGTTGAAGCGTTCGGCTTCGCGCGCGCTGTCACCATCGAAGGCCACGCGCACCAGCGAGGTGGACGACAGGCCGCCGATGAAGCCGCTGCCCTTCCACTGCGGGAACAGGTTACCGCTGTAGATCACGAAGCCGGCCGGCGAGATCACCGGCGTCCAGGTCACCTTCGGGGCGGCGAATTCCGGGCGGGTGCTGTGGTCGGGAATCGGGCGGCCGTCGTAGTGGTTGCCGTTGGAGACGATCGGGTAGCCGTAGTTGGCGCCGCGCACGATCAGGTTCAGCTCGTCGCCGCCGGCCGGGCCCATCTCGTGCGCCCACAGCTTGCCGTTGGCATCGAAGGCCATGCCGAGGATGTTGCGGTGGCCCAGCGACCACACCTGCGCGGCCACGCCGCCCTGCGAGGCGAACGGGTTGTCGGCCGGTAGGCTGCCATCGTCGTTGAGGCGGATGATCTTGCCGAGGTTGCTGCCCATGTCCTGCGCCGGATCGAACTTCTGGCGCTCGCTGGAACTGATCCACAGCTTGCCGTCCGGGCCGAAGACGAGGCGGTGGCCGTAGTGGCCCTCGCCACTGACCTTGGGCGTCTGTCGCCAGATCACCTTCAGGTCCTTCAGCTCACCGCCACCCTTGGCATCCAGCGCCAGCGTGGCGCGTGCGACGGCAGCGCCACGGGTGTCCAGCGTGCCTTCCTCGGCATAGCTGAGATAGATCACGTGGTTGCTTGCGAACTGCGGGTGCAGGATCACGTCACCGAAACCACCCTGGCCACCGTAGGCGACCTTCGGAACGCCGGTGATCTCGTGTTTCTGGCCACTGGCCAGGTCCAGGTGCTGCAGCTTTCCGCGCTTTTCGGTGACCAGCAGGCTGCCATCGGGCAGGAAGGTCATTGCCCACGGCTGGTCGAAACGACTGATTTCGGATGCGGTGAACGGTCGCTGGTCGGCAGCGTCTGTGCTGGCAGCGGCAGCTTTCTGCCCACTGGCATCGGGGCCGGCGGCACTGCAGGCCGTGGTGGCGAGGATCGGCAACAGGCCGAGGGCGAGCAGCAGGGGCGTGCGGGTCATGGGTATCTCCAGCGGAAGGGGATGCGGATGGCCAGGCTCTCCCTTGTATACCACCGGGGCGGTGACGGTCCTGGCCCGAAGGTCCTGTTTCCCCCTGTGCGGCGGCGGCGGGATCGTCTAGGGTGGGTTCGCCCGGGCAAAGCATGCCCGCCTGACTGCAAGGAACCGCAATGAACGCACCGATCATCCATCGACCCTCGCCGGCCTTCATTGCCGCCTCCTGGGTGGCCCTGCTGCTCGGCGCGGTGGCCTACCTGATAGGCCTGTTCAATGCGGAGATGCCGCTGAACGAGAAGGGCTACTACCTCACCCTGCTCCTGTTTGGCCTGTTCGCAGCGGTGTCGCTGCAGAAGAGCGTGCGCGACCGTGTCGAGGGCATTCCGGTGAGTGGCCTGTACTACGCGCTGTGCTGGTTCGCATTGCTGTCTGCGCTGTTGTTGCTGCTGGTTGGCCTGTGGAACGCCACCCTGGTGCTGAGCGAGAAGGGCTTCTACGGCATGGCCTTCGCGCTGTCGCTGTTCGGTGCGGTGGCGGTGCAGAAGAACACCCGCGACCTGATCGCCGCCGGTGGCGGTGAAAGCAAGCGCAGCACGGCCGTGCCGCCGCTGCCGGAACAGGAATGATGCAGCAACGGTAGCGCCGGGCCATGCCCGGCGTTGCCGCATATCGGGTCCGTCAGGGGCCGCGTGCCAGGCGCGGTTCCACCTGCTGCGCTTCCTCCCAGCCACGGCGAACGGCACTGCGTGCCTGCGCCCAGTCCAGGCGGCTGCGGCCGCGTTCGCTGGCCCAGCGTGATTCCAGCTCGCGTTCCACTTCCTCGTAGGCGCGGATCATGTCCTGCGCACGCGCTGCGTGGCCGATGCGATAGGCCGGCTCATAGTCCTCGAAGAACAGCTGGTCGTCGTAGTACGGCTCGGCCGTGTAGCGTTCGCGCCAGTAGTTGCTGACCGCGTCACGCGGTGTGCTGTCGTCCGGTACGCGGCCGGGAATCTGGTACTCGGTCATGGAAGGGCTCCGTTGTGGACGAAACCTGATCGTGCCTGCGAGGCGGTTAACGGCCCGGTCCGGCAGCGTGATCGCCAGATCAATCCGCCGGGCATGGCCCGGCGCTATCGATCACCCGGCGTCGGCATCCTTGCGCGGCAGCTTGTAGATCACCGCGCCGATGGCGAACGCGACCAGTGCGGCGGCGATGTTCTGCCAGCTGGCACTGGCGAACAGCGCAACGCACAGCAGCAGCGCCAGCACCGGAATAAGCGGGCCGCCGGGCAGCTTCAATGCACCGGGGCGGTCGGCGTAGCGCTTGGCCAGTACCAGCACTGCCGCGGCGGTACCGATGTAGGCGAACAGGCGCGTGGTCATCGACAGCAGCGCCAGCTGCACGAATGACCCCGACAGCGCCAGCCCGAGCGCGATCAGGCCCTGGCACAGGATCGATGCGGCCGGCGTATGGAAGCGCGGATGCACCTGCGCCAGGATCTTCGGCCCGTAGCCATCGCGGGCCAGCGCGAACAGGAAGCGCGGGCCCATCATCATCGTGTTGCTGTTGGTGCCGAGGATGGAGATGGTCGCGCCGATGGTCAGGATCAGCGCCAGTGCCTCACCACCGAAGCCTGCGGCGGCGTCGGCCAGCGGCGTGGCCGAACTGGACAGCCCGGCCAGCGTGCCCTGCGCCACCACCTGCACCGCTCCATAGATGACGGTGACGGTGATGATCATGGTGATCAGGGCGAATGGAATATCGCGGCGCGGATTGCGGTACTCGCCCGCAGCTGCCGGGATGTTCTCGAAGCCGGCGTAGGCGTACAGCAGCAGCAAGGCGGCTTCGCCCATGCGCTGCAGGTCATGCGGGTCAGGGCGCTGGCCGGAGAAGGCCAGCTGCGGATCGATGTAGAACGCACCGATGGCCACGAACAGCAGCAGCGGCAGCATCTTGCCGATCACCAGCACCACGCCGGTACGCGCAGCCGAGCGCACGCCGATGATGTTGACGCCGGTGAGGAAGCCCAGCGACACCACGATCACTGCGATGCGGCCCATGCCGGCGCCGGCCCACGGCCAGAAGCGCGCGACCGCATCGGCCAGTGCATTGCTCAATGCGGCCGCCGAGCTGATGCGGGTCAACCAGATCATCCAGCCGATCTCGAACCCGGCGAATCGCCCGAACGCCTCACGGGCATACAGGTAGCTGCCACCGGGTTCATCGAAGTAGCTGGCGGCCTGCGCGTAGCACAGCACCAGCAGGGCAACGACGATGCCGGCGGCGACCACGCCCCACAGGCTGAAGGGGCCGAGCAGGGCGACGGTGGCGGCCGGCAGCAGGTAGATGCCGCTGCCGATCACATCGTTGATCGACAGGCCGACGATCTGCCAGCGGCTGACCGCGCGCTGCAGCTGCGGTTCGTCCTGCGCGCTCAACGGGCGTCTCCGCTCAGTGCGGGCAGCTGCCACTGGGCCTGCAGGCGCGTGTACTCGGCGCGCGGCAGCAGCACGAAGCGCGGCATATCCTGCGGCCGCAGCCAGTCAAGCAGGGCCTGCATGCGTGGCTGCGGCATGGCGGTGCAGCCGGCCGTGGCCTCACCGGGCGCGCGCCACAGATGGGCGAAGATGCAGCTGCCCTTGCCGGGCTGGTTGTCCGGGTTGTGGGCAATCACGAAGCCTTCCTGGTAACGCACGTCGCCCTTGTTGTGCAGGTCCAGCCGCATCGGCTCGGTGGAGCCCTTGATCGCTGCACTGCCGACCTTCTTTTCATCCACGATGCGGTTGTAGAACGGAGAGCCGGGCACATCCATGCAGTAGCTGCTTTCAAGCATGGGCTGGTAGGCCATCGCGGTGCCGGGGCGGGTGATGGCATAGCCGAAGGCGCTGCCGAGCGCGAACACGCCGGCCGGGCTGCGGCCATCGCCTTCCTGCTTCTGCGGGCCGTCGGCCTGTGCCGGATGCAGGCCCAGGCCCCAGGCGCTGCCGGTACGGCCGAGCGCCACCGGGAACGCCTGTCCATGCGCGTGCCAGCCCTTGCCATCGCGCACATAGGCCTGCAGCTGGCCCTCGGTGCTGTCCCAGCCATCGCTGGTGACCACGATCAGCTGGCGCGCACCATCCAGCGGCGCCGCGTATACGGACACCGCTGCAGCAAGCAGCAGCGCAGCGGTAGCGAGGCGAACCAGCGATCTCATCAACAGGTGCTCCGGTCAGGAATCCAGCAGGTGGTCGATCCGCTCCAGGTTCACCGCGAGCTGCTGCTGGCGATCCGGATTGGCGTGGCAGAGCAGCACGAACAGGAAATCGAGCAGCGCGTGCATGGCGCTACGGTACAGCAGCTGCGCGACCTGCGGCGTGCGGTCGTGCGCACACACCACCAGCGTTGCATCCGCATGCGCGCGCAGCGGGTTGGCGGTGTGGCGGGTGATGGAAATCACCTTGCCACCCATGTCCTGGAACTGGCGCGACAGCTGCGAAAGCTGGGGCAGGTTGCCGAACTCGGAGAACACCAGCAGCGCATCGCCGGGGCGTGCCGCCGACAGGTTGGCCAGCATCAGGATCGGGTCGGTATGCGGCACCACCAGCAGGCCGAGCAGCGACAATCTCATGGCGAACTCACGCGCGTACAGGCCGTCGTCACCCAGGCCGTACACGAACAGCTTCGGCGCGCCGTCGAGCAGCTGCACGATGCGCTCGATTTCCTCGCGTGGATTGGCCTGGCGGGTTTCCTTCTCGGCCAGGGCCTTGCTGCGGCGCAGGGCCTCGCCCAACCGCAGGTAGTCGTCGCCGCTGTCGGGTTCGCTGGGCGCCTGTTGTGGATCGGCACCGGCGCGTGCCACATCCTGGCCGATCGAGTACTTCAGGTCCGGGTAGCCCTTGAAGCCGAGCTTCTGGCTGAATTTCACCACGCTGGACTGGCTGATGCCCAACGCGCTGGCCAGCTGCTGGGACGAGTAGTCGCGCAGCAGGTGTGCGTTGTCGAGGATGAAGTCGGCGATGCGGCGCTCGATGGCCGACATCTGCCCGCGCTCGGAACGGATCTTCAGCAGGGGCGGCATGCGGGGAGTCCGGGCAAGGATAGGCGCGTTGCGGTTGGCAGCGTAGAGCGTGTCATGGAATGGGCCGGGCGGGTGCCAGACGCGAGGGGGGTACTGGGTAGAGCAGAAGCAGGAGCATCCACGCATGGCGTGAATCTACGGGGTGCAGTTGTTGCCTTTGACGTTGAGTCCGCCTTCAAGCGAGCCGAGCACCGCAGGTCCGGCGAGGGCGAAGAGGCGCGGGTGTCTGAGCGCAGCGAGTTCCGCGCCGTCCCTCGCCGGACCGAGGAGCACAGGGCACCAACGTGCGCAACACGTCGGCTCGCGGCCGGCGGAGCGTTTCTTTTGGTTACTTTTCTTTCCGCAGAAAGAAAAGTAACGCCCGACCAGGCATCAGATAAGCACGGCCCTTGTAGAGTCGAGCCATGCTCGACTGCGCGGTTCAACCCAGCATCTCCAGCCCGCGCACTTCGGTGATGCCCAGCCCCGGTACGTCGCTGATGCTGATCTCCGATTCATTGAAATGCACGCCCCCGCTGACCGGGTCGAACTGGCCCAGCGAGGGGCCGTCGAGGTCGACCTTGGTGATCACATCGCTCTTGGCCACCGCCAGGTGCACGGCCGCGGCTACGCTGATGCTGGATTCGATCATGCAGCCGATCATGCAGGGCACACCGTAGATACCCGCGATGTCCGCGATGCGGATCGCGTTGGACAGGCCGCCGGTCTTCATCAGCTTGATGTTGATGATGTCGGCCGCGCGCTGCTGGATCAGGTCCATCACCTGGCTTGGGCTGAACACGCTTTCGTCGGCCATCACCGGCGTGTTGACGCGGTCGGTCACGTACTTCAGGCCACTGATGTCGGCGGCCTTCACCGGCTGCTCCAGCAGCTCGAGCACCACGCCCGCTTCCTCCAGCGTGCGCATGGCATGCACCGCCTGCTTGGCGGTCCAGCCCTGGTTGGCATCCAGCCGCAGCAGGGCGCGGCCTTCCACAGCAGCGTGGATCGCCTTGACCCGTTCGATGTCCAGGCCGATGTCCTTGCCGACCTTGATCTTCAGCGACTCGAAGCCGCGTTCGATCGCCGACAGCGAATCGGCCACCATCTTGTCGATGTAGTCCACGCTGATGGTGATGTCAGTGGTGATCACCGGGTCGCCGCCGCCCAGCATCTGGTACAGCGGTGCACCGTGCAGCTGCGCCCACAGGTCGTACAGTGCGATCTCCACCGCCGCCTTGGCGCTGGTATTGCGCTCCATCGCGGTCTGCACCAGCGTGCACAGATGGTTGAGGTTGACCACGTCCTGGCCGATCAGGCGCGGTGCGATGAAGTGGCGGATCGCCTCGATGATCGAGCCGTGGGTATCACCGGTGATCACCGCGGTGGCCGGCGCTTCGCCGTAGCCGGTGTGGCCGGTGTCGGTGCGGATCAGCACCACTACGTCTTCCACGGTTTCCACCGTGCGCAGGGCGGTCTTGAACGGTGTTTTCAGCGGCACGCGCAGCATGCCCAGTTCGATGGCAGTGATCTTCATTCAGGGGGTCTTGGCACGCAGGCGTTGGATGTTGGTGATGCGGTCGATGTAGCGGACGCTGTCGCTGGCCATCATCGGCTCCAGCGGGGTGACCGAAACACCATTGAGATGGGCCTGCACGCGCTTGCCGTCGGCACCGAACCAGCTGCCGCCCGCCGTATCGTGGATCACCCAGGTGCGGCCGTCGACGTGGCCGATGGCCATCATCACGTGGCCGGGGATGTAGACCAGATCGCCCACCTGCAGATCGGTGACGGCGCGGTCGCGCACGTCCTTGCCGTCCTTGCCGGTGAACGGTACGCGGTCCAGCGCCGGACTGATCGCCTGAGCACTGGTATTGCGCGGTAGGAGCACGCCGAAGCTGCGGTAGATCTCGGAAACGAAACCGCTGCAGTCGCGGGTGTCGTAGTCGTGGCCCCAACCGTAGCGCTCGCCGAGGAACTTGAAGGCCTGCTGCAGCAGCAGGCGTGGGGTCAGCGGCAGGTAGTCGGCGGCGGTGTCCTGCGAGCGCGGCAGCAGCGCCGGCACCAGCTTCAACCGGCCATCGGCTTCGCGTACCGGCAACTGCACCACCCACGCGGCGTGCGCCTGCTGGCCGTTCACCGGCTCTGACGCCGGCCAGTCGGCCAGCACCGGCAGCCGCACGCCCATGTCCAGCTGCAGGCGCGAGACGCGTGGTTCTTCCGGGGTGTAGGCAGTCTGCGCGGTGGCGCCGGTGACGATCCGGTACGGCCCCTTCGCGCCGTAGCCGAGCACGGTGGCTTTGTCGCCGCTGGCGATGGCATCGGTCTCGATCCACGCGCTGTAGCGTTCGCTGTGCACGAACAGCCAGCGGCCATCGGCACTGCGGTGGACCACCGCGACCTTGTCGCCGGGGAACAGCGCCGACTCCTGGAAGCGATCGATGTCGGTGTCGCCGATGCTGCTGAAGACGCGCTCGCGGGTGGGGAAGGTACGCAGTGCGGCGCGCTTCACCACCAGCCCGTATTGCGGTGCCAGCTGCGTGGAAATCGCATCGAGGCCGAGGTTGGCTTCGATCGTGCTGCGCAGTGCCGGCGTGATGGCCTGACCCTTGTCGTTGTAGAGGGCACGCGTGGGCCAGCTCGACAGCGCGGTGATGCTGGCACGCACCGTCGCCGCATCCAGCTGGGCTGGCAGTGTGGCGATGTCCTGGATGTGGCTGTCCTGTGCCTGCATCCGCGCGTTCTGTGCCTCGATCTGGCTGCGGTCCAGGATCGGCACGTCTGCGTTGTCCAGGCGCGCGGTCCAGTACTGCGGGGTGAGGTAGGCCTCGTGCAGGCCGATCACATAGGGCAGCGGCGCGCCCGGGTCGGGCGGCGGGGCCGCCTGTGCAAAGGCCGGTGCGGCCAGCAGGCACAGGGCCAGGGTCAAGCGGCGTGGCCAATGCCGATGCCGTTCGCGGGAAGCCAGGATCATGCGCTGCACACCCTCCTCGAATGCCTGTTGGAATATTTATTCCTTTTGGCATCGAAAGCAAGAATAAATTATTGACCGGCATCCCGGCCCGTGTTACACAGCCGTTACCACCCGCGCTGGGGAAGTGTCGCTGTGGATCCTGCCGTTCGCAAACCACGTCTGCCTGCCACTGCCGGCCTGTGTGCCGCGCTGCTGCTGTGGGCGTGGTCGGCGGGAGCGGAGCCGCCACCCTCGGCCATCCAGTTTGCGCGGGTCGTGCAGATGATCGACGCGGGACGGTTCTCCGAAGCCGGCAGCGAACTGAACACCTGGTCGGCTGCGGACGCGGCGGAGCCTGGCGTCAGTTTCGACGACATCGCGTTCCAGGAAGAGCGCATGCGCCGCATGCGCCTGGATTTTTCCCTCGACGAAACCGCCGCCAAGTCTGCCGTGCGCCGCTGGATTCCGGACCTGACCGACGAGGAATTCGCGCGCTGGGATCAGCTCGGCCTGATCGAGCATCTCGACATCGATGGCACGCGTTGGTATTTCAAGCGCGCACCGTCGAACCTGTTCCTGCTCAGCGATGAGGCACGCGCACGCCGCCGCGCGGATGCACCGATGTCGCCGCCGGGCCCGAACGAGGTGCTCAACGCGCACCACGCACGCGTGCTTGCCGCAGCGGAACAAAGTGGCCGGGCGTCGGTACTGCCGCAGCGCATTGAATTCACCCAGTCGCTCATGGTGAAAGCCGATGCCGTGCCGGCCGGCGAGACCGTACGCGCCTGGATTCCCTACCCGCGCGAGATACCCGGCCAGCAGGAGCAGGTGCAGTGGCTGGGCAGCACCCCGGGCAAGGCGCGCGTGGCGCCAGCCAGCACCCTGCAGCGCACGGCCTATCTGGAAGCCAAGGCGGTGGCGGGGCAGCCGACGCGCTTCGAGGTCCGCTACGCGGTCACGATCCTGGCCCGGCATACCGCGATCGATCCGGCCAAGGTGCAGCCGACACCGGCCGATCCGGCGCTGAAACCTTACCTGGCCGAGCAGCCGCCGCACGTGCGATTCACGCCGGCACTGAAGCTGTTCTCCGACCAGGTGCTGCAGGGGGAAACCCGCCCGTATGAAGTGGTGCGCAAGCTGTTTGCTGCCGTGGATCGCATTGCATGGGCCGGTGCGCGCGAATACTCCACGATCAGCAACATCAGCGATTACGCGCTGCGTGCCGGACATGCCGACTGCGGCCAGCAGACGCTGTTGCTGATCGCGCTGCTGCGCATGAACGGCATTCCCGCGCGCTGGCAGTCGGGCATGGTGTTCTCCGACGATGGCAGCGGCTACAACAACCTGCATGACTGGGGGCAGGTCTACCTGGCGCCGTATGGCTGGCTGCCAATGGACGTGACCACAGGCGCGCTGGCCAGCGACGTGCCGGCCCTGCGCGATTTCTACCTGGGTGGCCTCGACGGCTACCGCATCGCCTTCAACGACGATTTCGGCCAGCGCTTCGCGCCGGCCAAGCAGCACTTCCGCTCGGAAACGGTCGACTCGCAGCGCGGCGAGGCCGAGTGGGCAGGCGGCAACCTGTACTTCGACCAATGGAGCTACGACTTCCAGTGGCGGGTACTGCCAGCCGGGCAACGCTAGCGCGACACATCGCATTCCACACCATTCAATTCTTGCAGGAGAGAGCAGGGGATGAAGGCTTACAGCATCAAGCGGGCGGCGTTGTGCGTCGCCCTCGGGGCGTGTCTGGGCGTGATGCTGCCCGGCACCGCAATGGCGCAGAACGTGAGCGGCGCGGTGGCGGGCCGCGCCACCGCCGGTGATCAGGTGACCGTGGTCAGCAACAGCACGGGCCTGACCCGCTCTGTCACGGTCGGTGCCGATGGCAGCTATCGCCTGGGCCAGCTACCGGTGGGCGACTACCAGTTGCAGCTCAGCCGTGATGGCCAGAAGCTGGGTGATCAGGTTGCTGTCAGCGTCGCGATCGGCGGCACCACCACGGTCAATCTGGCAAGCGGCGGCGGCGTCACCAATCTCGATGCACTGCAGGTGGTCGGCACACGCGTGGTCAATCGCGTGGATGTCTATTCCACCGAAACATCCTTCAACATCAATCGACAGGAAATCTCGCGCCTTCCTGTGGCGCAGGACCTGTCTGCGGTCGCACTGATGGCGCCTGGCGTGGTCGGCGGCAACTCGTCGTTTGGTGGCTTGTCCTTCGCCGGCTCGTCGGTGGCTGAAAATGCCGTCTTCATCAATGGCCTGAATGTCACCGACATGTACACCCGTCGCGGCTTCAGTACCGCGCCGTTCGCCTTCTTCAAGGAGTTTCAGGTCAAGACCGGCGGATACTCGGTCGAGTTCGGCCGCTCCACCGGTGGCGTGATCAATGCGGTGACCCGTTCGGGCAGCAACGAGTTCGAAGGCGGCGTGGAAGTCACCGCTGAGCCCAGTGCATGGCGCTCCAGCGGCGGCGACCACTTCCATCGTGATGGAACCCCGCATTCGTATGGCAGCCGCGACAACAACTCCTTCCTGAAGACCAACGTGTGGGGCTCCGGTCCGATCATCAAGGACAAGCTGTTCCTGTTCGCGATGTACGAAGACCGCAGTGACAAAGGACACAACACCTCGTCCGATGGCAGTACCTGGTTCAAGAATGATTCCGGAAACGGCTTCTGGGGCACCAAGCTGGACTGGAACATCAACGACAACCACAGCCTGGCGCTGCTGGCGTTCTCCGACGAAGGTGACGTCACCAACGCCTCGTATGGCTACAACTGGAACGCAGACCAGCTCGGTGCATGGGGCGGTGATTCGGTCACCGAGACGGGTGGTCGCAACTGGTCGGCCACCTATACCGGCCACTTCGGCCAGAACTTCACCGCCCGCGCCATGGTCGGCCAGAACAACCAGCGTGCGTTCACCAATTCGTCGCTGGACCAGGCGTGCAGCCCGGTGTTCACCGACAGCACCTACGGCCCGCGGCTGGGCAAGCTGCAGGGCCTGCGCGCAGGCTGCCACCCCACCGGCACGGCAGTGGCCGAGCGTGACGATACCCGTGACGTGGCGCGACTGGACTTCGAATGGCAGCTGGGTGATCACCTGCTGCGCTTCGGTGTCGACCGTGAGCTGATGACCACAAAGCAGTCCACCCGCTACCCCGGTCCGACCGAGTTGAGCTACACGGCCTACGTAGCGCGACCTGGCGATGAAGTCTGGGACGGTGCCAATGCCTACGTGCCAGCAGGCGTTACCGAAATGCTGCGTGCGCGCAACCGCAAGTCGGGAGGCACGTTCGAGACTGAAGCCAATGCCTTCTACGTGGAAGACATCTGGAACATCACTCCGAACCTGATGCTCAACCTCGGCGTGCGCTGGGACCGTTTCGAAAACCGCACCGCCGCCGGCAAGGCGTTCATCAAGATGGACGACCTGATCGCGCCGCGTGTGGGCTTCTCGTGGGACATGCGCGGTGATGGCAGCACCAAGCTGTTCGGCAACGCCGGCCGCTACTACCTGCCGGTTACCAACAACATCAACGTGAACTTCGCCGGTGGTCTCACCGACGAATACAGCTACTACGTGCTCAATGGCTGGGAACAGAAGACCTCGCCGACAGGCTCGCCGTACATGGCACCGATCGTCGGCCAGCAGATCGGGCCGACCGACACACGCATGAACACCGGCGGTGCCGACCTGCGCCAGAGCGTGGACCGCGATCTCAAGGCGGTCTACCAGGACGAGTACATCCTGGGCTTCCAGAACATGATCAACCAGGCGTGGTCCTGGGGCGTCAACGCCACCTATCGACGGATGACCCGTGCGCTGGATGACATCCGCATCAACTACACCCCGTGCGGCCCGACCCCGAGCACGCTGTGGCCGATCGCCAATCCGGGCGAGAGCCTGACAATCTGGGGCGACAAGAGCATCGGCTGCGCCAACGAAGGCTGGATCACCATCGATACCGCCAACAGCGGCTATCGCAAGGGCGGCAGCGGCGAGGTGATCGGTTACTCCAAGCCCAAGCGCACCTACAAGGCGCTGGAGTTCCAGATCGACCGTGCATGGGACGAGAAGTGGATGTTCAACGCGTCCTACCTGTGGTCGAAGAGTGAAGGCAACTTCGAAGGACCAGTGAACTCCGATACCAACTACGGTGATACCGGCATGGTCCAGTTCTGGGACCACCCCGCCACCAACGAGCGCTACGGCGTACTGTTCAACGACTTCCGCCACCAGTTCAAGCTGCGAGCTGCGTACGCACTGAACAAGCAATGGTCCTTCGGCACCACGTTGCAGGTGCAGTCCGGTGGCCCGATCACTGCGTATGGCGTGATGTGGCCAAACGACTCCATCGCCGGTGGCAGTACCTCCAGTGAAGGTAGTGGCGGTGGCACCGGTTGGCTGTGCGTGGCCAACTGCTCCGGCCCATACAACCAGCGACAGTTCGAGTACAGTCCGCGCGGCGCGTTCGGTCGCCTGCCATGGACGTGGACCATGGGCGCCAATGTGACGTGGCGTTTGCCGGTGGAAGGCATCGACCTCAGCGCACGGCTTTCGGTCTACAACCTGTTCAACAATCAGAAGACCATCAACGTGCACCAGCGCTATGAAGCGCAGCCCGGCCAGTACCGCGAGGCGACGTTCGCCACCGGGACGCGCTGGCAGGCTCCGCGCTATACACAGTTGGTGGTGACCTGGAATTTCTGAGGCTGCATCCCGTGCCGTCCGTGTGGGCGGCGCGGGCATTGGAAGGGAAGCGTGCATGCATCATCTGCTGATCCTCGCAGCGGCACTGGCCGCACCCTCCGCTTCGGCGGTCGATACCGCATCCATCGATGCCGATGTCGCCGCCGTGGTCCGGCACGAGCACCTGCCCGGGCTGGCCATGGCGGTGGTCGAGAATGGGCGCGTGGTCTATCGCCATGCCGAGGGCGCGCGCGGTGATGGCGGCCGCATCGACGAGGACACGCTGTTCAAGATCGCCTCCAACAGCAAGGCGATGACCGCCGCGCTGTTGGCGCGGCTGGTGCAGCAGGGCAGGCTGCGCTGGGATGATCCGGTGCAGCGCTATCTGCCTGAGTTCCGCATGCACGACGCATGGGTGGGCCAGCAGATGCAGGTGCGCGACCTGCTGATCCACAACAGCGGTCTCGGCCTGGGTGCCGGTGACCTGATGCTGTGGCCGGAACCGAACACGTTCTCCCGTGCCGACATCATCGCCGGGCTGGCGCACCTGAAGCCGGTCAGCAGCTTCCGCAGTCACTATGCCTACGACAACCTGATGTACGTGGTGGCCGGCGAAGTGGCCGCTGCGGCCGCTGGCAAACCCTATGACCAGCTGATGCGCGAGCAGGTGTTCGAACCACTCGGCATGACGCGCTGCCAGGTGGGGGCCTGGTCGCTGAAACGCGTGGGCAACGTCGCCCAGCCACATGCCTGGCATGGTGATCGCAATGCGGTGGTGAACGCCGACGGTGCCATCAGCCCGGACCTGCCGTCCATGGCGGCCGGAGGCATCCGCTGTTCGCTGCGCGACATGACGCGCTGGATGCAGGTGCTGCTCGACCCCGCGCTGGTGCCGGACTGGTTGGGCAATGAACAGCGCCGCACGCTGTGGACATTCCATATGCCGATGCCGCTGGGTGAACGCCAGCGGCGCTGGGACAACGCGCACTTCTACGGCTACGGCTATGGCTGGCGCGTGTCGGACATGGACGGGCAGTGGAAGGTGGCACACACCGGCACGCTGTCGGGGATGTACTCGTCGCTGGCGCTGCTGCCCGACCGGAAGGTGGGGGTAGTGATGTTGATCAACGGTGAAGGCGAGGATGCGCGTACCGCGTTGATGCAGGCCGCGCTGAAGCGCTTCACCGCAGCGGACGGTGCGCGGCCTGCGTTGGAGTATCTGGCCGAATTGAAGGCGGACCAGGCCGCTCGTGCGGCAACCGCGCATCAGCGGCCGTCCACCGTTGCGGCGCAGGAGACGAGCCGCACGGATCTGCCGCACTGGCAGGGCCGTTACCGCGATCCGTGGCTGGGCCCGGCCTCACTGTGCCCGGGCGCGGACGGCCTGCGCTTCAGCGTGGACAAGTCGCCAAAGCTGCAGGCGGCCATGCTGCAGTTGCAGGGGCGCTGGCTGCTGCGCTGGGATACGCTGGGCGAAGACGCACAGGCCTGGCTGCAGCCCGGTGACGGTGCACCGCCCACACTGGACCTGCGTGCCATCGATCCGGACATCGACTTCAGCTATGACTTCCAGGACCTGCATTTCACTCGTACTGGCGACTGCCCTGGCAGCGAGCGCCAGCGCCGCTGAGCCGCCGCGTGTTTCGCCGGCCACTGATGCCGCCAGCGCCGGATTCGTGGAGATCCGCACGTTGTCGCCAGGCATCGAGATGGACATCCGCTACGCCGGCGCGAACAACTTCACCGGCGCGCGCGTGCCGGGTTACGAGGGGCCGTCCTGTTACCTGCTGGCGCCGGTGGCGAAGGCGCTGGCACAGGTGGAACAGGACCTGCGCGCGGATGGCTTTGGCCTGCGCCTCTACGACTGCTACCGGCCGGTGCGTTCGGTGCAGGCCTTCATGGCCTGGGTGAACGATCCGCGCGAGCGCTCGCGCAAGGCTCTGCAGTACCCGGATCTGGACAAGCCACGGCTGCTGGCCGACGGCTACATCGCCGAGCGCTCCGGCCATAGCCGCGGTGCCACGGTGGATCTGGGGCTGCTGGATTGCGGCAGTGGTGCATGTAGGCCGATGGACATGGGTACCGACTTCGATTTCTTCGGGCCACGCGCGCATACGCAGACGAGCGGGCTGAGCGCTGCGCAGCAGGCGAACCGCAAGCAGCTGGTGCAGGCGATGGCGCGCCGTGGTTTCGTCAACTATCCGCAGGAGTGGTGGCACTACACCCTGCAGCCCGAACCGGACCCGGGCACCGCATACGACGTCCCCGTGCGGTAGGGACATCGGCAGAGGGGCGCTGCTGTTGGTAGGTGTCGACCTTGGTCGACACGGTAGATCCACGCCATGCGTGGACGCCTTTCGTTCAATCATCGGAGTATTCGATTTCGATGGAGATTTCATCCACGCATGGCGTGGATCTACCGTGGCTACCGGATTGGGTCCGGGGCAGATCCCTTACACTGGCCGCCATCCCACCGTTGCCCACCCGATGAACCTTCCCCTGCACTTCGGCCTGCTCGGTACCCTCGAAGCGGGCGCCATTGCCCTGCTGGTCGGGCTGCTGGTGTACTTCCTGTGGTCGCAGCTGTGCCGGCTCCTGCACTGGACGGTCGGCCACGCCATCGGCTGGTCCTGCGTCATCGCCGTGATCATCTCCGCCGGCATCGATGCCTGGAAGCTGTTCTACATAGGCATCGTGCGTCTGGAGTCGCCCCTGTATGCGCGCCTTTTTCTCGCCACCATCCACGATCCGAACGAACTCGGCAGCCGGGTGGTGCTGGAAATCGCCGGCGCGCTCGCTGGTGTCGCCCTCGGCTGGGTGGTGTTCAGTTCGCGGTCATCGGCTCAGAACGTCGACTGACGCAGGTTTTTCGTTCGCTGCCGGTTAAATCCGGCAGCGCTGAATGCGCATCTTATGAGCCGCTCACTTGCTGCTAACCACCGCGCTAAAGCATGCGTGGAGGTGAGTGGTTAATCGTGCGTGTTGACGCCGGTCGCGAGGCAAAATCGATTCAGAAACGCGGTGGCAGGGTAGGTGCCGTGCGGAGACAACACGCCGCGCAACACCACCCAATTGGTAGGAGACACCCCTGATGACTATTCGTAACCGCAAGCCCCTGATCGCCCTGATCGTCGCCGCCGGCAGCGTGCTGGCCATTCCGGCGATGGCCCAGTCGGCCAAGCAGCAGGCCGCGCAGGCACAGAACGAGGCCGCACAGGCACAGCAGTCTGCAGCGCAGGCAGGGCAGGCCGCTGACCAGGCGACCAATGCGGCCGCGGCGGCATCGGCGCAGGCCAATGGCGGTGGCCAGACCTGGGCCAGCATCGATACCGATGGCAACGGCACCATCAGCAAGACCGAGGCACAGGTGAACGCAGGCCTGGCCCAGGTGTTCGACCAGGCCGATACCAACAAGGACGGCGAACTGAGCGCCGACGAGTACAAGGCCTACGTGGCCGCCCAGCAGGCCGGTGCGGGTGCCGGCGCGGCGCAGGGCCGCTGATCCACGCCTGATTTCGGGAAGACCGGTGCATGGGGACCCGGGCGGCTGCGGCCGCCCGGGTTTTTTTCGTCATCGCCGCCCCTGTATCCTTGGCCGATGAATACCCCCACGCCTGCGCCGTCGCGCGCCATCGGCCTGGTCGGTTTTGACGGTGACGATACGCTGTGGAAGAGCGAGGACTACTACCGCAAGGCCGAGCAGGATTATCTTGACCTGCTGTCGCGCTACGTCGACGTGCATGACACGCAGACCGCGCGCCACCTGCTGGAAGTGCAGCAGCGCCACCTGGGCACCTTCGGTTACGGCGTGAAGAGCATGACGCTGTCGATGATCGAAGCGGCCATCGACATCACCGGCCAGCGCATCGAGGCCAAGGACATCCAGCGCATCCTGGATATCGGCCACGACACCCTGCGCCACCCGGTCGAACTGATCGACGGCGTGCGTGAAGCAGTGGTTGCGATCGCCGAAGATTATCCGGTGGTGCTGATCACCAAGGGCGACCTGTTCCACCAGGAAGCCAAGATCAAGGTCGCCAATCTCGCCGAGCTGTTCCCGCGCATCGAGATCGTCTCCGAGAAGGACCCGGAAACCTACGCCCGCGTGCTGGCCGAGTTTGACCTGCCGATGCAGCGCTTCGTGATGGTCGGCAACTCGCTGCGTTCGGACATCGAGCCGGTGGTGACCCTGGGTGGCTGGGGCGTGCATACCCCGTACGCGGTGACCTGGGCCCACGAGACCCAGCACGGCGTGGCCGACGATGAACCGCGCATGGTCACCGCCGATACCGCCCATGATTGGCCGGCCGCACTGGCCGCGATCGAGGCCAAGGCCTCGGCGGCGGCCTGACAGGACCCGGCGGCTGCGGCAGAATCGGGGCATGAACGTCCGACTGCGCGCGCTGTTGTTGTCCTTGCTGCTGGTGCCGGCCACCGTGCTGGCCCAGCAGACCGCCGAGCGTTCGGCGGCCTACACGGTGGAAACCGGTGACCGCTGGGTCGATGCCCAGCTGCAGGACATCAACCACTACGCCGAACGCTACCCCGACGCCTTCCTCGACGAAGTGTCGCGCTATGCCGAGGTGCCGCGCGGTTACATCAGCGCGCTGTTCACCACCCATGGCTGGCAGGCCGGGGATATCTACTTCGCCTGCTTCTGGGCCAAGGCCAGCGGCCAGACCTGCCGCGACAGCGTGCGCGCCTTCAGCCAGGACCCGGAGGGCGGCTGGGAGGCGGTGGTGAAGCGCATGCCGGCCAAGCCGGACAACCTGCATTACCGCGCCGTGCGCCATGCCATCGTGGCCAGCTACCAGCACTGGGACCGGCCGATCACCCTGGATGCCACCCTGAGGCGCCAGCTCAAGCGGTAGTGCCGGCCGCTGGCCGGCAACTGCACCCTTCCAGGCATCCCGAGGTTGCCGGCCAGCGGCCGGCACTACCGATTTCCTTCATGTTGCTCTGCATATCGCCGCGGCCCCGCGCTCCGGCGACAATACGGGTTCGAGCTGTTCCCCGTTCCCGTAATCGAGTGACTGATGAGCGCCTCTTTCGTTTCGCCTGATGTGATCCGCCGCCTGTTCGCGCAGGCCATGTCCCGCATGTACCGCACCGAAGTGCCGCTGTACGGCACGCTGGTGGAACTGGTGGAGCGGATCAACGCGCAGGTGCTTGACCAGGACCCTGCGCTGGCCGCACAGCTGCAGCGCAACGACGAGCGTGCGCGCCTGGATGAAGAGCGCCACGGCGCGATCCGCGTTGGTACCGTGCAGGAACTGGCCACGCTGCGCCGCCTGTTCGCGGTGATGGGCATGTACCCGGTCGGCTACTACGACCTGTCGGTGGCCGGCGTGCCGGTGCACTCCACCGCGTTCCGCCCGCTGACCGGTGCCGCGCTGGCGCAGAACCCGTTCCGCGTGTTCACCTCGCTGCTGCGCCTGGAGCTGATCGAAGACGAAACCCTGCGTGCCGAGTCGGCAAAGATCCTGGCACGTCGCCGCATCTTCACCGACGGCGCGCTGGCGCTGATCGACCAGGCCGAGCGTGACGGTGGACTGTCGCCGGCCGAAGCGGAGCACTTCGTCGATGAAGCACTGGAAACCTTCCGCTGGCACGGCGATGCCACCGTCGATCTGCCGACCTACCACGCGCTGCACAACGCGCATCGGCTGGTGGCCGACGTGGTCAGTTTCCGTGGCCCGCACATCAACCACCTGACCCCGCGCACGCTGGATATCGACGCGGCGCAGGCGGCGATGATCGAGCATGGCATGGCCGCCAAGGCGGTGATCGAAGGTCCGCCGCGCCGTGCCTGCCCGATCCTGTTGCGGCAGACCAGCTTCAAGGCACTGGAAGAAGCCGTGCATTTCCCGGACAGCGAGGGTGGCGATGCCGGCACCCACACCGCGCGCTTCGGCGAGATCGAACAGCGTGGCCTTGCGCTGACCCCGAAGGGCCGCGCGCTCTACGATCAGCTGCTGTCGCAGGCACGCGATGCCGGTGGCGAAGGCAGTACCGGCGGCGACTACGGCCAGCGCCTGCAGGCGGTGTTCGCCAGCTTCCCGGATGACCATGACACGCTGCGCCAGGAAGGCCTGGGCTATTACCGCTACCAGCTGACCGATGCCGGCCGCGCCGCGCCGGAGCGCGTGGCCGATCTGCCGGCTGAAGTACTGGTGGCCGCGGGCCTGGCCACGGCCGACCCGATCGTCTACGAGGATTTCCTGCCGGTCAGCGCCGCGGGCATCTTCCAGTCGAACCTGGGCGGCGAAGAACAGCGTGCGTATGCCGCACACGCCAACCGCGAAGCCTTCGAGCAGGCGCTGGGCGTGGCGGTGAATGACGAGTTCGAGATCTACGAGCGGCTGCAGGCCGAATCGCTGGCGAGCCTGCGCACCGCGTGAAGGTAGAGCCGGCCGCTGGCCGGCTGTTTTGGGAAGCCGGCCAGCGGCCGGCTCTACCAGAGTCTCCGGATCTCAGCTCTTCATCGTGCCGGTATCCAGCCAACGCTGGTGCCACGACAACGCTTCCGGCAGCAGATGCGGGGTGTGCTTGCCGTAGCTCTCGCGGCTGGCGCGGTCGAAGTAATCCTGCAGCTGCGGGCGGAAATCCGGGTGCGCGCAGTTGTCGATCAGCACCTGCGCACGCTTGCGCGGGGTCAGGCCACGCAGGTCGGCCAGGCCCTGTTCGGTGACGATCACCGACACGTCGTGTTCGGTGTGGTCCACGTGGCTGGCCATCGGCACGATCGCCGAGATGGTGCCGTTCTTCGCGGTGGACGGGCTCAGGAACGCCGACAGGAAACCGTTGCGGGCAAAGTCACCGGAACCGCCGATGCCGTTCATGATCCGCGTGCCCATCACGTGCGTCGAATTGACGTTGCCGTAGATGTCCACCTCGATCATGCCGTTCATGCCGATGCAGCCGAGGCGGCGCACCAGTTCCGGATGGTTGGAGATCTCCTGCGTGCGCATGATGATGCGCTCGCGGTAGAAATCGATGTTCTCCTTGAACGTCTCGTTGGCCTGCGGGCTCAGCGCGAAGCCGGTGCACGAGGCATAGCTCAGCACGCCGTCACGCAGCAGGTCGAGCATGCCGTCCTGGATCACTTCGGTGAACGCGGCCAGGTCGCGGAAACCGCTCTTGGCCAGGCCGGCCAGCACTGCGTTGGGGATGTTGCCCACGCCCGACTGCAGCGGCAGCAGGTTCGGCGGCAGGCGGCCCTTCTTTACTTCGTGCTTGAGGAACTCGATCAGGTGCGAAGCGATCTGCTCGCTGGTCGCATCGATCGGGCTGAACGGGCTGTTGCGGTCCGGGCCGTTGGTGCGCACCACGGCCACGATCTTGTCCGGGTCGCAGCGCAGCGCGGTGTCGCCGATGCGGTCGTTGGCGTTCACCAGCGGAATCGGCTTGCGGTGCGGCGGCAGCGCGGTGCCGTAGTAGATGTCATGCATGCCGTCGACGCCGGCCGGCTGCCATTCGTTGACCTCGACGATCACCTTCTTCGCCAGGTCCAGCCAGGTCTTGTTGTTGCCGACCGAGGTAGAGGGCACCAGCGAGCCATCCTCGCGGATGGCCGAGACTTCGATCACGGCGGTATCGATCTCGCCATAGAAACCGAACCACACGTGCTGGGCCACGTGGCTGAGGTGGATGTCGATGTAATCCAGCTTGCCCTCGTTGATGCGGTTGCGCGCATCCGGGTCGCTCTGGAACGGCATGCGCATGGCGATGCCATCGGCCTTGGCCAGCGCGCCATCGAGTTCCGGCGCGGTGGAGGCGCCAGTCATCAGGCTGATCTGGAAGGGCTGGCCCTGGGCATGCACCCCTTCGATGCGGCGGGCCAGTTCGACGGGAACGGCCTTGGGATACCCGGAGCCGGTAAAGCCGCTCATGGCCACGGTTTCACCGGGCTGGATCAGCGCGGCTGCGGCCTCTGCGGAGACCACGCGGTCACGAAGACGCGCGTTGGCGATGCGATCAACAGACATGACGACACGTGTTGCTGGGGGGAATTCCGATTATCGGCCATCCTCATCCGTACGGGGGGTTCTACCTTCGTGGAATGGCTTTTCCCGCAGGGGTCACCCAAACCCGCCGGTTTTGTTTTGCAGTGCAGCGTGCAAAGTGCTTTCGCAGCCCGCACGATGGACCTGCATCCCGACGTGGGGGAGGGAGCAGAGCCCGCTGGCAGTTCGCTGCAAGCGGGCTTTTTTATTGCCTGTCGTCCAGTATGAATACGCGGTCTCCATTATCGGTAGTGCCGGCCGCTGGCCGGCAACCCCAGTAACCTTCGGCAGGATCATCGGATCTGCCGGCCAGCGGCCGGCACTACCGGGTCCGTTGCGTCCCGGCCGGGTCGATACAATCAGCCCATGAGCCTCGCCACCGCTGACCTGCCCGCCTCCCTGCAACCTCTTGTCGACCGCGCCTTGGCGCGCCTGGCCCAGGTCCTGCCCGAGCCCATCCCGGCCAACCTGCTGCCGCTGCTGACCCGGCTGGCGGTGGCCAGCGACTTCGCGCTGGACACCCTGGTGCGGCAACCGGCCTTGCTGGCACAGCTGGCCGCGCCCGGCTGCCCGCCGATCCCGGCGCCGGTGCTCGATCCTCTGCAGCCCAGCGACTGGCCGGCGCAGATCCGGCGCTGGCGCACGGCAATGTCCACACGGCTGATCTGGCGCGACCTGACCGGTCTGGACGACGTGGCCCAGACTCTGGCCGGTGCCACCGCCCTTGCCGAAGATTGCCTGCGGCTGGCACTGGACGCCCTGCAGCAGGAATTCGCCCAGCGCCACGGCGTCATCGCTGATGAACATGGCACGCCGCAGCAGCTGGTGGTGTTCGGTCTCGGCAAGCTCGGCGGTGGCGAGCTCAACTTCAGTTCCGATGTGGACCTGGTCTACGCCTATCCGCAGGGCGGTGAATCCGATGGACCGCGTCCGTTGGCGGCCGAAGAATATTTCGCCCGTCTCGGCCAGCGCCTGGCCAAGCTGCTGGATGAAACCACCGTCGATGGCTTCAGCCACCGCGTCGACCTGCGCCTGCGTCCGTTCGGCAGCGCCGGCCGCGTTGCACTCTCGTTCGCGGCGATGGACCAGTATTTCCAGCGCGAGGGCCGTGATTGGGAGCGCTATGCCTGGCTGAAGGCGCGCGCGGTGGCCGGCGATATCGAGGCCGGTGAGGCGTGGCTGCAGACCCTGCGCCCGTTCGTGTACCGCCGCTACCTGGATTTCACCGCGCTAGACGGCCTGCGCGAAATGAAGGCGGCCATCACCGCTGAAGTCGCACGCCGCGAACTGCACGACGACATCAAGCGCGGTGCCGGTGGCATCCGCGAGATCGAATTCCTGTGCCAGGCGCTGCAGCTGATCCGCGGTGGTCGCGAACCGGCATTGCGCGAGCGTCGGCTGCTGGTGGCGCTGGACGCACTGGTGGCCGCCGGGCAGATCGCGCCCGAGGATGGCAGCGCATTGCGCGAGGCTTACCTGTTCCTGCGCCGGCTGGAAAATCGCCTGCAGATGCTGCGTGACGCGCAGACCCATGTGCTGCCCAGCGACGCACTTGACCGCGAACGCATCGCTGTTGGGCTCGGCTATCCGGACTGGGAGGTGCTGCGCGCGGCGCTGGCCGTGCAGCAGCAGCGGGTCAGTACCGAATTCGCCGCACTGCTGGCGCCGCGCAAGGGCCAGGCCGCGCCCGATGCACTGGCCAACTACTGGCGCAGCCTGCCCGAAGGCAGCAACGCACCGCTGCTGGCCGAAGCCGGTTTCCTCGATGCCAACGGCGCCGACCAGTCGCTGCGCGACTTCGCCCAGGGCACCGGCGTGAAGTCGTTGTCCGATGCCGCGCGTGCGCGGCTGGATCGCGTGCTGCCCGCGCTGCTGCATGCGGCCACGCGTTCGCCGCAGCCGGATGCCGCACTCAAGCGCGTGCTCGGCCTGCTGCAGGCGGTGCTGCGCCGGACGAGCTATCTCGCCTTGCTGGACGAACAGCCCAGCGCACTGGCGCGGTTGGTGGACGTGCTGGCGCGCAGCGCGCTGCTGGCCGAACGGTTGGCGGCGTATCCGCTGCTGCTGGACGAACTGCTGGACGTGCGCGTGTCCGGGCCGATGCCCGATGCCGCCGGCATGCTGGCCGAGTGCCAGCAGGTGCTGGCGGTGGAAGATCCCGAATCCGCACTGCGCTGGCTCAATGAAACGCGGCTGGCACTCAGCTTCCGCATGGCGATGGCCACGCTGGATGGCCGCCAGGGTGCGGTGGACAGCACGCGGCAACTGGCCGAGCTGGCGCAGGCCGTGGTGGTCACCGTGTTGGCGATGGCCGAAGCGGACATGCATGCCGCACACGGCGAGATTCCCGGCGGGCGCTTCGCGATCATCGGCTACGGCAGCCTTGGTGGGCTTGAGCTGGGCTTCGGTTCCGATCTGGACCTGGTGTTCCTGCACGACAACCCGGCCGGCGTGGATGCCAGCAATGGCACGCGTCCGCTGGAGCCGGGGCGCTGGTATGCGCGCCTGGCGCAGAAGGTGATGGCGCTGCTTGGTGCGGTCACCGCCGCCGGGCGCCTGTACGACATCGACGTGCGCCTGCGCCCGGATGGCGGCAAGGGTTCGCTGGTGTCTTCGTTGGCCAGTTACACCGAATACCAGCGCGAACGCGCGTGGACCTGGGAACACCAGGCGCTGGTGCGCGCGCGTGGCGTGGCCGGCGATGCCAGCCTGCTGGCCGACTTCGAGCAGGTGCGTGCGCAGACGCTTGGGCGTGAGCGCGACACGGGTGTGCTGTACGCGGACGTGCTGAAGATGCGTGGCCGCATGCGCACCGAACTGGACCGCAGCGATGCCGCGCGGCTGGACCTGAAGCAGGGCGCGGGTGGCGTGGTGGACCTGGAGTTCCTGCTGCAGACCGGCGTGCTGGCGCGCAGTGCGCAGCATGCGGCGTTGCTGCAGCCGCGCGATACGCCGTCGTTGATCGATGCATTGGCGGTTGCTGGTTTTCTGCCGGAAGACACGGCGCAGGCATTGCATGGAGCACATGCCACGCTGCTGGAGGTGGGCCTGGCCTGCACCCTGGACCGGCGCCCGCGGCTGGCACCGACCACGCCCGCGATTGAAGAGGCGTGTGCCGCGATTACCGCCGCGTGCATCGCCGCGGAGCTGCCGTTCGCCTGAGTGGGTGCAAATGCTGCAACAACTTTGGGTGGGTACCGACCGGATCATTGGTCGGCGATGACCCGCTGTTGGTAGATGCCAACCTTGGTTGGCATGAATGCAAAGCGCCAACCAAGGTTGGCAGCTACCAGATCAGTGGCTCGGCGATGACCCGCCGTTGGTAGGTGCCGACCGTTGGTCGGCACCATCTGTCGGCAGCGATGGGTTCTGCAGGGCGTGCCGACCAACGGTCGGCACCCACCGGATCAATGGCCGGCGATGACCTGCTGTTGGTAGCTGCCAACCTTGGTTGGCATGAATGCAAAGCGCCAACCAAGGTTGGCGACTACCGGATCAATAGCCCTGCGATGGCCCGCCGGATCAATGATCTGAGCATTGGCCTGCTGTTGGTAGGTGCCAACCTTGGTTGGCACAATCCGTCAGCGTTCATGACCCCGGCAACAGCGTGCCAACCAAGGTTGGCACCTACCAGAATAACGGCGGTCAGCTGGTGGTGCGCAGCGGCGCCATCTTCCACAACAGCGCGCGGAACGGGGCCAGCAGGCAGACGCCAATTGCCAGCTTCACCGCCAGGTCGCCGGCAGCCCAGCTCACCCACGGCAGGGTCGAACCGGCAAACGCGATCGACCAGAAAATGGTGGTATCCACCGTCGCGCTGCAGGTGGTGGCCACCATCGGTGCGCGCCACCAGCTGCCACGGCGCAGGCGGTCGAACACGGTGATGTCCAGCAGCTGCGCCACGATGAAGGCCGAGCACGAGGCAATGGCGATGCGCGGGGTGGCCACCCAGATCGACAGCAGCACCGCCACCGCGAAACCGATCCACGCCACGCGGCGGGCGGGGCCCGGGCCGAAGCGGCGGTTGATCAGGTTGCTGACCAGGAACGCGACCGGGTAACTGAAAGCACCCCAGGTCAGCCAGTCGTTGATCGGGTACTGCACCAGTACGTTGGACAGCAGCACCACCGCGCCCATGGCCAGCACCGCCAGCACCAGGGCGCGGGCGGTCAACGGGGCAAACACAGGGGCAGGACGCACGGACATGGCGAGCCAGGGGGGCAAAGGGGATCGCCCATTATCCGCCCGGCCCGCGGCAATGCCAAAACCGGCCGTTCAGCTTTACAGCGTTTCGCTCATCACATCGCCGGCGGCATAGGCGGTCGGCACATAGGCCAGCGCCTGGCCCTGCGCGCTCTTCACGGTCCAGCCGGCACCCGCGTCGGTCGGGTCGAAGCGCACCTGCTGGCCGACGACGAAACCGGCAATCGGGTCATCGCCTGCAGCCGCCGGCCATTGCAGCGTTGCGGTCTGGTCGGCCTTGCCGGGCACCTGCAGGTGCACCTGGCGATCACCGGCTGGCGTGGTGGCGACCTGCTTCACTTCCATCGGTGGCAGCGGCACCGCCGGCGTGCGTGCGGCGACCTTGCCGTTGCGCTCGCTGGCCTTGAACGGGGCCTTGGACAGTTCGGCCAGTCCCATCGACGTGGCCAACGGAATCGACAGCACGATCAGCGACGTGACCAGCACGCTGGTCTGGCCGCTGTTCAACTGCGGCGCGGCGCCGGCATGGACGGTGGGCACCACCAGCGCGGAAAGCAGCAGGGCAGTGGCGGGAACGCGCAGGCAACGGAACATGGAGACCTCCTGGTCAGGGTGGGGACGGCGGCTCAGCGCCGGGTATCGAAGATGTCGCGCGGGCCGGTGGCCTCGGGCAGGTATTCCAGTGGACGGCCCTGGTTGTCCTTCAACTGCCAGCCCTGGTCGGCGCCGGTCGGTTCGAAGTTCACGGTCTGGCCCACGGTGAACTGCACGGCGGGATCGCCGATGCCGCGCGGGTACTGCATCGATGCGGTGTTCTGCGGATCGTTGGCATCGCGCAGCAGCACTTCGCGGCGGCCATCCACGGTGGTGGCGATCGCGCTCACCTGCATCTGCGGCAGCTTGATCTGCTGCGGGCGGGCCAGCGGCTGGCCAGCGTCGGCGGCATCCTGGGCTTCCTTCGCCGCCGCCGCGCGGGCCGACGTCACCATCTGCGTGGACATCTCCAGGCTCGGTCCCTGCGGGCCCGGGTCGTGGATGATCACGATGCGGCGCTCTGCATGAGCGGCCGTGGACCAGGCCAGGCTTGCGACGATCAGCATCGGCATCAGGACGGCGGGCAGGGTACGCATGTCGTTCTCCTTGCTGGATTCAGGGCGTGGCGGCGGCAGCACCAGCTACCGGCACGTGAGGGATCACCAGTTCCTGCTGCAGCTGGCTGCGCTGGTGCAGGAAGTCGAACACCGATTCCACCGTCACCACCGAATAGTTGCCGGAGATGCGCTCGCCGGCCGGATGGTCAGTGGTGGTGGCGTTGGCCACGAACAGGCGCGCACCCACGCGCTTGCCGAGACCGATATGCAGCACGCTGGGCTGGTACTTCTGCTGGCGCAGCCACTGCTGCGCCTGTTCGCGCTTGACGATGGCCGGCGCGCCTTCGGTCTGCGCCATCGCCGCGGCCAGCACTTCCAGCACCCACTGGTTGGAGTTCTGGTAGTCGGTGGCGAACGGGTAGGCAACCACGTTGTATTTGGTTTCGTGCAGTGCCTTCGGCTGGATCGACGGCGACACCAGCATCGCTTTCAACGCGGCACGCAGCGGCGCCGAGGGCACGCCGATGCGCAGGTCGGTATGGCCGCCGCTCTCGCCGACGAAGTTGCCCAGCCCTTCGTGGTACAGCTGCGAGCTGTCGGTCTTGCAGCGGTTGAGCAGGTGCATCGCGCGCCAGCGGCCATTGTCCTCACGCACCAGGAAGGCCAGGTGGCTGTGGCGCAGGCCGTAGCGGCTCAGGTCCTGGCCACCGCGCGCGGCCACCACCACGTCCACATCGGGCAGCGCGTCCAGGCGCTCAGCGGTGGTCCAGGCCACGTCCAGCATCGCCGCCTGCGCGGCCACGCTCGGGTAGCGCTCGCGGCATTCGGTGCTGTTGGCCCAGGCCGGTGCGGTCGCCAGCAGGCTGGCGATCAGCAGCGCGGCGCGCGGCAGGTGGGGGAAACGATCCATGTCGATACCTTCAACGGCGGGCAGGCCCGCGCGCCGATCATACGCTGCTCAGCGCAGGGGACGATCCACACCCTTGCGCTGGAGCTCCTTGTCGCAGGCATCGCTGATCGGGGCCACCGGCAGCGGTGGGCGCTGGCCCTTCGGATCGCGCAGCGCCGGTTGTTCGCGGTACGCGTCCAACTGCTGCTGGCATTGATACGAAATCGGATCCAGCTCGGTGGGCGTGGTGGAGCAGGCCGCGAGCAGGGCCAGGGGCAGCAGGAGCAAGGTACGCATGAAGACGTTCAGAGTGATGGGGGAAGCTGGACTCTAACCGCGGTACCGGATCGAAATGTTCAGAAAACGCTGGGCACCCGGCATTACCGTGATGCCAGGTGCCCAGGATTGCCGGCCAGCGGCCGGCACTACCCCGCTGCCAGGCGCAGTTTCACTTCTGCCGCCACCCGCGCGGTCTCGCGCAGTGGCTCGATGCGGTCGTACTGCCAGTCCAGCCAGTGCGCCTGCAGCCGGCCGCGCTCGCGCAGCTGCTGCTGGAAGCGCGCCAGCCGCCCCTGCACGGTATCGGCCAGTGCCACCATCACCGGCATGCGCGTGGCGCAGGCTTCAGACAGCAGGTTCACCGAATCGGGCGAGACCACCACGCGGTTGGCCCAGCCGAGCAGGCCGCCATAAGGATTCGTACCGTCGCCGCCGTCGCCCCAGATCACGTGCGGCAGGTCGGCGAACGTCGCGCGCAGGATCTCGGCCAACGCCGGCGGCGTGCGTCGCGAGGTGGTCGCCAGCAGGCTGCCGCCTTCGCTGCGGATCTGCCCGGCCAGCGCCTGGAACACGCCCACCATCGCCGTTTCATCCCACGGCGCCAGCGGCGTCGGTCCACCGACAAGCAACGCGGTGCGCGGGCCGGGCAAGGTACTGAAGCCGGCGAACGCGGCGCGGCCCCAGGCCAGCCAGTCGTCGTCCACCGGGTTGAGGCTGCCAAGCAGGGTCAGCACGTTGCTACCACGCAGGGCATCGTGTTCGGGCACCACCACCACATCCCAGTGGCGTGCGCCGATGCGCGGGTCGAGGATCTGCACCACCTGGCTGCCACGTGCCCGCAGGACGCGCAGTGCGCCGGCGGCCTGGCGGCCACAGCCGATCGCCAGCGCCGGGGCCTCGGCGGCCAATGACGCGAAAGCCTCGCCATAGCCGTTCACATCACCCGGCAGGCGCCGCGGCGACAGCCAGCGCCAGGGTGCGCGGGGCTGCAGGACCAGCGGTCGGTGGGTGCCCTGGCGCAGCGCCGAGGCCAGCGCGACCGCCTGGCGGACATTGCCCGCACGGCCGTCAGTGACCGTCCAGGGCGCGCTCGATCGTTTCACCATTGGCATTAATTCGTTTCAGCCCTGCTGGGTGTTGCAACAGTCGCGACACTCTACACTGCGGCTCGTCGTTTCGCCCCGCGCCGCCCGCGGGCACTGACTTTCCTTAGCCGCCCTGGAGATCCACCGATGTCCCACGCGCTCGACGCTGCTGCCCTCGACCAGCTGTTCCGTACTGCCCGCACCCAGAATGCCTTCCTCGACAAGCCGGTCCCGGCCAGCCTGCTGCAGGAACTGTACGACCTGGTGAAGTGGGGCCCGACCGCCGCCAACACCACGCCGGCCCGCTTCGTCTTCGTCACCTCGAAGGAAGCCAAGGCCAAGCTGGCCCCGGCCCTGTCCGAAGGCAACCACGACAAGACCATGGCCGCTCCGGTGACCGCCATCATCGGCTTCGACCTGGATTTCCACGAGAAGCTGCCGTACCTGTTCCCGCACACCGATGCCAAGGCCTGGTTCGACGGCCCGCAGGAAGGCCGCCACGAAGCCGCCATCCGCAACGGCAGCCTGCAGGGCGCCTACCTGATCCTGGCCGCACGCGCGCTGGGCCTGGATGCCGGCCCGATGTCGGGCTTCGATGCAGCCAAGGTGGATGAAGCCTTCTTCGCCGGCACCTCCATCAAGTCGAATTTCCTGGTCAACCTGGGTTACGGTGACCCGGCGGGCCTGTTCCCGCGTCTGCCGCGCCTGTCGTTCGACGAAGCGGCGCGCATCGCGTAAGTCGCTGTATCGGTTTCGGGCCTGCCGTCCCGTGGCAGGCTCTTGCTGCACCGTGTACCCACCCTACGATCCGGAGAGTTCCTCAGATGAGCGCCACCCGTAAACTGCTGCTGCCGCTGGCCCTGACCCTGGCCATCGCCGCCTGCTCCAAGCCGGCCGACACCGCTGCCCCGGCTGCTGACGCCGCCGCCCCGGCCACCACCGAACAGGCCGCCACCCCGGCCGCCGATGCCGCTGCCGCCGCGCCGGCCGCCGAAGCGATCCAGATCGCCTCGGGCACCTACAAGCTGGACCCGACCCACACCGACGTGCTGGCCCAGTGGAGCCACTTCGGCTTCTCCAACCCGAGCGCGCACTTCGGCAACGTTGAAGGCACCCTGGTGTACGACGCCACCGACGTGACCAAGTCCACCGTGGAAGTGAAGCTGCCGCTGAGCGGCCTGAACAGCTTCACCGCCAAGTTCGACGAGCACCTGAAGAGCGCCGACTTCTTCGACGCCTCCAAGTTCGCCGATGCCACCTTCAAGAGCACCAAGGTGGAAGCCGCTGGCACCAACAAGCTGACCGTCACCGGCGACCTGACCATCAAGGGCATCACCAAGCCGGTCACCCTGGACGTGACCGTCAACGGCGGCGGCGAGCACCCGATGGCCAAGGTTCCGGCCGCCGGCTTCGATGCCACCACCACCCTGAAGCGCAGCGATTTCGGCGTCGGCGCGTATGCGCCGAACGTCAGCGATGAAGTGAAGATCCGCATCACCACCGAAGCCACCGGCGAAAAGCCGGCCGCTTGATGCACCCCGCTTACTCGTCGTGAGAAGGCAGAAGGCCCGCTGAAAAGCGGGCCTTCTTTTTGGGTTCTGGTAGAGCCGGCCGCTGGCCGGCTGCATGCGAGGTGCCCGATGCTGATGGGTTGCCGGCCAGCGGCCGGCACTACCCGGTAGGGGCCAACCTGCATCTGGTGGGTGCGGACCGTTGGTCCGCACGATCCCTCAGCGCAGCGCGCCCAACCATGCCACGCACGCTTCGCTCGGGCTCTGCTTGGCCTTCACCGTTATCCCGCTCACCCGCACGAAGGTCTGCGCCGCCTGCGCCACGACCTGACGTGCGATCAGCGCGGCCTGCTTGGTCGCGGCCTGCTGCTTGCGCAGCTGCACGATGTTGATCGACGGCCGACCGACCGGCGCATATTTCTGGTCACGTCGCAGCACGTCGGCCACCTGCGCCACTTCGAATTCGGCCTGCAGGTAGCGGTGTTGTGCTTCCACCAGTTCACGCAGCGGTGCGCGCAGGGCAGCGGTGTCGGCGAAGGCGGCCAGTGCCGCGTCGCAGGCGGCGTCATCGGCAAAGCGGGTACGCAGCGCATCCACGCTGGCCAGGGTCAGTTTGGCCATGTGGCCCTCGTTGCTGCAGGAAAGGAGCGCGATTGTCGCATTGCTTGGCGTGCTCCGGGCCGGGAGGCTTTCGCTTTGGTAGAGTCGATTGTTAGCCGACTGCTCTTGGCGCGATGCCGGAAACCCCCGCGCTGCGCGCGATAGTCGACTGACAGTCGACTCTACCTGGCTGGCATTTCAGGCGCAGCCGCATCCACGGAAGAAAGACCCATGCAGGACACGCAGTACTGGTTGAACGAATTCTGGACGGGCCTGAGCGTGCTCGACCTGGTGGGCGGCAGCCTGCTCGGCACGCTGCTGGGCCTGGTGCTGGGCATCTTCGCCTGGCGCTGGCTGCACCGCCGCGGTTGGTTGCAGCGGCGCAAGCGCTGGCATCACTGGCTGCTGGCCAGCTACGTGGTGCTGCTGCCGCTGGCCACCGCCTTCTTCGGCCTGCAGCTGGGCTTTACTGCTGGCGCGCACCGCGCGCTGTTCAAGCAGCTCGATCATTTCCAGCCGCACCTGCAGACCCTGGTGGAAGGCTGGAGCGAAGGCTTCACCGATTCGCTGGACGACCCGCGCATGCGCGAGGCATTGCGCAGCCAGGGCACGGTGGGGGATGTGGCCGACACCATCGCCTCGGCCTACCTCAGCGAACATCCGTTGCCCGGTCTTGATCGTCTTGGCAACGGCCCGTTGGCGCGCGGCACCGGTTGGGTGATCGGCAAAGTGCGCGAAGGCCTGCTGCGCGGCATGGTGGAAGACACGCTGGTGGACAAGGCCGGCACGATTGGGCTGGAACCCAAGGTGGTACGCGAGGTACTGACCATGCACGTTGATGAGCTGCTGCACACCCGTGGCGTGCTGCGGCTGGTGAAGGCGCAGATCAACGGCATGATGCCCGGCGTGTACTTCGGGCTGCTGTTGCCGTTGCTGATCATCGCGCTGCTGGTGGCGCTGGAGATCTGGGCCGCGCAGCGGTTCGGGTGGACGCGGCAGGTGGCATCCAGCACGGTAGTGCCGGCCGCTGGCCGGCAACTGCAGGTTCCTGCCGAAGGTTCATGAGGTTGCCGGCCAGCGGCCGGCACTACCTGTTGCAGGGCGTGCGGACCAACGGTCCGCACCCACCAAGCAGGGTCCGCACCCACCGGCTGCCCGGTCAATCGCCGTCGGTTTCGTCCGGGTGGGCCTTCCAGTAGCCGGTGGAACGGATCCAGTCGCGCGGTACGCCCAGGTGGCCTTCGATGAATTTGCGCATCATCCGTGCGCGGCGCGATTCGGTGGCGATCCAGTAGAAGACGTCGCCGTCCGGCGCTTCGAAGTCGGTCAGCATGTCTTCCAGCAGCGTGCTGCTGGCCGCCGGGAAGCCGTTGCGCTCCAGCCAGTGGATGCGCACGTTCTCGTACTGCGGCAGGTCCTGGCGTTCGTCCTCATCGCTCACTTCGATGAAGGCCTGCACCTCGGCACCCTCCGGCAGCACATCCAGCCAGCGGGCGATGGCCGGCAGCGCGGTTTCATCGCCAATCAGCACATAGGCATCAAAGCTGTCGGCCACCACGAACGAGCCGCGCGGGCCGCCGATCACCAGCGTGTCGCCAGCCTTGGCCTGCTCGGCCCACGGCCCGGCAATGCCCTGGTCGTGCAGCACGAAGTCGATGGCCAGCTCGCCGGTTTCGTGGTCCCACCAGCGCGGCGTGTAGTCGCGGGCCGGCGAGGGCTCCTTGCCGGCCGGATAGCTGCGGCCTTCGGCAGTGACCACCGGCAGCACCATCTCGCCGCTGGCATTGGGGAAGAACAGCTTGATGTGGTCGTCAGCGCCGGGCGAATCGAAACCGGCCAGCTCGGAGCCACCCAGCACGATGCGGCGCATGTGCGGGGTGACCTCTTCGGTGCGCAGCACGGTCAGTTCACGGAAGCGCACATCCAGGCGCAGGCGCGTGTTGTTGTGTTCGGTCATGGGGTTACCTGTAAAGGTGTCGCGCAGTGCTGCGCGGCGTAGGGGAGACCTGGCTGGATTCAGTCTGGCTGGGTCGTTGAAAAGGATTGGCTCTCGCTACCGGCCGTACCGTTGAGCAGCGCGGATGCCCGCGTCAGCAGCGCCGCAACTTCTTCCGCCTCGCCCTCGGCCCAGCGGCCGTGGTGATGCACCAGCGCCCGCTTGAACTCGCGCAGGGCACCGGCCAGCGGCGGCGGCAGCGAGGCCTTGGTGATCTCGCGGGCGCGGTCGAAGGCGCGTCGCTGCGCCAGGCGCACCTGGGTGCGCTGCACCTTCAGCTCGAACTCGCCGGCGGTGGTGATGCGGAAGATCCGCTTGCCGTCCACTTCCTCGGCCTCGATCCAGCCGGCCTGCTCGAAGCTGGCCAGCAGCGGGTACATGGTGCCGGCGCTGGGCGTGTAGGCCTGCATGAACTGATTGCTGATCAGCTGCATCAGCTCGTAGCCGTGGCGCGGCTGCTCGCCGATCAGGGCCAGCACCAGCAGGCGCAGGTCGCCGCGGCTGAGCACCCGCGGCTGGCCGTTGCGGCGTGGCACTTCCGGATTGGTGGAACGGGCTCTGGGAGAAGCGGTACGGCTCATTTCGATATATCGGTAAACGAGTGTGCAAACGATATATCGATATATCGAAGCCGACAATCATCGATCCGGCCACAAGCAGGTCAGTTTTGGGCCACGGCCGGCCCCGCCCACAGCAAAAGGGGCGCCCCTTGCGAGGCGCCCCGGGCAACACTGTGGAAGGGAGCGAGGCAGGGCCAGACGGCGGACCGAAGCGGGCGAGGCCAACACTCGAGGCCTACCCTGAGGGCAGGGCGGGGGGCGATCCAGAGGCAGGTGCGACACGTTGTCGCCCGTTCAGCGCCGGCACGCGCAGCCGATACCGGTGGGCATGGCGCTGCCCTACAACCGTCATCGGCAGCGGTAACACTGCGTCCTGCACATGGGTGCAGCGGCCCGCAAGCGACAGCCCGCGCAGCCAACAATGCCCGCCGCAGGGCCTTCAACGGGCCCGGCAAGCCCCTTGCGGACACTGGCCGGTTGCATCCATACGCCTGCGTAGCCAAGTGACGAAAGCCCTTGGTGCGCTACACTTTGCGGTCTAGAAATCTATACAACAGTCGCGCGCGTGCGTGCGGTTATGGGAGCGCTAATGAACTGGTTGAACGAGGTGCTGAACAACGACCCGAATCCTGTGGAAACCCAGGAGTGGATCGAGTCGTTGAAGGCCGTTATTGATGTCGAGGGCTCCGAGCGCGCGCATCAGCTGCTGGAAGGCATGGTGGAACTGACCCGTCGTTCGGGCGCCTACCTGCCGTTCTCTCCCACCACCGAATACGTCAATACCATCGAACCGCAGTTCGAGGCCAAGAGCCCGGGCAACGCCGAGCTGGAATGGCGCATCCGTTCGATCATCCGCTGGAACGCGATGGCCACCGTGGTCCGCGCCAACCGCAAGCCGGGTGACCTGGGCGGCCACATCGCCTCGTTCGCCTCCGGCGCCACCCTGTACGACGTGGGCTTCAACCACTTCTGGCGCGCCCCGAGCGAGAACCACCCGGGCGACCTGCTGTTCATCCAGGGCCACAGCGCCCCGGGCATCTACGCGCGTTCCTTCCTGGAAGGCCGCATCAGCGAAGAGCAGCTGGACAAGTTCCGCATGGAAGTGGACGGCGGTGGCCTGTCCTCGTACCCGCACCCGTGGCTGATGCCGGACTACTGGCAGACCCCGACCGTGTCGATGGGCCTGGGCCCGCTGGCCGCCATCTACCAGGCGCAGTTCATGCGCTACCTGGAAAACCGTGGCCTGATCGAGAAGTCCGACCGCAAGGTGTGGTGCTTCATCGGCGACGGCGAGAGCGACGAGCCGGAAACCCTGGGTGCCATCGCGCTGGCCGGCCGTGAAGGCCTGGACAACCTGATCTTCGTGGTGAACTGCAACCTGCAGCGCCTGGACGGTCCGGTGCGCGGCAACGGCAAGATCATCCAGGAACTGGAAGGCGTGTTCCGTGGCGGCGGCTGGAACGTGATCAAGCTGCTGTGGGGCGGTTACTGGGATGCCCTGCTGGCCAAGGACACCAATGGCGTCCTGAAGAAGCTGATGATGGAAACCGTCGACGGCGAATACCAGAACTGCAAGGCCTTCGGCGGCGCGTATACCCGCGAGCATTTCTTCGGCAAGTACCCGGAAACCGCTGCGATGGTCGCCGGCCTTTCCGACGACGACATCTGGCGCCTGAACCGTGGTGGCCACGACCCGCACAAGGTGTACGCCGCCTACCACCAGGCCGTGAACACCAAGGGCATGCCGACCGTCATCCTGGCCAAGACCGTGAAGGGTTACGGCATGGGCAGCGCTGGTGAGGCACTGAACCCGACCCACCAGACCAAGAAGCTGGACGACGAAGCGGTGCGCCACTTCCGCGACCGCTTCAACATTCCGGTGACCGACGCGCAGCTGGCCGACGGCCAGGTGCCGTTCTACCACCCGGGCCCGGATTCGCCGGAAGTGCAGTACCTGCAGGAACGCCGTGCCGCGCTGGGCGGTTACCTGCCGCAGCGCCGCCGCAAGGCCGACAAGACCTTCGTGGCGCCGAAGCTGGAAGCCTACGAGCGCCTGCTGAAGAGCAGCGGCGAGCGCAGCTACTCCACCACCATGGCCTTCGTGCAGAGCCTGAACATCACCCTGCGCGACAAGGAACTGGGCCCGCACATCGTGCCGATCGTGGCCGACGAAGCCCGTACCTTCGGTATGGAAGGTCTGTTCCGCCAGATCGGCATCTACGCGCCGTTCGGCCAGAAGTACAAGCCGGTGGACGCGGACCAGCTGATGTTCTACCGCGAAGACCAGAGCGGCCAGGTGCTGCAGCAGGGCATCAGCGAGCCGGGTGCGATCAGCTCGTGGATGGCCGCTGGTACCAGCTACTCGGTCAGCAACGTGCCGATGCTGCCGTTCTACATCTATTACTCGATGTTCGGCTTCCAGCGCGTGGGCGACATCGCCTGGCAGGCCGCCGACATGCGTACCCGCGGCTTCCTGCTGGGTGGCACCGCCGGCCGCACCACGCTGAACGGTGAAGGCCTGCAGCACGAAGATGGCTTCAGCCATCTGGTGGCCGGTGGCATCCCGAACGTGCGCAGCTACGACCCGACCTTCGGCTTCGAAGTGACGGTGATCCTGCAGCACGGCACCAAGCGCATGATGGAAGACCAGGTGGACGAGTATTACTACGTCACCCTGATGAACGAGAACTACACCCACCCGGAAATGCCGGAAGGCGCGGCCGAAGGCATCGTCAAGGGCATGTACCTGCTGACCGACGCCGGCAAGCCGAAGAAGGGCGAGCTGCGCGTGCAGCTGCTGGGTTCGGGCACCATCCTGCGCGAAGCCATTGCCGCTGCCGAGCTGCTGGACAAGGACTTCGGCGTGACCGCCGATATCTGGAGCTGCCCGAGCTTCAACGAACTGCGTCGCGATGGTTTCGACGTGGAGCGTGCCAACCGCCTGCATCCGGAAGGTGAGCAGCGCAAGGCCTACGTGACCGAGCTGCTGGAAGGCCGCCAGGGCCCGGCGATTGCCGCCACCGACTACGTGCGTGCGTATGCGGACCAGATCCGTGCGTTCGTGCCGATGTCGTACACCGTGCTGGGTACGGATGGGTTTGGTCGTTCGGATACGCGTGCGAACCTGCGCCGGTTCTTCGAGGTTGACCGGTACTACATCGCGCATGCCGCGATTGCGGCGCTGGCGAAGGAAGGGAAGATGACCGCGAAGGATGTGGCCCGGGCGATCAAGCAGTACAAGATTGATCCGGAGAAGGCTAATCCTGTTGGGGTTTGATTCGACAATTAATTGACGCGAGAAAGGGCGGCCATTGGCCGCCCTTTTTTTTTGCGAAGTTGACGGATGTCACGTCTTGTATAAACTTCAACCGTCAGCCAGTGTTGTTTTGGAAGGGGGACTAGGATGTCTGCTCCGGGGAAAGTACTTTCAGATCCCGATTGGGGGTGTGAGTATTGGGAGGTTTCCAATCTCGCAGAGGGTAGCCTCCGAGTTTGCCAAGTAAGCGTCGGAAACGTTGAAGCCTTGGCGACATCTATCGTTTCAGCCGTGGTTGATAAGTCATGGATGGCCGACCTCGATAGCTTGACGCGAAAAGGATACGAAGCGGCTGTTTCATTAACGACGCCACTACTCGTTTCTCTGATAAGTAGCGTAGCGACCTCAGGATCATTAACTGAGGAGTTTGGCGAAATAATGGTTTCGACGGGTTCGTCAAGAGCGTTGTCGACCATTTACGGGCACGTGGCACTTCCTATTTCCGAGCTGTGGAAGCCAAAGAAAAGAAACAACGAAGGATTTGACTTTCATACGGTCTGTCCAATGGAGCTTGTGAATTTTGGAGAGGCGAAGTACTCCGGATCCTCTAGTCCCCATGGAGTAGCCATAGCTCAAATTTCCCGCTTTCTGAAAAGCAAGAAACACCTGATGGACGTGCACTACTTGGGCACGCTCTGTTCACCAGCGTCAATGGGTCGGCTTGACTTGGATGAATATGGAGTTGTTGCCGCGTTCTCTCTAAATGGGATCGACCATGGGGTAATTCTTGGCAATGCCGCTAGCGCGGCGAAGAAACTTGCAATATCCCATAAGGTCGAGCAGGTGCTTCTTGTCGGGGTGGCATATGATGCTAAATAGTCTCCGGGCCGTCTATGTGGATAATAATCCGAAACTAAAGATGGATGAAATAATTGATTATATTCACAGAAATGGACCCGACTCAAATGAGCTTCTGCAGCAGATTAGTCTGTACAAGGAGTTCAGCCCCGACAGCTTTGCGGAGAGTGAGGAATACCTTATTTCCGCAATGGGGTTGTTCTACAAGGTTGGGGATGCGGAATCCATCTATTCTCTAATTATGAAGTCCATCGGCGGCGCAAACACGACAGCCTCAGGGGACATCCTCACGCCTGTTCAGGCTAGCGTCCGTAACGCAATAATCGCCAATCAGTACATCTCGATATCAGCGCCAACGAGTGCGGGCAAGTCATATGCAATACGCGACTACTTGATCGAGACCAAGGGGGATGCGGTCATTGTTGTACCTTCTAGGGCACTGATAGCGGAGTACGTATCTTCTTTAAGGGCGCAATTCGCAGATCGGCGGGACGTTATGATCATGCCGTTTGTAGACAGAGTTTTCACTGATCGTGTCCGACGAAGGGTGTTCATACTCACTCCTGAGCGGGCACGACAGATCGCCTCGCTAAAGAAAAGCTTGGACGTAAATCTGTTCTTCTTCGATGAGGCGCATGTTTCAGAGGAAGAGGGACGCGGTGTTGTTTTTGACATCTTGGTCCGAAGGGTTGTCAGGGAGTTTCCAGCTGCAAAACTGGTGTTTGCGCATCCCTTTGTTGAAAATCCATCCGCGCAGTTGAATAAGCATGGAATTTCCACGGAATCATCATATTCAAGGGCCTACAGTCAGGGGGCTGTGGGTAAGGTATTTGTATATCGGCATGATAATGGGTGCGACTACTACTTCTCTCCATTTGAGGAAAAGGGTTACCTGCAAAAGAATGCTGTGAAGTTTAATGGTGACTTCGCAGAGTTTGCTCTTGATTCGAAGAGGACCTTGCTCGCTTATGTTTCGAAGGCCTCGATTTATAACGGGACGTTCCTCGACAGCTTTCGTGCCACGATAAGGAATTTCACGCCTTTAACTGATCCAAAGGCCAAAGCGATCATCGAAGATGTCAGGCGCCTGATTGGCGCTGATGGTGGCGGTCAACGGTCGAGCATGGTAGAGCTGATGAAAATTGGCGTTGTGATTCACCATGGGTCAGTTCCCCTGGAAGTCAGGTTTCTGATAGAGAAATTCATTAGATTGAAGTACGCCAGGATATGCTTTGCCACGAGTACGCTCGCGCAAGGGATAAATATGCCCTTCGATGTCGTGTGGCTTGAAACCATGCGACTTTCTGATGCGACCTCGGAGAAGAGATCGTTGTCATTCAAGAATCTTATTGGACGCGCGGGAAGGCTTACGCGAGAAAAAAAGTTTGACTACGGCTACGTCTATACGAAAAGACCGATCTTGCTAAGCGAACGACTGCTGGACACATATGAGCTGTCCCCTGTCTCGGTGCTGGACGCGGACGAAGCAGATGTATCCTCGGATGATTGGGAAATTGTAAAGGCGGTTAAGGACGAAACGTATGACGATGAGATGCACATGCCTGAAAGCAGGAAGTGCAGGCTGGAATCTGATAGCGCATTAGTGGCGCTGGCAAGCGTGCTCGATACCATCTATCCCAGCGGCGTCAGTGGTCTTGAGCACCTGCGAGGCATCGCTGGAAGGCGAGCACGCGAGGGCCTCAAGACGGATCTCAGAATCATCTACGAGATCTATCTAGGTCGCCCGCTCAAAGCAGGCGAATCCGCAGTATTTCATGAGGCGATATCGATTCTATCTCAGGTATTTGCTGGACGATCTTTCAAGGAGATTGCCGGCACAAGATTCTCTAGGATCAGTCGTCGTGATGAACTTGATCGAACCGATGCGCAGTTCTCGCAGATGGCTGCGACTTTGCCAAATGTGGAGATGGAGAAGCCCTTTCCGGTATTTAAAGGGTCAAAGGAAAAGCTTCCCTACGATACGATTGTGTTCGATACCTATGACTACTTGGACAAAGTAGTGTCGTTCTGCCTGGTAGACACATTCTCGGCTGCAGCAGAAATTTTCTATGAAAAGAAAGGTGATCGCCGTGCGCTCAAGTTAATTGAGATGTTTAGGTTCGGAACAAACGATCATGTCTCTATCTTGTTGATGCGATATGGATTCCAGCCTGAAATAGTGGATGAGCTGAAGTTGTTGGTAAAGCGAATCGATGAGGCTGGGATCACCTTCAAGCCTGAAGTCAGGCGTGCTCGTCAGGTGATTCGCGATGCGGTCGATTGGTATATATGAACAGGTTTTCGAATAACTCTTACTTATTCAGGGCTGGTCGCAAAGGCGGATATGATCGAATTTTTGAAAAATCAAGCGAAGAAGGTTGAAGGGCTTGGGTACTCTGGGTTGGAGACCTTCAAGGGAAGCCCATATGCGAGCTGCGTTCGCGAGACTGGGCAGAACAGCATGGACGCCAGACTGGGGAGCGGTCCGGTCAAGATCGAAATTTTCCTTCATGACGTCAAACGAGAGGACGTTCCCTTTGCTGACGAGCTGGCAGAGGTGGTCGACGCATGTCTTCGTGAGAATACAGATGAGCGTACACAGCAGCATTTTGAATCGGCTAAAAAGATCGTTTCCGAAGATGTTTGGAAAATTCTAGAGATTTCGGACAGCAATACAACGGGGTTAACCGGGCCTCTTAGCGACATGCACTCTGTATTCAATGTACTTGTCAAAGGTGATGGGGTAACGAATAAACTTGATCCTACTTCCGCCGGATCGTATGGGATCGGTAAGAACGCAGCAATTGCGGTCTCATCGCTTCAGTGCGTTATCTACTCGACAGCTTTTGATGATAACGGAAGCCAGATTTCTGCGGTACAGGGAAGATTGCGCACTATCTCCCACGAGCGCAATGGCGAATTCTATGGCGCCGAAGGCTTCTGGGGCGGGAAGGACTTCAGTGCGATATCTGATCCGCTAGAAGTGCCGGGCTGGATGAGGAGGACCGTCGTAGGAACTTCGATCTTCTCAGTTGGCTTCAGGCAAGAGAGCGGATGGGAGGATCGTGTAAAGCTTGCTGTTCTTTGCAACTTTGTGAGCGCGATTGACGCAGGCACAGTTGAGTTTAATGTAAACAACACTCTGATCACAAAATCGACGCTGGATTCGCATATTTTCTCACCGGAGCTGGAATCCTCCGCCATCACCTTCGACTTGAAGCCTCAGCTCATGGTTGCGCGAAATCTGCTCGTCAACTTGCGATCAGACACTTCGGTAGAGCGACGCATTGACGACGCCTTCCTGGGTTCATTCATTCTTCGAGTACTCCCTCGGCAGGGCATGCCGAAGTCTGTACACATCATAAGAAATGGAATTTATATAACGAACAACTTCAAGAAGTTCGCTCAGCCGATGGCCAGTTTCAATGGGACTTCGGATTTTATCGCAACTCTTTGCCCTTCCCCAGATGAACGCGGTGAGAACGCGAGCCGAATTCTCAAGTCACTCGAGAATCCAGCGCACGATGCATTTGAGCCTGAACGCATAGTTGACGAGACGAAACGTGACCAGATCCGTCTCGCAATAAAGCGAGTGGTAGAAAAGATTCGAGCGCTCTTGAAGGAAATTGCCAAGGTCGATGAAGGTGGAACGCTACAGCTTGACGATCTTTCCGAAGTGCTGGCGCACAACGGTGGGGCAGGGTCTTCGAAAGTCGAGGCCTCTGACGAACCTGATCCTCTGACGCTGAAGTATTCCGAAGCCAGGAAGTCCATCAGTAGAGAGCCGCAGCCAGGGATCGGAGCCAATGGTAAGTCCATTCAAAAAGGCGGCGGGGATCGTGCCAAGTTGGGCGGACGTCAGTCGAACAAGGGAAAGGGGCCAGGCCTAGGTAGCCGCGGTGCAGTCCCTCTTGAAGATGTCTTATTTACGATGGATACAAAGCGGGGCTCCCGCGCAAGGCGATTGCATTTCACAAGCTTGGCAGCAGGGATGGCGAAGATCTCGCTTCATGTCTCAGGCCTGTATGGATTAGAGCCTTTGGAAGTTACATCCAGCTCGCAGGGAACCATCGAGAGTGGGGCGATCATCGTCAACCTTAACGCAGGTGAGCGTGTTTCGATAGATGTCGAGATCGATGAGCCATACTTTGGAGGTGTCGAAGTTCAAGCTTACCCAGCCGCTGGTGGCACTGAAGCTGGCGCGGAGGCAAGTGAATGAAGATTTCAGAATCTACTAGTTTTCAACACCCGGTGTTGGCGCCTTGGCTGCGTGACATAGCCGGATACAGGTTCGATGTTGAGCTTAGAACTGCCGAAGATGAATCTACCAACAGTCTCTTTATTGACTGTCAGGTGGTGATGGACCAGCCGGACATCAGAACGCTTATTGATTCTGGCGCCGCAAATTTCGGCATTCTCGTGCGATGCACGGACACAGGGTATCGAAAGGTCATCAAACTGGGATTTCCCCGAGGTCTTCATGAGTTCGCTCCTGGCGCCTTGCTGGGGCGTGTTCAATTTAGACCGATGATCTGGTTAGTTTCCAATATCTTGGACTATTCGCCCCGGGGCAGGCGAGTTGAGTTCGATAATGTCGATGCACTGGGCGCCGGCACTATTCTGGCGCTCGCAGAGGAGTACCTTGTTGATGTCTCTCGCCCTCCGTTGCCTTCGATCGAGTCTCTGTTTGAACTGAGGGTTGCATCTCATGTAGAGGATGGCCTGTTCGATATTGACCTGAATTCTGATAAAGTGACTATCGACGTGTCTGAGGCGACTTTCAGCGTAATTAATTCTGTACGAAGCGGAGCTATTACTGGTGCTGGTAGCATACAGAACCTATTCTATTCTCAGATCATTATGCACCTTCTTCATGAGGCGGATCTTCGTAAGCTTGAATTGTTCGGATACAGATGGTGTGTCGCCCTTTACGCAACTGTCGAGTCGTTGGGTCGTGAATTAGAAGGTGGATGCAAAATGTCCTTGGCACAGCTTATTCTAAACAAGCCTTTGCTTAATGTCGGCTTTGGCGAAAGTGCCGAGGAGGCGTTCCTTTCATGAATATCACAATGGTTTCAGCGGAAGTGGTTGAATCCTTGGCTTCAGCCGTCTCCACCAGTATGGATCTGTACCGGCAGCGTGGATTCTCAAACGAAAGCTCAGCGGCAGGATGGAATATTGAAGTTCCTGGTGTTTCTTGGGATGACAGCATTCCAGTTTATCTCTCTCCTGATGATAATGAGGCGTCAGAAGTTGAAAACTCCTACGTGGTCTACTCTGCTCTTAGTGGAATGACTCCTGCCATAGCAAGGGATGAGAGGATCTGGGTCCGCCTGTGTCACGTTGAACTTTTTGACTACGCGAAGAAACGGTGGATGACGTCAGCAGGTCTTAGCGAGGCGGCGGTTTCGAAGCACTTCTTCGCTTCAGGAGTTGTTGGCTGCCGGGATGACAACTCTATTGGTAGACTTTGGTGGAATGGTCATGTGGCGTCGCTTGCTTTCCCCTCCGATCTTAGGCGTGGCCTCTCTGTGCTTCTGAAAAGAGCGAATATCAGAAAGCAAGTAATCGATCGGGCCGATAGTGCGTTTAGAGTTGCTCTGATCGGCCCGCTTTTGAGAGAGATTGAAGGGAGCGCTTGGATCAGCGAGAACGACAAGGCGATCGCGACCTTCATGAAGCATGTGAATAGGCGATTCGGGGGAATTGTTCTTGAAGATTTGCCTGAGGGTGCTGTCCGAGACTCTATTAGGCAGTGCCTCAAGGACGCGGAGCTAGCCAGTGCGCGCTAGTAGGGCTTTTTCGTGCGCTTTGGAGGGTGCTCGCGCTTGGACTGGTGAGGTGCAGGTCTAGTGCATAACAGCCACTCGCGTGATCTAAATCAGGGGGCAATGGCTGCCTCCATGCACCCTTGCCACTGCATGCCAAGGTACCGAATTGGAGTGATGAGCTTTTACTTGCACCCGCAGAGCACTGCTGGAGAGATCAAGACCTTAGAACTAGTGCTTTTCGCTTGCGCTCCAGTTCTTCGTCGAAGAACTCCCGAAAGGAAATCACGTTTGCGTCGTTGTAGTAGAGAGACTCATTGTTCTTCGTCTTCAGCGACTCGGGAACTACCAGCGTAATCTCTGCCTTTCGCAGATCTGCAAGCGCTTCCTTTGATACCCGGTCATCGACCGTCGCGAGGAAAATTGCACAGTTGAAGCGTTCATGCGTGATCTGCTTCCAGCGCTCGCGCAGAGTCGTCTTGGCCGAAAGAATAGCCGCGTCTTCATATCGCCGTTGTGTGTCCAAGGCTACCGTTGCCTGGTCAGGTAGGACGAAGTCTGGACGTCGCTGACCAAGAATTGCCTGTGCCTCGAATCTCACTCCGCCAGCCTTCAACATGGCTGCCAGATGCGACTCGAACGACTTGCCGGCGCGGCTCTTTCTCTGTTGGCTTGCGGATAGGAAAAGAGCATTCAACGACGCAAACCCGCGCACAGCGGCCGTGGCAGTTCGATCATGCTCAGCCAGGACTTTGGAGACCTCGACAGCCCTCATGCGAAGCTCGTGCTTACGGTAGATTGCAAACTCGATATCCCTGCTCACGCGCATGAGAGCGTCACCAGGCTTCTTGATTTCCCATGGATTGAACGTCCGCGATCTCACTGATCCAAGAAAGTCCGCTCTCGCCTCGTCAGCCAGTACGTCCGGATCCGGCATTCTGGAGTACTTGGCAGCGAGTGCCTCGATGGAGCCAGTACGAAGTGCGGCATCGATTTCGTCGATCAGTTCGGCAGCCTCGTCGGAATCGATGGCCGCCGCCCGCTTGAACTTCGATGGACTGAAGAGCTCGAAGTGGAAGGTCGATTGGATATCCAAGCGACTCTCAAGCAACTCCGCTTCCGTAGAAGCTGAGTCGATCACCATGAACCAGTGATGTGCGATCTCTTCTGCCTGCAAGAGCGACCCGCCCAACAGCCAGGATGCGGGATTCAGATCAGCAAAGAGCTCTGCAGGAATTCTCGTGAAGTGGCATTCAGAACGCTTGTTGCTGAAGTACTTGATCCCGGAATCAGTCCTTACTTCCCCGGTTTGGGGCCAGAAGGATGGGCAGTTGGCCTCAAGGATATGAGGCTTGTCTTTCCGGGCATGAAGCTCTGGAAAAAAACCGGACTCGCGGATGTCGCGAGGTACGTAGAAGCCTGACTGATGACCTCCACCCTCATTTGCCCACGATGCATCATTGAACGACAGCTTCTTCAGGAAGAGCTTGTCGCTGCGACTGACAAATGACTCTATCAGCGACCATTGGTCTGAGTTCCGTTCCAGAAAATCCATCTCCACTCCCGTTCTCCTTCAGTGGGAAGCCTGCCGTAGGATTTCGGCCAAGTGATCCAGAAATGAAGCCTGCTCAAGGGCCGTCTTGCCGCGCAGGGAGCACTCCCATACGGTCAGCACCCGCCAGCCCATGGCTTCAAGCTGGGCGGTAACGCGCAGATCCCGGATCCTGTTCTTGCCAATCTTATCGGCCCAGAACTCCGGGCGCGTCTTCGGCAGCCGATAGAGCGGGCAATCATGCCCATGCCAGAAACATCCATGTACGAACACCACGGTCCGATACTTCGGCAGCACGATGTCCGGCCTGCCAGGCAGCTTCGCGCCACCAAGCCGATACCTCAGTCCCCGCGCATGAAGGCCCTTGCGGACAAGGACCTCCAGTTTGGTGTTCGAACCACGGATCCGCGACATCTGCGCGGACCGCTGCTCCGGGGTAAGGCTGTCGACCAAGGTCAGGCCTTGGCCTTCTTCTTAGCCGGCTTTGCCGGCTCCGAATCAGCCTTCTGGAGCAGGTGAGGAACCATGATGCGGGCGACTTCAGCGACCACCGGCACAACCACTGAGTTTCCGAACTGCTTGTAGGCACGGGTATCTGAAACTGGAATGCGGAAGTTGTCATCAAAGCCCATCAGACGGGCGCACTCGCGCGGCGTCAGTCGGCGCGGGTTCTTCTTCGGCCCTTGGGAAATGAGGATCTCCGAACCATCCTTGTAGTAGCGCGCGGAGAGCGTACGGCAGGTGCTTTCAGGGGTCACCAGGCCGAAGCCGAAACCGTTGCCCTTGTCCCGGTGCTTGGTCGCATAGTTCTGCAGGTACTCCCAGAGCTTGTCCGACAGCGTGTACTTGTCCAGTACCTTGCCCTTTGCACCACCGATGTAGGGCTGATCCTCCCCCTCACTACCATCCTGCTTGTGCAGAACGGAGGCCATACGGGGCGAAATACCAAAGTCAGGCAGTTCGAGGTCGTCGAAAGTGAATGCGGTCTCTTCGCGGAAGCCTACGATGATGATTCGCTCGCGATGCTGAGGGCCGAAGTGCTTGCCGTTGATAACCTTGGCTTGCACGTGGTAGCCCAGCTCGTTCTTCAGCACGTCCATGATGGTCGAGAACGTGCGGCCCTTGTCGTGGCTCATCAGATTCTTCACGTTCTCCAGAAGGAAAGCGCGAGGACGCTTGGCGTCAATGATGCGCGCCACGTCGAAGAACAGCGTGCCTTGGGTCTTGTCTGAGAACCCGTGGGGACGGCCGAGGGAGTTCTTCTTGGACACGCCCGCGATGGAGAATGGCTGGCAGGGGAACCCCGCCAGCAGCACGTCGTGATCCGGCACGTCGTTCTCATGGACCTTGGTGATGTCCGAGGCGAAGACGTGATCAGGACCGTCGTGGAAGTTGGCCTTGTAGGTCTTGACTGCGTACGGGTCCCACTCGCTGGTGAATACGCAACGGCCGCCAAGCTTCTCAAATGCAGTACGGATCCCGCCGATGCCGGCGAAAAGGTCGATGAAGCGGAACTCGCCATCGCCAGACGGCGGCTCGCCGAAGGGAAGCAAGCGCTGTCGGATCGCATCGGCGATGTAGGGCTTGGGTTCGGTCTCACGCAGCTGCCAGCGGCGGACCGTCTTCGGATCAACTCCCAACGCCTGGGCGACCTCCTTGGGGCTGAAGCGTTGCAGGGAGAGGTCGATCAGTTCGTACGCGTTCATGGGTGCTCCGGGAATTCGGGGGACAGTATGTCCAATTTCTTCCCGTGGGTGAAGTGGGGTAATCAGGACTTGCCTCGGCGCGCTGTCGGGGCAACGCCTTCAAGCAAGGGTAGGAGCCTCGTCAGTTCAGCCCGAAGCGCATGTCCGCTTGAGAAGCCGGGGGCATCTTCCACAGGATCGATCTCAGCAGCTGAGATCGATCATTCCAGAGGAGCAGTCGGCGCTATCTGGGCCAGGTCTGCCAACCACCTGCCCGATGCATCCTCGAGCCTGTCTCCCGTCAGGAGCTTCAGGATCTCCGGTGAAATCTTCCGACCCTCCTGACCATAGGTGCCAAGTCTGGAAAAGATCGATACCGGCAGCTCCCGGAAACCAACGGTTCCGGCACCGGTGATGGTCGTGTGCTTGGCGGACTTCCGCAGGGGGTTCCGTTCGATCAGATCGATCTTCTGACGTGTCAATTCAACCCCAATGACGGCAGCACGCTCGCGCAACTGCCTGTTATTGAAGAGATACATGGGTTTGACGGTGATGTCTCGGACGGGTTTGACAATAATCATGTGCGCTGGCCTCAGGCCGGCATCGGACATGAACTTCATCATGCGCAGCTCGCCGTCGTTCAACCCGAAGTTGTCGCCTGACCCCATAGGGAACTTGTGCTTGAGTTCGAGCATCTACAGTTCCTCCCGGAACAGACAGATCCTGTCCAGGTTCCACGTTCCGATGAAGAATGGCTGCAGCAGGAAATTCACAAGAAGCCGCGGAATCACCAACTGCGCCCAGATCTGTTCAGTGCTCAGCGCCTCGGCGAGGAATCCCCAGATGGCAGTGTTCTGGCGCATCTCATTCTTGACGTCCCGTGCGACGGCCTGGTAACTCGGCGTTCGTCCGATCTCCCGAACCAGATCCGCCAGAGGCCGTCTTGGCGTCAAGTGTTTCGAATCCCATCGACTGGCATGAAAGTCATCGTTGATCAGCTCGAGGTGATACACCGTGAAAACTCTTGCGAGAGCGTCAAGATAACGTCGTTGCCCAGGCTGATTGCCCCGGAGCCACACAAAAGCAACTGGAGGAGATTCGGCCTCGGGGGATCTAACAACGAACGTTTCCAGGTCCAGAAGTTGCAGATCACCATTCGACTCACTCGCCGCATGTTCGAGCATCTGATCGAAGGCGTGTTCAACGACCATACCCTCGAGAACCTGGTGTTTGTCCCACTTCAGGATTTCGTGTGCTAGATCGCGATCAGTGCGATCCAGCGAATTGAAGGGGCCCCAAGGAGTTTCGTCCATCATGCTTCGACGTACCTGTCACTTTTCGACAGGATAGCGCCAGAAGCTGTCGTATATGGCGCTTTGCTCGGTCTATGGAAGGGACGAAGGTGCTTCGCTCGCAGTCACCGGAGGGTTGGGGCCGCCTGGAGGCAGCTTGTTTGTCCGACCGGCAACATCAGAGTGGCCTGAAGTTCTGGCCTCCACGCCAGTCCGGGTGCGTCCGCAGCCGCCATTGCTGTTTCAGATCCGTTAGATCTGGAGCGCGCTCCCGGGAATCCTCGGCAAGCGCAACCACTAGCTGCATCGAAGGATTGTCCACCAGCATCACCGGCCTCCCATCCGCCCGCAGCTCAAGTACCACTCACTCACACCCCTGAACTCTCCACCAACCCTTGGCCTACGCGCTTTCGCAAACGCCTCAGCCTCCTTCCGCATAAGTCTGAACTACGCCCATCACCATGAGCGTGGTGGTGACAACTACGGGCGGCAACCTCATGGACGGCGCTGCGTCAGCACAGCCGCAGCGCACATAAACCACAATGCAGGTTCTACCCGCGCACCTGCAGGCAAGCACTGGCCTGCGCAGTCAACGCCACACACGCCATCTTCAACCCTTCCATAACCCGATCCCCCAGGTACTCCTCAGGCGCGCCATTCTGCCGAGTCCGCTCCGCGGCCAACATCAGCTCCGCCACCACGCGCAGCCCGGCTAGCGCGCAATCCGCGTCCGCTAGCTGAAGACACCGCCCAGGCAATTGATGCCGCTCTGGCCAAGGCTGGCCATCCGCAGCCGCACCGGTTCCGATGCGGTGCAGCGTGGCGACGAAGGCGTTGGGATCGACAGGCGGTTCGCGCTCGGGTTCGGCGTTGTCCGGATCGTACTGCGCGTGCAGGGAACGGAAGTCCGATGTGTTCATGGCAATGCTCCGTACAGGACAGATAGCAGCGCCACCAATAAAGGTGGCGGACGGTGCGGGCTCGAAAACCGGTAAATGCCAGACCGGCGGGTCCGAAGACCCCCACGCACCGCCCGCCATGGAACGCGAACGGATTGCCAGCCGACGCCACATAAAAGGTGACGTCGGCTGGCAAGCGCATACAGCTGGCATAAACACGGGTTTTCGAGTCCCGCGCCACCCTTTTCCGGTGGCACGCCAAGAGATACCCGCGCAACTGCCAAATGCCAAGAAACTGCAGAACCGGCGATCGCCAGTCCTGACGCTTTCGGCATTGTCGCACACGGTGTTAAGCCGGCAAGCGATTGCGCTGCAACGGTCTTGAAGGGCCTGCCGCTATTGGCTCCAAGCGCAGGAAAGCCCGCAGCCGGGGCCATGGCTTAGGACCAATTGCGACAGATTGGAGCAGCAGTTCAGCCGGGCGACGCCTCGGCCGTGGGCACGAAGGCCAGACGGACCCGTACCCGTGCATGCCGCGCGACGCCCTGAACCACGACCGGATCAAAGCGCCATTGGTCCACTGCGGTGAGGGCCGCACGATCAAGCTCCCGCAGTCCGCTGGACCGCGCCACCATCACGTTGAAAACGTGGCCCAACTCATCCAGCTGAGCAATCAACAGCACCGCCATGGGGGCCTGCAGGAAGGTATCGGGCGGCGTGGCGAGGGCCTTTGAATACACAACGGCGGGCGCCTGCTGCAGCTTGAAGGTGGGGTTGTCACCGGCCTCTACGAACACTTCAGTGGAAACCTGCAGGTCTGCCGCCATGGCCATTGCAGGTGTAGCGCCCAGCAGCATCAGAACGAGGTTCAGTGTCAGGGCGGTGTTGAAACGGAGCATGCGTGGTTTCCATTCCGGTGCGTTGCCAGCTTAGCGGCCATCCATTGTCATCGCTTGCCTTGAATGCCGGCCTGGAGGACTGCTGCGTGAATTACATAGGCACGCCCGGCCGTGGCCAAAGCACATCGTCGCGCTCCAGGTCGTAGTCGCTGCCGAACGCCAGTGCAGCCTCGCGCGGCGGCAGGTCTGCGTAGCAGCCCAGCAGGTACTCATCCATGCCGGCATCGTTATGGTCGATGGCGAACAGGTGGAGAAGTTCCTTCTCGAAGGCTTCCAGCCATGCGGGGTCGATTCTGGTCACGGCCATCCTCCAGCGGGGGAGGGGAAGGATGGTTGTGGTGCATCTCACAGGATGGGATGCAGCCGCGCCGTTTCTCCACATTTCATAGCTTTCTGATTGCCCACCAATGCTCCCGGCGGTAGAACAATGCCATCGTTTACCCCTCGAAGCGTGTCACGCCTGACGCGGTCCTGATCGTCCTCAGCGCGCTGGCAGTAGCTCGTAGCCTCATCCAGGTACGGCCATTCCAAATGGGCTCAAGTCCCTCGTGGGGCTGCCGATACCGACCTCAGGTTCGCCCTGCGACGTGCATTGTCGCAGGGTTGTCGCACGCTCTGGGCCGGCGCTGTTGCCGGCCAGCAGGACACGGGAAGATGTTGATGACGGGATGTCACCGCTGGAAGGTCCGGGTATGAGCCGGGCTGGTCACCGCACACCGCCGCCTGTGCCGGCGGATCATGCGCTGCCGGCCGTGCGTCAACCGCGCTTCTCGCTGGAGAAGGACGTAGTCCTGGCCGCGCAGACGCGCGTACAGCTGCAGGAGTGCCTGGCCCGCATCCGCCACCATCGCACCATCTACCGCGAATGGGGATTCGAGGCCGTTGATCCGCTCGGCCGCAGCAGCGTCATCAACTTCCATGGTCCGCCGGGCACGGGCAAGACCATGGCTGCCGAGGCTCTGGCCGGCACGCTGGGGCTGGGCTTCCACCACATCGGTATTGCCGAGCTGGAAAGCCGCTACATGGGCGAAACCGCGCGCAACATCCAGGCCGCTTTCAGGATGGCCCACGACAGTGCCTCGCTGCTGTTCTTCGACGAAGCCGATACGCTGCTCGGTGCCCGCCTTTCCAACGTGACACAAGGCGTGGACAACGAAGTCAACGCGATGCGTTCCACCCTGCTGATCGAGCTGGAGCGCTTCGAAGGCATCGTGGTGTTCGCCAGCAACTTCGCGCGCAACTACGACGAGGCCTTCCGCAGCCGTATCAGCTATCACATCCACTTCGATCTGCCTGACAGGCTCGCCCGCCATGCGCTCTGGGACCGCATGCTGGTGCCCGGTATTCCGCTGGCTGACGAACGGGCGGCTCTGCTGGGCCAGGCCGCCGAGGCTTCGCATGGTCTTTCAGGGCGCGACATCCGCACCTGCCTGCGCTTGGCGCTGCCCAAAGCGCTGCTGGATGCAGACAGCCACCCCGCTCTGGCGAAGCTGGGCTGGCCGCACCTGCAACAGGCCATCAGTGACGTGCAGCGCGCACAGCAGCAGGTAGGGCGCAATGCGTCTTTACCTGCCGCCGCGCAGGCGGCCCGCGATCTTCTCGGCGTGTAAGCACGCCCTTCCTCTACCACCAAAGGAACACAGCCATGGGATGGTTCACCAACGCAGTTGCGGCAACCGCACGCTTCGTCAGCACGGCGGCACAGACGGTTGCCAGTGCCGCACAGAAGACCTGGGAAGTAGTCAAGAAAACCGCGGTCAAGGTTGTAACCCTGGTAGCCAAGGACGGCGAGAAGACCGTCGCCAAGGCCAAGGATCTGTGGAAGACCGCGCGCCCTTACGTGAAACAGGCCACGGCGTTGTTGCACAAGGCCGGTGCTTCCCATCCGCTGATCAAGAACGTTGCTCTTGCCGTTGATGCACTGTTGGCACTGGAGAAGTCCCCGGTGCTGCACTGGATTGACAAGGCAGTGAGCTGGACCATCGAGCTCGCCAAGCGAATGAACGTGGCGATGGAGCAGGGTGGGAAGGTGGAGCTGGATGCCGCGGAGCGTGCCCAGGCCGAGCAGTACCAGCAGAAGTTCCGCGATGCTGCCGGTAGCTTCAGCGGTGAGCAGGCCCACGCGGTGTCGGTGGTGGCGATGGTCAATGATCTGGTGCTTGCACAGGACAAGGTCAATGCACTGGTGGAGACCGGCGAGGTTGTCGACGTCGACCACTTCCTGCGCCTGCGCGCTACGCAGAAGCTGCTGAAGGAAGCGAATGCACGGTTTGCGACGGTGGATGCGGAGAGCCGCATTGATGCGGACGACATCTTCCTGGTGCGCGTGGCGTCCGATCTGCTCAATGCAGATCCCTCCCTGTCGAGCGAGGATGCGCAGGCGCTGGACGACCTGCTGCAGCGACGACATGGCCGTGGCCTGCTGCCGTTCGCCTTCGAGGAAATGCTGCCTGCCTGGCACATGCGTAATCAGGCACTGGAAGCGCAGTGGGAGGAAATGAATGAAACGCTGCCCGCCAGGCAGGTGAAGCTCCGCCGGCTGGAGGCGGAACTCTCCATCTCGGCAGATGGGCGCCTTGATGAAGCCGACCAGGCTGAGCTGGATGTTCTCCGTCTTTCCGTACCGCTTGAGCAGAAGGCATTCGACGACTTGGCGGAGGAAAAGCTGGCGCTGTCCCAGTACCTGCATGCGGCTGAGGGCTTCCTGCAGGTACTCGAGCGCCCCGCCGAGGAGCTTGAGGCAGCTGGAATGGGCTACCTGACCGATGCCGGGCAGCAGGTTGGTGAGCTCATCATCCAAGGCGCTGAGCAGGGCAAGCAGTGGAACGAGTTCACGCCCAGGCAGCAGGAACTGATCATCGATTTCGCCAACATCTTCGAAGATGAATGCCTGGAGCGCGTGCAGCGCCTGGTTGAGGTTGCGGCCTGATGCTGGGGCACGTCGTTGACTTCATCAAGCCGGATTTCAGCGAGCCGTTCCAGCTGGCCTTCTTCACGATCATCCTCGGTGCCGCAGTGGCGACCCTTGTGGGGGTGTGGCGTACTGCACGGCCTGGGAACTGGAAGGCCAACTGGGAAGGCGCGGGGCGCGGCAATACCGGACTGGATGTAGACCATGGTTCGTTCAACGATGTGTGCGACGCAGTTGCCACCAAGCCGGAGAAGTATGCGGAGATCGTGCCGGGCCTGCTCCTGATCTTCGGACTGCTGGGTACCTTTGTGGGCCTGGGTATTGCCTTGGATAGTGCCTCTTCCATCCTGCGCAACGCCAACGCGCAGAACGCGCTTGATGGCGGCATGGGCAACCTGCTGGAAATGATGGGGGGCCTGGGCACCAAGTTCAGGACCTCCACCTGGGGCATCCTCGGTTTCCTGCTGGTGAAGCTGGTACTGGCCGGCATGGGGCGGGAGACCCAGCGGCAGCAGTGGGTGATCGCCCGCATGAAGCTGGAGATGGACAGGGCCCGGCTTGCCGGCGAGCACCTTGAAGAGCAACGCAGCCAGCGCATGCAGGATGCGCTGTCCGAAGTCGCCGTGCAAATGGATGGTTCGCTGGACCAGCGATTGCAGCAGGATCGCGGCCTGCGCCTGGCGCATCATGAAAGTACGGCCGATATGATGCAGCAGGCCGTGCAGGCCCTGGGCCTGCAGTTCATCGCGGCATTGGACCAGGATCGCATCCTGCGGCTGCAGGCTGACCGTGTTGCGGCGGAGCAGCTGACGGTGATGCTTGGCGAAGCATTCACGCAGCTGCAGCAATGCATGCAGGCCGGTCAAGCTGCGCAACGCGCTGTGGCCGAGCAGGCTGCACAGGCACTGGAAGCGCTGCTCGCCAAGCAGGAGCAGGGCAACGATATTGCGCTGGATACCCAGCAGGTGCTGATGGAGTTCACTGCCGCGCAGAAGGCGTTCAGCGTTTCCATCCAGCACAGCGCCGATACCATGTCGGCCGCAGCTTCCAACATGAACGATGCGGCCGAGCACGTGTCTGGCGTCATCGCAGCCTTCGACGACGGCGTACGCAGCACGCTGGGAACAATCAAGGAAGAGCTGGGAGGAACCATTGAGCGCATGGATACCTCGCTGCGGGACAGCGTCAGCGCCATGGCCGGTAATCTGGGGACGATCGCGAGTGGCTTGAGCAGCTCGATCGCTATGTTCACGGAAGAGTCAAAGCAGACCCTGGGAGAGGTTTCGAAGAGCATCGAAACGTCTTCGCACAGGCAGCAGCAGGGGCTCGAGTCGCTCAAGCTCGTCACCGATGCGGCTCAGGAGAGCATCGCGAAGTCGACGAACTACATCAAGGCCAACAGCATCAAGATCAAGACCGGGCTCAAGGCGGTTTCAACCGCGGCCCGAAGCGCGGCGGAAGTGGGGGCGCAGTTGAAAGTCGCGCATGCCAACCTGGAACTGGTGGGTGAGACTCTGCACAAGGTTCAGGCGGCGATGCAGCGCGATGGCAATGAAGGCCAACAGCTACGCGAGGTAGTGATCCAAGGCGCCAAGCGCGTGGTAGATGCGCACCAGGGTACCGATGTTCTGCTGAGGCGCCAGGCCGACAATCTGGAAGCACTCAATGTGGAACTCCGTCGCCTGGTCCAACCCAAGGTGGCGGATGAGGCGGAGCTGGCCGGATGAAGGACAAGCCCAACGAATGGGTGGCCATCTCCGACCTGATGGCCGGCGTGCTGGCGGTGGTGATGCTGATGCTGGCCGTGGTCGTCCTGCAGCGGCAGTTCGCCGAGGCCCAGCACCAGCGCGACCTGGCTGCGCTGGATGCCGCCACTGGCAACCCGGTGGCCGAGCTGCTGCAGCAGGTGCAGGGGACCCTGGGTACACAGGGGGCAGGGCATTTGATCAGCGTAGACGTGGCCAGCCATCGCATTACCCTGCGTGATGGTGTGTTTGCGCAGGGAAGTGCCTGTGTAACGCCTGCCGCCAGTGCGGCCATGCAGGCGGTGGAAGCACAGGTGGGAACCTTCCTGCGCGACCACCCCGCAGGGCGGATCTTCGTGGAAGGGTATACCGATGATGCACCGGTAAAGCGCCCTGTCACCGACTTCGCGCGGTTCTGCACCGTCTACGACGACAACTTCACGCTTTCGGCGGCGCGCGCCCGCGAGGCGCGCAAGACCCTGCTGGGGACGCTGGATGCCACCTCTGCCCGGCGGATCGTGGTGGCCGGCTATGGCGACTCGCGACCATTGGCCGAGGTGCCGCCATCCGACCCGCGCAATCGCAGGGTGGAAGTGTTCTTTACTCTGGACGGCAGCCGTAGCTGAGCCATGTCGCAGCTTTCAGCGCTTGCCTGCCCGCAGCCAGGCTTCGGGCAGCCCCTCAAACAGGCTGTCCAGCGTGGAGGCAGGACGGCACGCCACCGGTGCCGACTGGCAGTTGGGGCAGTGGGTGAAATGGTTGAAGCCCTTGATGCGCACGTCTCCGCAAGGTGGGGTCGTACGTTTCCAGCTGCAGTGGCTGCAGCTGTAGGTCCAGTGCTGCGTGCGGCCCCACATGGCAGCCGCACTCATTCTTCGTCAGCGTTGTTGTACTGCTCGCTCAGCCAGCGACCCAGCCCATACAGCGCCCATCCGTACACAACCGTTGCTCCGATGATCCTGAACATGATCTTCCTCGTGGGGTCATTGCGTGCAGCCTTGGGGCATCCGTGCCCCGCTGTCGTTCCGTGGTCTTCCATTCTGCGCACGGCTGCGACAGCCGGCGTCGCAGCACGGACGATCCTATGACGCACGCCATCGACAAGGAGAACCGCGTGTCACGCAACAGTACCGATACCCTGCAGCGGCAATGGCACATGCTGCGCATGATCCCGCGCGCTCCGCGCCACATCACTGCGGGAGAGCTGTGCGAGGGGCTGGCGCAGCGTGGTATCAGGGCAGGCAAGCGCACCATCGAGCGCGACCTGCAGAATCTGCTGGGGACGTTCCCGCTGGAGGTGGACGAAACCGCGCGTCCGTTCCTCTGGAGCTGGCACAAGGACGCCAACTTCGACTTCATGCCGCGCCTGAGCGTACCGCAAGGCATGGCCCTGCTTCTGGCGCAGCAACACCTGAAAACGCTGCTTCCCGCTGCAACACAGCGTGAACTGCAGCCTCTGTTCCAGATGGCACGCAGGGAATTGGCGGCAGGTGTCTGGAAGGATTGGCATCAGCGCACCGCAGTGCAGCCCTCGGTGAAGACCCTTCTGGCCCCTGAACTGGACGCCGACGTGCTGGATGATGTGCATGAGGCGTTGGCACTGCGTCGCCAGCTATCAGCGATCTACCGTTCCAAGGGAGCACGCGAGGGGCGCCGCGCGTTGATCCATCCGCTGGGTCTGATCATTCGTGGACAGGTGCACTACCTGGCCTGCACCTTCGATGGCTATCAGGACATCCGCCAGCTGGCGCTGCACCGTCTTTCGGAAACTCAGGTGCAGGCTGCCGCCTGCGTAGTGCCGCAGGATTTCGACTTCGCCGTGTACGCCGATAGGGCGGGGCGCTACGAAGACCAGGGCACAGTGCGGTTGATGGCCCGCTTTACGAGCGCCGCAGCAGAGCATCTTCGCGAAACGCCGTTGTCTGCAGACCAGGCCCTGCACGAGCTGGCTGATGGAGCACAGGTGGAGGTGGTGGCGACGGTATCGCTGGACCAGCCGCTGCGCTGGTGGCTGCGTGGCTTTGGCAGCCAGGTGGAGGTGCTGGAGCCCGCGTCGCTGCGGGCGGAGATGCAGGCTGATGTGCAGTTGCTGGCTGCTACGTATGCAGATACGGCGCTGCCAGCGGCGCGTTCGTCCAACAACATTGCGTAGTGCGATCAATTCACTGGGTTCATGAAAGGAAGAATGATGGCAGGAAGTGATTGGGGGTTGCTCGGCCCGGACCGGGTACCCAGCAACCGGCGCACCCGCACCCTCGGGCTGGGCAGGGCGGTGCGCCGTTTCAACGAACTGGCGGTTCCGGGCCTGGGCGGACTCTGGTATGGGCGTCAGGCGCTGTATGCCGCTTTGGCAATGGCAGTGGCCAAGCGGCTCAGGACGTGGAACATCCGGCAGTCGCATATCGAGGTCGCCAATGCCATCGAGGCGGTGGCCTGTACCATCGGCTACCATCACAACGGATGGCGCCCGGACTGGCGGATGCGTGGCCGCCAGAAGCTTTCCCGTGATACAACGGCGCCCTCGTTCAAGCAGGCATCCCGGTCCAGCTATTACGTATCGCAGCCGATGCGCATGTCCACCGCGCAGGCACTGCCTTCGCTCGGCCTGGCGTTGGCTCCCAGCGTTCGGTTCAACGCGTTTGAGTGCAGCGAAGAGGCGGATGTATTCCTCAGGTCCAGCATTGGCCACCTTTCGGTGGGCAAGAACAGCCTGGTCGACCACCTGTGCTACTGGGTCATGGGCAGCCCACTCCGCTGGAAGAGTGCCGGCGTCGTTGCGGCGCTGAATCCCTTGGAAGGATTGGATGAGGATGCCCGGCACTGGTTGCGGCACGCGCTCCTGAAGGGAGCGACCCTCACGGAACAACAATGCCAGCGGCGGAAAGCCGCATGGGACTGGATGGCTTGCCTGCACGCCGAGCCGGGCAGCATCGCGTCGTTGGACGACGTGCAGGGACCGGCTCAGCTGGATGCCGCGCACTGGCACGACCTGCGCGCGGGTACGAAGCTTGTCGACGTCCGCAATGCCGCAATGGCGGTGCTGGACAGTGTCGAAGTCGAACTTGACGCGCGGCAGCGCCGTTTCCTGCAGGTGGATGGGACACTGCCACTCGCCGTGCGTCAGGCATTGCAGGCATTGGCCGTGCACGCGCAGAGCTTCCTGGCGCTCAACCACTTCGACGAGGACGCCAACCGATTCTGTAGTGAGTGCGTGGGTACAGAGGCCGACGTGTTGCGCGCGCTGTTGCGACGTGATGATCAGGTGCTGTGCCTGGTTGACGACTGCGCGCGCCCGGGACCGGCCTATAGCGGCCGTCCACCTGTGGTGGAGAAAGGTGAGCAGGGCGCAGATGAGGAAATTGCCGAGACGGGGCGCAATGGCCTGCCGCTTCCGGCGGGCATCTCCTATCGCGTGGAGAACCTGCACCTGCTGTATCTGGATCTTGCCGGCGAACTGGACGAGGCGATCACGACCCGCAACGCCGCCTCGGAGGCGACAGCATGAGTGGTAATGCTACACCTCGTCCTTCCTTGTTGAAGCACTTCGAGGCTCCTGCCGACCATACCGGCGAGTTCGGCTGGATCTGCGGGTTCTCTGCCGACGCCAGTTTCCTCAACGAGGCCGCGTATCGCTTCACCGGCCAGAGCAAGTCGCAGCGCGAGGCCATTGGAGAAGTGCGCCTGGCGCTCATGCTGGACCCACGCCAGCCCGCACTGCTGCCGACGGCCGTACCCGGGCTGGCACATCTGCCGCTGAGGAACGAGAGCCGGAGCCCCATTCCATTCCGTCTTCTGCACGCGAAGGTGGCCCTGCTGGGATTCCGCCACCAGAGCGAACCTGAAAAGTGGTGCGTGCGGCTGGTGGTATCCACCGGCAACTGGACGCGCCAGACCGTGGAAGACAGCCTGGACCTTTCCTGCCAGGTCGAGGTGGACAGTGCGACGCTGGGTGATGCCTTGTCCCAGGAATGCGTGGACATCATCGCCGCCCGCGATTGGCTGAAATGGCTGATTGGCCTGCACGATACCCGTCTGCTGGAAGCACCGGCACCAATGGGGGCTGGTGCAGCTGCAGCCAACCTTGCCGCCTGGCTTGCTGTCTGCTCCAGGTACCAGCCGGCCTTGCGCGAGCGTAGGGCCCGCTTCGTCCATAACCGCTCGCGCAGCCTGATTGGGGGTGTGCTCAATGTGGTTGAGAGGCACGACAAGCCAAAGGCCACACGATTGGCGATGGGATCGGGATTCTTCGAATCGCCAGGGCTGCCTGGCAAAAGCGGCGCGCCGCCGTGTGCCAGCGTGCCACTGCAGATCGTAAAGAAGCTCAAGTTACGAGGGCTGCTGGATAAACGCGCAGCGCTGGAACTTCACGTAAACCCCACCGCCTGCCAGGCCATCGCGCATTCGATTGCCGAGCTCGCGCGGCATCCCGAACATCCCATCCACGTGCATGCCGCAAAGGTGGCCGACGTCATCGGAGATGCCTACAGGGGGCGAGCGCTGCACGCCAAGTTCATGGTGGCGGCGCGGGCGGAGCGCAACGGCTCCAACTGGGCCCATGTGTGGGTGTACCTGGGCTCAGGCAATCTGACGCCGGCCGGCATGATGCTGCCGATGTCGCCCGAGGGCGGCAACGCTGAAGCCGGGATGCTGCTGTTCGAGACAAAGGCCAGTTGGGGTGCACGGTCGCGCGCGAAGCTGGCATTGGACCTGCAGGATGCGCTGCCCATCGCCGGTGACCTGCTGGTGCCAGGCGCACCAGGGGTGTCGGCCGGAGAGGCATGGCAGCCACCGGCCAGCGAGTACTACGCCGCACCGGTGGCCTTCCTCCAATGGAGGGCGGCAGACGGACTTCTGCTGCTGCCGCATCAGGATGACGATCTGGATACGCCGTTCGAGGTGCTGGACGACGCATGTGTTCCCTGCAGGTGCGTGGATGGAGGCTTTGCATGGCCAGGTGGGGTGCCGCGCATGGTGCGTGTGCGCTGGGCCGGGAGTGGTGTCGTCCGCGAGGCGGTGATTCCCGTGGTGGATGCAGATGGGCGTGTCGCCGCAACCCCTCTGAGCGATCTGGATCTGGATCATGCGGAAAGCCAGCTGCTGGCCTTCCCGGGCATGCCTGATCCTGAAGGAGACGAAGAAGAGGAAGGTTTGGGAGATCCACTTCCGCGTGATCCGATGACGAACGGCAGGTCCCCGCGTCCTGTGTCCGATGCTGCGGTGGGCGATGAGACCGCCATCCGCCAGATGATGGGGTTGCTGGAGCGCATTGCCGACCGCCAGGTACGAGTGCCAGTGACTGACTGGCCGCGTTGGTGCCAGCGACTGCAGCAGACCCTGTGCCAGACCCGGCATAGTCCCGCAGTGGCGAAGTTCGTCGCCCTGGGGCTGGATCCGCTCTCGCCGTTGCATGCAGAACCTTTCCGCCCCGCCTTTGCTGAAGACATGCACAGCGAACATGGGCAACGTTATGAGGCTGCCCTGCAGGTGATCTCGGACACATGGGGAACCGCGGGGTTGGCATCGCTGGAGGGCCTGGAATGAAGCAGATGATCAGCTGGGAAGAGGTTGCCGCGCAGGCCGAAGTGCTGCTCGGCGATGGCAGGTCGGATGTGGGAAGGCGGCTGGGACTGATTGAAGGTCAGCGGGAATCCCTGCGTGCCCTGTGCACACGTCTTCGGAACAACGGCGCGATCCTTGCCGACGAGGTCGGTATGGGCAAGACACGCATCGCAGTAGCACTGGCCCATTGCGTGATTGCTGCGGGCGGACGAGTGGTCGTCGTTGCTCCTCCGGGCCTGGACGAGCAATGGCGGCGCGAGTTCGCGCTGGTGGGCCAGCAACCTCCGGCCCTGCTGCGCAGCTACTGGCAGTTTCTGCAGGCCTGGGACGGGGCTGGCACTGAGCGGCCCTGGCTGCAGGAGAAGCTGGTACTGGTATCGCACAGTTTCAATCGATGGGCACCGGGGAAGCTGGCTCACTATCGCTGGAGTCTGCTGCCGGCAACCCTCGCGCGCTATCGCAAGGAAGTACTTGGCAAGCGGTGGCCGAACGGCTACGGGGAATTTGAGCAGGATCTGATGGATTGCGTGTCCCGTGCAGCAGGGGCGATCATCGAAAATCTGTCGATGGCCGGCTCTGCGTCGCCCTCGGGGACGCTGCTGCATGACATCCACGAAGAGCTGCCAGCATGGAGCGAAGCTGCCAACGGTGAAAACCACGCCGCTAGAAGCGTGCTGCGTCGTGCCGTGGATCAGGTGACGGGGTTGGGGCTTGGAGCCTTCGACCTTGTGATCATTGATGAGGCGCACAAGAGCCGGAACGAGGAGAGCCTGCTTTCTACGCTACTGGACGATGTTCTACTGCGCAGCGGTTCTGCACGCTGCCTTGCGATGAGCGCAACGCCGGTTGAGCTGGACGCATCGCAGTGGGAGCAGAGCCTGCACCGTATCGGTGTTGCCAAGCCGCCCGTGGATGTCATCAAGAAGTACGTGGCCAGTGTGGTTGATCTGCGCCGTTCACCACTGAATGCGGAGTACGAGCAAGCCTACCTGGCAGCAGCGGCGGCTTACCGCGATGCACTGGATCCCTATCTGCTGCGCCGGGACAAGCGCGAGGACCCTACGGTTCAGCGGTTCTCAAAGCACGCAACGCCGGCGGGGCAGGACTATCGCGAAGTCCGTCCAATCAAGGTGAGGATGGATCCGGCCACGACATCCGAGCCCTGGATGCGTGCGGTGTGTGCAGCTGAGGCGCTGTCGTTCACCTCAACGCGAGTGCTGGACAACCGCGCCAAGCGGCACCGTCTGACTGTGGGCAATGGCCACGGCATCAGTGGGTTGATCGACGCGGTAAAGGAGGAAGCCTCTCTGCAGCCGGAGATCAGTTCTTCGGCGTTGGATGATGAGACGGCGCTGGATGATGTAGTGGCATCCAGCAAGCGAATGGCTCGTACCCAGTGGTGGCACAGGGCCATGCAACGTGCCGTGCGCGAAGCCGCGCCGGGGAGTGGGGCGCCCTATACCCACCCCGCATTGCTTGCAGCGGTGGACGCCATCGAGAGCGTTGCCGTGAATGAGAAGGTGCTCGTGTTCGGCCACTACCGTGCGCCGATGAACGCCCTTCAACACCTGCTCAACGCACGGGCGATGCTGCGTGCTCTGGACGAAGGAAAGGTGTGGCCGCAGAGTGGCCTCCATAGTCACGAGGACCGTGTGGCATTGCAGGTGGCGCATCGGCAGCTTTTCCACCGCGAGGCCGACCTGGAGGCGGTCGAACAGAAGCTGCAGTCTGGCTACCGTGAGCTCGAGAACAGCCGGCAGCGCTTCCGTACAGGCTTGCTGCGCAAACTGAAGGAAGGCTTCACTTCGCTGGATCCGCTGCTTGGGGCGCGCTTTACCGTGCCGTTGCAGATGCTCGAGGATGAGCACCAACCCGGCAGTGATGCCTCATCCGCAGTCGGCGCAATGGCGGTGGTGGCGCGTGCTTTGGCCGATCATCTGGAGGGTGAGGCCGAAGACCCGACACCAGTGCAGCTGGCCACTGCGTTCGTTGAGCTTATGCAGGCGGCTGCCAACCTGGATCCGTTGACCGATGATGCTGAAGGCAGCGTTGACGATGCATGCCGCGGCGAGAACACGTGGAGCGAAACACTTGAGCGGTTCAGGGAGGATTACTCGTATCGGCAAGGCGGGTTCGCGCGCCAACTGAATGGCGACACTGCACCGGGCACCCGCCGTTTGCTGCAGCTGGCGTTCAATCGCGCCAATGCGAATCCCAAGGTGTTGATCGCCCAGTCGCAGGTGGGGCGTGAGGGGCTCAACCTGCATCTGGCGTGCCGCACCGTGGTATTGCTGCATCTGGAATGGAACCCGGCCGTGGTGGAGCAGCAGATCGGACGGGTGGATCGGATGGGCAGCCTGTGGCAGCAGTTGCTGGAAAGAGCGATTGAACGTCCCGAGGGTACCGATTCGATGCCGCGCATCCAGGTGCGTCCGGTGGTGTTTGAAGGCACCTATGACGAGCGGCAGTGGAGAGTGCTCCAGTATCGCTGGCAGACGCTGCGATCACAGTTGCATGGCGAGATTCTGCCGGAGTGCGACCCTGAAGATGTACTCGGTGCACAGTTGCGCGAACGTGTTGCAGCGGCCGCGCCATGCTTCTCTCCAACCCGGCGACGCAGGTAGTTTGTGGGGGGGGGCGTGCCATGGCGGCGCGCCCCACTTTCTCGTGCTGCCAATGTCGAGAACCCGTACATCTTTGGAGCGCAAGACCTTCGGCGTGGCGCTGGATTCGGCCAACAAGAGCATCTATACCGGCACTCACCCCGCGCTTGCCGCGCGCACCTGGATGTCCAGCTGTGCTCGCTCATCCTGCAGTTGCTGCTCCTGCTGATTGGCCAATGCGCGCTGCTGCGCCTCCCTGCTGACCGAATCGAACTGCAGCAGTGACTCCTCCACCGGCGTCTGCGCGGCCTCTGCCGTTGGCATGGAAGCGCGCAGATGGGCGGGGTCGTTCGCCTCACCCTGCACCACGAAGAGGGTATGGCCGGCAGGATGCGTCGCCGTGGCGTTGCTTACGAGCACATGATCAACGTGGGACAGACCATTGTCCTTGGCCAGAACCAGCAAGCTTGCCGTCATCCTCTCGCTCGTGGCATCGAAGCTTCGGCCGTGCTGGGCACCCAGCTCCGCTACGCCCTCGCGGATCTGCTGATAGAGCGGATGATCGGGATGGCCGGGCTGCATTGGATTTCTTTCCGTCAGAGCGGCCGACGGCGGCGCTACATGCTCAGGGAGGTCGCGCTCCTCATCTGAAGGGGAAGATGGCGGCGCTGCCTGACGGGTAGCGTCTCCGCCAACGTCAGCCGTTCTGGGGCCTGCAGGTTCCAGCTCTGGATTGTCCTGGGCCGGTAGTGGCGGAACTGGGAGATCCAACGGGACTTCCTGGGCGGTCCTTGGGGCCTGCTCGCTCTCAGAAGGTTGCGGCAGTGGCTGCTCTGCTTTGTCTTGAGCTGTAGCGACGGCAGGCTGCACCGGCAGTGCATCCGCAAGCTTCTGCGGCTCAGCACCGCCCTGATGCGCGGGACCCTCAGCCCTGCGCTCCTGCATGTGAACTGGCTGGGTTGAGCCTGCACTGCCCGCAGTACTTACGACCGAGGCATTCCCCTGCTCATAGGCCCGCTCTGCGGTCGGTTCATGCTGCGAGGCACTTTGAGGGCCCACTGCTGGTGCAGTCGGTGTCGGCTCCTCCTTCCGAACGTCCTGCCGAGCGGCATCCTCTGCACGCTGCGCCGAATCGGCTTGTCGTTCAGGGCGACTCTCTACTGGCTGCTCACTCTCACGGGAGGGACGCGTGCGCTCTGGCTCAACAATCGACGCCGAGGGCGCGGCGATGACAGGAGCGGGCGCCGGAGTGGGCTCGCGAGCGGGTTCAACGACAGCACTGGCTGCCGCACCTCGTTGCAGGTCAGTGTCGCCCTTCAGTGCCTCAACCGGGTCGATCTGCACCCCTCGCGCCTCCAGCACGGCCGCAGACGCTGCCTGCTGCGCATCCACCGCCGCACTGCCTTGACGATTGGCCTCCTGCAGCGCTTGCCGGTGTGCGTCCTGCTCCTTTGCAGTCAACGCAGCAATGCGTAGCTCGGGCACGTCGGGTGTCGTCGCCTGATCTGCAGGCGCAGCGCCTTGGGCAGCCAGTGAAGCCTCAGGCCGAAGCTGCGACTGAGCCCGCGTAATGTCCTCAATGGTGGTGGTGCCGGTGAGCACCATCCGGTTTCCGCCGGCGTCACCGAACGTGGCGATGGCACTTTCTGCGCTGGGCGCGTGGGTGCGGGGATCTGGCATCAGTTCAAGCACCACGTCGCCTGTTCTGCCCTGCAGATTCAGCGTCTGCTCCACCGCGACGGCTGTAGCTGCAAGCTGCTGCTCGGTGCGCTCGATGCCATGGCGCGCGTAGAGCGCATCCACCTGGCCGCGAATACCTTCGTGTGCAACCTGTGCGGTGTCCTTGAGCTGCCTGGCGATGTCGTGCAGCCCGGCGATACCGTCATTCTGGCTTTGCCAGGTGATCTCCAGCTCGTCGCTCAGGTTCCGGTTGGCGGCGCTGTCAAAGATCACACCCTTGCTGACCCATTGGCCGTCCGCCTGCCGTGTATAGGCATTGCCATCACTCGCCTTCAACGTGTCGGCGCTGGCTTGCGCGTCCTGAACGGCACGGGGAATGGATGGATTGTTGGCGTCGCCGAAGTCGCTCCAACGTCCTTGCTCGTGAGCAACCATGTAGCGCGCAGCCATCGCGGCTTTGGTGTTTGACGCGTTCTGGGCGATGAGTGCGCGCGACTGTTCATCCAGCGCCTGCGCCTGCTCCGCCGAGACGGGCAGGTGGCGGCTGTTGGGCACTCGGCCATCCACCATTTCCTTGATTTCAAGTTCCCATTGTCCCGAGCTGGCATCGCGTACAAAGGCGCGATCGGTCTCGAAGGCGCCTCGTGCCGGCTCGGCCAAGCCATTGGCGTTCAGCCGGTAGGGATTCTGTGGTGGTGGCGGGTTCGACAGGCCCAACTCATAAGAGGCCCGAGCCGCCTGCCAGTTCAACTGGCGCTCCAAGGTGCCGGTGGCAACGTAGCTGGTGCGGAAGGTGACGTCGTCCCCCTGTGCCGTCTGCACCGGGCGGACTTCCACGCCGGTGCCGAGGTCGCTGCTCTGGACCTGCTGCTGTTCGCCGGCTCGTAGCCATCGCCCATTGGGATCGGCCGGGTCGCGTGTCCAGGTGCGCCCCATCGGATCGACCTGGGAGTAGACGCGTTCGACGTCTTTCTGCTCGGCCCAGCGTTCGCCGAGATAGGCTCCCAGGACGCCGCCACCGATACCCGTTGCAATGGCGCCGGGGCCTGTCCACGAGCCCGAAGCAAGACCGACACCGGCGCCGCCAAGAAAGCCGCCCAGTGCACCGCCGACGTTGCGGCCGACGAAGTGTGCAGCGGTGGAATCTGCGCCTGCGGCATTGCCCTGCGAGTTCAGCTCAATCCACTTGTGCCCGGAGGTCGCGAAGTCGTGCGCAAGCAGGGCGACACCCGCAACGCCGGCAGCCTTGATGGCAGGGTTGATTCCGGCGTGCATGCTATGCGGTGCAACGTCGGCCACTGCTTCGGCAACCGTCGCCGCATGGGGAGGGCCGCGTGGAGCCCCTGGCTGCAGGGGCGCGTGCGATGGTGGTTCGGGCAAGTCAGCGAACAGGCGCGGCCCTGTGCCCAGGTTGGCATGCGCGGCGACCCAGTTCGCGCGCGTGGTCGACATCTCGCTCAGGTTCAACGCGCTGTAATCGTGCAGCGGTCGTTCGAAGAGCGTCTTGCTGACAGCGTCATAGCCATCGATGGGCTTGAGATGCAGGCGCACCTGCGCGACGTCGACGGGATGCGCGCTGTTGGTGGTGGCATGCTGCGCGAGGCTGCGCTCAAGTGCCTGGTACTCGGCGGCTGACTGGCTTGCGAAGGCCAGCGGCTCTGGGCCGAAGGCGCTTATGGGGTAGCCGTTGATGCGGACAGTGGGGTGATCGAGGGCGGTGGCTAGTTCGAACCTACTGAAACCGCGATCGGGAGGCGCCCCATCCACGAAAGCGATCAGTGGCTTGCCCGTAGCAATGGCGTTCTCGAAGAACTTTGGGCTGCCGGCGTTCCACATTATGTCTTGGAGCGCACCCACATAGTTCTTGTCGAAGGGAACGATCCCCTTTGACTCCATCACGTTTCTGAGGCCAGCTTCCATCGACTGGAGATCGGGGATGTGAGCTGGGTTCTTGGCTAGCTGATCGACGAACTTTCCCCATGGGGTATCGCCAATTATTCCCGACTTCCCGTTGATATCCTTCGAATACACCTCTGCATTGGTGTAGTTGGAGATTTTTGCGGCGTCCTTGCCCGAGAACGCGAGGTAATCCATCCCATCCGGAAGTCGCGGAGGGTGAGCCTGCATGTTGCCGGTTACATACTGTTCGAAGCTGACGCTGGTGGTAGGGCCCGATCCCGGTGATTTCAGATAGGTGATGACATCGGAAATCTGCTGTGCAGTCAGGGCTTCTCCACTCCCGGCCTGGGTTGCGCCGCCGAGTGTGGTCTTCACAAAATCATCGAAGATGAATTTGCTCATGGCATAGACCTCAGGCGCCGAATGCCGGGACTTCAACGCTGGCCAGCACGATGGAGCCGTCGGCCAACGTGACGACGTCTGCGGGTGCCGGAATCTGCGATTCCATCAGTGCCTGCGGACTGGTCACCGCGAGATAGCGTAGGGGTTCATCGCTGTCAGTTCGGCCTGCGAATGAAAGTACGAACCCTTGCGCGAGCCCTTTGAGATAGGTGAAGTCGTCATCGCCGCTACCAAGCGTCTGCTTGTATGCCAGCATGGCGTGGATGACCTGAGCATGCCTGAGGTCAAAGACGAAGCAGTGGAAAGGGCATCCTTCGTCCTGCGTGGTTTCATCCCACCCGTCGAAGCCGACTCCGCCTACGCGCGAATCTCCGCGATAGATGGCGAACTGATACTCGGTCCCGTGCCGACCGTCTGCCAGAACAGTCGGTCCAATTCTTGGGCGAGGGATCTCCGTTTCACTGATCGGATCGAGCGAGGAGTAAGGCTTGGCCTGGAATTGGAAGGGCATCTTAGTTCCTGCGTTTAGTGGGGCGGCCGCTGCTAGTGACCGATTGAGTGGGTCGGTCGGCGTCCGCAAGAATAGGGAGGGCATCCGTAGCCAGAAAAGCCCAGTCGCGTTTGATGCTGTGCGACATCGGGTCGATGACCTTGCCAACGAGAGATACATCGCGGGATTCAAAAGCCCGCAGCATGTCGGATCGCTGCTGGAGGCGAGGGCGTGGGCCTTGCGCGTCTGCTTGGCTGATGGTTGGTTTCGAGCCAATCGCGACAGCGGGCCGAGCCTGAAAGCACGGCCCGCGTAATCGTTCATACAAGGGCAACAGTGTCGGCAGCCTCACGATGAGGTCCATGAGCAAATCCATTGCTTCACATGCGCCAACTATACGGCCCACTCCCGCCTTACTCCATACAACGATACATGGGCACCGCCGGAATGCACGCTGGTTCACACATTCAGCATGCCAGTCGTGGCCCCAACTTTGTCCTCCACCTACCGCCCATCCCACCTATGCCATCATCCGGGCAGGACCGCAGCACCCATCAAGGCTGAACAGGCATGGAGCAGGCAACACGCTACACCGCAACGCTGTACCTAGCCGCCCCCGGCACCCCACTGAAGAGCGGGGGCATTTCGCCGCGCGGCCACATGTACCTGCAGGTGGCAGCAGGCGACGAGGCCCACAGCTATGGCTTCGCACCACCGCGCCAGGCGCCGGGCGAAACCCCCACCGGCGTGCAGTACGCGCAGGTGCGCCACGATGATGCCGACGAACATCTGGACCCGTACTACAGCCGCACCCTGGAAATCTCCGAGGAGCACTACGGCTGCCTGCGTGATTTCGCCGAGGAACCGGCCGAGTTCGAATTCGATGTGGATCGCCCGGCCACCATCAACCGTTGCAGCGATTTCGTATGGGCAGCGCTGCATTACGCGGGCCTGCATCCGCTGCCGGCACCGCTGGATGGCGGCAGCAACCTGGGCGAGTTCGCGGTGCTGTTCAATCTGCCGGAAATCCAGTGCATTGCCGCGCCGTTCCCGGGCAGCGACCTGAATGCCGAAACCCATCACGCGATGCCCGAGCGCGAGGCCGAGCACCATCGCCAGGGTGACCGCGCCAGCGATGAGCCGCCACCGACGCCGATCGAAGTGGCCGGCACGCTGCTGGATCCCTCGCATCCAGACCATCGTCTGTTCTCGCAGCTGATCCAGAAAGTGGCCGAACTGGATGCCGCGCACGGCCGCCCGTTCGATGCGGCCAGCCAGCGCATCAGCGCGAGCCTGCTGGTGCTGGCCAAGCAGAACAATCTCTCGCGCGTGGACCACGTGCTGCTCAGCCAGCCGACCCAAAGCAGCCATGCCGCCGAGAGCATCTTCATCGTGCAGGGCGATCGCAATGACCCGGGGCACCGCCGCGCCAGCATCGCCACTGAAGTGGCGGCCAAGACGGATGTGGCCGATTCGCTGCGGTTGAAGGAGCAGTAAGCCGCGCGTCTGCCATACGCGCGCCGGCGCACGTCACGCCCCCCACCTGCTACCATTCCCCCGCAACCCCAGCCAGCCCACCCGCGCAGACAGATGCAGGTCGGGCCGTCGCAGTACGGCCCAGCGAGCCAGGACACCCTCCCGTGCCCATTCAAGGACGCTCGCATGTTCCGTAATCCTCTCTTCCGCTCGGCCGCCCTGGCCGTTGCCGTTTCGCTCAGCCTCGGCGTGCCCTTCGCATTCGCCGACAACGCACCCGCCGCCAGCGCCACCGCCGCCGTACAGCGCCAGGCCGTGGCCAAGGGCCTGTACGAGCTGGCCTACAGCCCGAAGCAGAACGCCGTGTTCGTGGCCTCCTCCGGCGGTTTCGGCGATGACGCCGGCCCGGCCCAGGTGCTGCGCCTGAACCCGTCCACGCTGGCTGTGGAAACCCGCATCCCGCTGGAGCGCAAGGCGTTCGGCGTGGTGCTGGATGACGCCCACGACCGCCTGTACGTGGGCAACACCGTGGACCTGTCGGTGACCGTGGTCGACACCGCGCAGAACAAGGCCGTCGGCACCATCCAGTTGATGGAGAAGAAGACCGGCAAGGATGGCAAGGCCGCCTACACCCACGACCTGCGCGAGCTGGTGGTCGACAGCGCGGCCAACCGCCTGTACGTGACCGGCCACAGCAGCCAGCCGGACGTGAGCAGCGTGCTGTTCGTGATCGATACCACCACGCTGAAGGTGATCAACACCATTGATGGCCTGGGCAATGCCAAGGCACCGGGCCTCGCACTGGATACGGCCAACAAGCGCGTCTACACCAGCAACCTGCTGGCCGACCTGGTGGTGGTGGGTACCGATTCGAACAAGGTGGTGGCGCAGCACAGGATCGCCGCCGAGCAGCCGATGAACATCGCGCTGGACCCGGCCGGCACGCGCCTGTTCGTGACCGACCAGGGCTCGGAATTCCTGCGTGGCTACCAGGCCAAGAGCAGCGGCCTGGTCAGCAAGCATCCGGGCCAGCGCGTGCTGGTGCTCGACCGCAGCACCGGCAAGGAACTGGCCAGCATCCCGACCGACGCCGGCCCGCTGGGCATCCTGCTGGATGCACCGCGCAAGCGCCTGTACGTGACCAATCGCGAGGCGGGCACGGTGACGGCCTACAACAGTGACAGCTACCAGAAGGTGGCGACCTACACCGTGCCGACCCACCCGAACAGCCTGGCGCTGGATGCGAAGAACAACGTGTTGTTCGTGAGCATCAAGAACGGCGAGAAGGATGACAAGGGCGCTGACGAGAGCGTGGCGCGGATTCAGCTGTAATGGGGTGACGCCGGGGCACGCCCGGCGGCGAGCCGCGTGAAGAAGGCAGGGTGAAGACCCTGCCTTTTTCATTGGCCGGTTGCGGCGCCAGCAGCCGGCGGCTAGGGTTGAACCTCATGGCAGGGAGCCAAAGGATCTGAATCATGCTGGGTATCCACCGCTGGCTGCGCGCCGGCCTGGTCTTCACGCTGGCGGGCGCACTCGGCGCCTGCAGCAGCCGCGTACCGGATGCGCCGGAGCCACTGGATCTGGTCAAGCCAATCATCGTTGCCGAGCCCGGCCAGGCGGTGCGGTTCGAGTTCGAGACGAATGCCCGCAACTTCAAGCCGGGTCGCACGTATGCGCTGGAGCTGGAGTTGCAGCGCCAAGGGACACGAAGGCCGGACGAGCCTGACGTGGGCACATCAAGGTTCCCGTTCGAGGTGACCCTGCAGCAATGGGGCACTGATGCCTGGAAGGATGTTCCCACCTACGACAGCTATCAGGCCGGGGTGCTCAATGCAGGTGAACAGCTTCCGGAATGGCATGCATCCAGCGAATGGCGGTATACGTCGCCGCACATGGGCAGTGACGGCCAATACACGCTGAGCCTGGTTGCTCTGCCACTGGAGCTTGATACCCGCTATCGCGTACAGGTTCGCACTGCGCAGGCTTCGCCGGAACTGCAGCATTACTCGGCTCAGTTGCGGGTACACGCAGCCCGGCCGCCAGGCAAGTAATCACTTACCATTGGAAGGAACGAAAGAATCACCTTATGGACAAGCAGCGCTATACCGTAGAGATCGTTATTGCTGCACCTGGCACACCGCTGATCGACCCCAGGACGCACAAGCAGGCCGTCGACGCTGAGGGTGTTCCGCAGACGTCCGCCCCAGGACATATGTTCTACGTCCTGCATGCACCCGGCGTGCCTGCGAAGAGCTATGGATTTGCTCCCAAGGAGCACGGAAGCATGAATGGTCCTGGCGCCATCATGGAGGATGACGCAACGGTCTATAGAGACCCGCGCTACACCCGTACCCTCGAGATCAGCGAAGATCAGTACAGGAAGCTCCAGCAGTTCGGCTCGGACCCGGAGAAATTCGGTTTCAGCAAGCACTATCAGGATGTTCGCCACAACTGCGTGGACTTCACTTGGGAAGCGCTGAATCACGCGGGCATCCAGCGGAAAGGCAGCATCGACGTGAACGCGTTGGGTGGTCCCGCCGGCCAGCTTCTTCCGGATGTTCGCATTCCTCTTGACATCAAGGGGGCGGGCAAGGATGCATTCCGACCGCTGCGCAACATCCACGGTGTGGATAGCATTGATCCGCCGTTTCCGGACAGCGAGCTCAACCAGAGGAAAACCAATCCCCTGCCGGAGCGCAGTCTCAAGCAACACATGCTGAGTGATGCCGAGGGCATGGGCGAACGAAGCGGTGATCTTCTGGCCCGGCACAGCAACGACCCGCTGCTCTCGCAGATCCACCAGGGCGTGGCCCGGCTCGATGCAGAGCGGGGCCGTGCCTTCGATGCCACCAGCGAGAACATCAGTGCCAGCCTGTACGCGCTGGCCAAGGCCAATGGCCTGATCCAGGTCGACCATGTGCTGTTGAGCGATCGCACCGCGCAGGCCGATGTGGCGCAGAGCATCTTCATCGTCCAGGGGGAGCGCAACGACCCGGCACAGTTGCGGGCCAGCATGCCAACGGCGGTGGCCGCGCAGACACCGGCAGAAATCTCCTTCGAGCGCGCTGAGCAGCTGTCGCAGTCTGGGCAGGCGCGTACGCAGGATGAGCTGCAGCAGCGCCAGGTGCAGGAGCAGTCCGGGCCGCGCATGGCCTAGGGCGGGAAGCGTACGGCGAGCCGACGTTCTCGCGGTGGGCCGCTGGTAACGCTGGAGGCGGCTCAGCCCAGGCGGTGTGCTGGGTTCTGCTGTTGTTCCTGCTCACGGGCCTGCTGTTCGGGCAGCTGCCCCATGGCCGGCTGCTGCGGGGCAATGCCGAGCTTCTGCATCGACTGCTCCACCGGCGTCTGCGCCGCCACTGCGGTCGGCATCATCGCCCGCAGGTGCGCCGGATTGGCCGGGTCGCCCTGTACCACGAAGATGTTGTGTCCCGCCGGCTGGTTGGCCGTGGCGTTGCTGACCAGCACGTGGTCGACCTGCTGCAGGCCCTGCTCGCGGGCCAGCACGGTCAGGCTGGCGGTCAGGCGCTCGCTGGTCTGGTCGAACGGACGGCCATGCTGCGCGTCCAGGGCGGCCACGCCCTGGCGGATCTGCTGGTTGAGGCCGTACTCGGGATGGTTGGGGGTGATCTCTGCCATGGGGCGATCTGCAGCGGTAGGTCGTGATGGACCTGGGCAGTATAGAACCGGCCCGTGAACCACCGCATCGCGGCGATCAGTCCGCCGGCCGATGGTCGTAGCTGATCACCCGCTCGGCCAGCCAGCGCCCGTCCACGCGGCGCCAGACCTGGATGAAGCGGGCCTGGCCGGTCCAGTGCTCGATGCCGTTTGCATCGCGCTCGTGGAAGCGGTGGTCGCCGATCTCCAGGGCGCGATCGTCGTGCAGCGGAAACACCTGCAGCGAGCTTTCCACCAGCTCGCGGCGCAGATGGGTGCGGTTGGCGCGGGTGCTCTCGCACAGGGCGGCCACGCTGCGGCGGAAGTCGTCGCGCTTGCTGGCGGACTTGCCCGCCTTGTCATGGAAGAACTCCATGTCTTCAGTGGTCATCGCCGCGGCCTTGTTGGCATCGCAGTCGTCGAACGCGGCGGCGAACAGCTGCGCGTCGGCCTGGTGGATCTGCTCGCGCAGGTCATCGGAGGGCGCGGGTGCGGCGGCGAGGCTGGCGGCCAGCAGGGGCAGGGTGAGCAGCAGCATGGCGAGGCTCCAGGGCGGGATTCATGCAGGCTCGCACGGTGCTCCGAGGGCCGCAGCCGCCCTGCGACGAAACGGGATTTCCAGGGAGTGAATGCCCGCATCCATGGATTGGCCGGGTGGCGTGCCCTGTGCAGGCGGTGTCATGGCGGCCGGCGATTCCATCACGGTCGCGATAGGGGCCGGCCCATAGCCTGAAATCCTCCCCTCCCACAGGAGCTCCCATGCCTGCTTCCCGCGTCCGCCTGCACGTTGAAGACACTGGTGGCGACGGCCGCCCGGTCATTCTGATTCACGGTTGGCCACTTTCCGCCGATGCATGGAAGACGCAGGTGTCGATCCTCCGCGACGCCCAACACCGGGTGATCAGCTACGACCGGCGCGGCTTCGGCCGTTCCGACAAGCCCGCCGAGGGCTACGACTACAACACGCTGGCGGCGGATCTGGCCGGGGTGATCGAGGAACGTGACCTGCGCGACGTGACCCTGGTCGGTTTCTCGATGGGCGGCGGTGAGGTTGCGCGGTATGTGGCCAATCACGGGCAGGAGCGCCTGCACAGCGTGGTGTTTGCAGCAGCGGTGCCGCCGTATCTGCTGCGCGGCGAGGACAATCCGGAAGGTCCGCTCACCCAGGAGAAGGCCGATGAAATGCGCAGCGGTCTGGAGAAGGACCGCGAAGCCTTCTTCGATGGCTTCACCCGCGATTTCTTCAGCGCCGATGGCAAGCTGATGGTGACCGAGGATGAGCGCCAGGCCGCAATCGCGCTTTGCCATCAATCCGACCAGACGGCGGCGCTGGGTTGCATGCAGGCGTTTGCCACTACCGACTTCCGCGACGATCTGAAGAAGATCACGGTGCCAACCCTGGTCCTGCACGGTGACAGCGATGCCATCGTGCCGTTTGAAGGTTCGGGCCAGCGCACGCACCGGGCCATTCCGGGCAGCGAAGTGGTGATCCTGGAAGGCGCACCACATGGGTGCAATACCAGCCATGCGGACCGCTTCAATCTGGCGCTGCTGAACTTCCTGAAGCGGTAAGCTGCGGCCATGCGCCAGACCAAGACACCCCCGTGGAAGAAGCCCAACCCCAAGGGCCAGACCTCGCAGCCGCTGTCGCCTGCACAGAAAGAGGCTGCGCGGCAGCGGGCGGAAGAGAATGGGCGGCGTTATCCGAATCTGGTGGACAACATGTGGGCCGCGAAGCTGCCGCGCGGGTCCTGATCTGTAGAGTCGAGCCGTGCTCGACCCCGCACGGTGCCCATCCACGCATGGCGTGGATCTACTGCAACAGCAGCCTGGCCTGGCCCCGCATCTACATGCCGTCCAGCGGCGTCCAGCCGGGTTCCAGCCATGGTGAGATCTCGCTCTGGCGGACGGTGATTGCCTCCGTCGGCAGCCCCGCCAAACGCGCAAGCTCTGCACGCAGCAGCTCGGAATCCACCGGCGCGGCCGTAGCCACCTGCAGCCGATCACTCTGATGCCTCACCTGTACCGGTAGCGTGGCGTGCGCGTCATGCTGGCCGCCGGTGCGCCCGATCGGGTAGCGCATTGTTACCGGCCGTGACAGCTGCGCCAGTGCGGGCTGCCACGCCTGCAGCACGAGGGGCTGCCCGGCAGCGGGAACATGTACTTCAGCAATCGTGGCCGGGTAGCCCGTAAGGCTCTCGACCAGCACCTGGAAGCGCGCGCCATCCGGCATGACCAGCACGGCGGCAATCAACGCGGAGAACGAAACGAACACCGCCGCGAGGTTCCAGCTGCGCGGCGCGGTGGCCGGGCGCGTTGCGGTGCGCAGGCCCGGTCTGCGCCGCAGCTTGCGCGCGTAGATGCGCCGGTCCTTCCTGCGCGGGCTGCTGCTGTGCTCGGGCAGGTTCAAGGGCACCCGTGGAAGGCGCGCCACGCGGGCCTTGATCAGGCGCGACAGCAGCATCCACGCGATCACGAACGCCAGCAGCGGAAGCAGCGTTCGCACCCACAGATACAGCGTGACCATCCACAACACCTCTACATGCGACCATCCATGCTCATCCACATCCTACCGGGACCACGCGGCGGTTGTCGTATCCGCCAGCCGACAAGCACAGGGCGCTTGGTTAGGATGGTCCTTTGTTGTCACGGATGAACCGATGGTCTCTGCTGCTGCCCGCTTCTGTCGTATCTGTGGTCCTGGCCCGATTCTGCTGGCACTGCAGGTCGTGGCGCTGCTGGCGGTAGCCCTTGCAGCCGGCTTCTTCCACTACCGCGTGGGATTGCTGCTGGAGCCGGTGGATGACGCATGCGGTGGGCCTGATCCTGTCGCGCGCATGCAGGTCGCAGAACAGCTGCTGGCGCGGTCCGCTGCGCTTGCACCATGGCAACCGTTGCAGTGGATTCCGATGGCAGGCGTGGTACTGGCGTTGCTGGGCGCGATGTCGATCAGCGTCTACCGTCTGGGGCGTCTGTCCGAACGCCTGCGACGCGCCAACTGGGGGGTGATGGCCCTGCACGCCGCGATCCTGGCGCTGGCGCTCAGGGCATTGCACCTGTACGACATGGCGTGGACCAGCGTGGCCAAGCTGTCCCCAGCGGCGTGCCTGGTGGAACTGGGCGAACAGGGCCGGCTGCCGCTGGCACAGGCGCAGCAAGTGGTGTTCGAGATCCTCACCCATGAGCATGCGCCGCTGCTGCGCAATCCCGATGACCTTGCCCTGGTGCTGGTCGCGTTGATGCTGGTGGCAATGGCTGCAGGATTCATGCTGTGGCGGGCGATCGTGCGCGAACGTCAGGTGCAGTCGCCCAGCCCCTGAGGCGGTGTGACCGACCACGCGCCCGCAATCGCGCTAAAGTCCGCACTTCGCCCCTGCAAGGAAGTGCTGATGCGTTGGTTGCTGCGTGCTGTGCCGTTGCTGCTGTGCTCGTTGGCGGTACACGCCAACGAGGTGGACCGCCGGATTGCGGTGACCATCGACGACCTGCCCTGGGCGCGGGTGGACGAGATCGTTCCGCCGGACCTGCAGTCGCGGCACGAAGCGCTGATGGCGCAGCTGCACCAGGCGGGTGTGCCGGTAGTTGGCTTCGTCAACGAGAACAAGCTAGAGATCGATGGGCAGGTGCAGCCGGCGCGGGTGCAGATGCTGCGCGACTGGCTGGACGCCGGTTATGTGCTGGGCAACCACACCTACTCGCACATGGACCTGAACGCCAAGGGCGTGCCTGCGTTCCAGCAGGATTTCCTGCGTGGCGAGGCGGTGCTGCGGCCGTTGCTGGCCGAGCGCGGGCTGAAGCCGCAGTGGATGCGTCACCCCTATCTGCGTGCCGGGCGCACGCCGGAAGAACGCGCGCAGATGGACGTGTTCTTCAAGCAGCATGGCTACCGCGTGGCACCGGTGACGGTCGACAACGGCGAGTGGGTGTGGGCGTTCGCCTATGCCAACGTGATGAACGAGCAGCCGGATTCCCCGGCGCGCGAGGCGACGCTGGCGCAGCTGCGCAAGGGCTATGTGCCGTACATGCTGAACAAGCTGGACTACTACGAGAAGCAGTCGCAGGCGCTGCTGGGCTACGCGCTGCCGCAGGTGTGGCTGATGCATGCCAACGAACTCAATGCAGCCACCTTCGCCGAACTGGTGGCGGCGACGAAGCGGCGCGGCTATCGCTTCATTTCACTGGATGAGGCGATGCGCGATCCTGCTTACGGGCGTGGCGCCGAGGGCTACAGCGGTCGCTATGGCCCGAGCTGGCTGCACCGCTGGGCGATGGCCGAGAAGAAGCCGAAAGACTTCTACGCCGGTGAACCGGAAGTGCCGAAGTGGGTGATGAAGCTGGCGAAGGTGGATTCGGAGTGAGGCTCAGCGCTTGACGGCCAGCACACCGTCCAGCGCCAGTTCGGCCTTGAAGCCGGCCTTTTCCAGGCGCTTGGCCACTTCGCGCGGCACGTCGCGTCCGCTGGTCAGCTTGTTCGGCGCGCCGGTGTAGTGGAACAAGCGCCCACCCTTGCGGATGACGCGGGCGAGGTGGTCGTAGAACACCTGTGAGTACAGTTCGCCGGCGATGCCGAAGCGCGGCGGGTCGTGCAGGATCGCATCGACACTGTTACTGGCCACCTGTTCGATCTGCTGCGAGACGTCGCCCTGGCTGAACTGCAGGCGCCCACCGGCGGCGGCCGAGTCCGGATCGGGCGACCACGGGTTGAGTGTGCGCAGCCACATCACATCGGCGTTCTTCTCGAACGAGCGGATCTGGCCGACACCGGCCTCCAGCGCGCAGGCGGCGAAGTAGCCCAGGCCGCCGCAGGTATCGAGGATGACCTTGCCGGCCGGGGCGACCAGCTCGACCTTGCGGCGCGCATCCTCGAACGGTGACAGCTTGGAGGTCGGCAGCATCTTGATGCCGTCGATCTCGAAGGTCGGTGCGCCCCATCCGGTCGGCACCAGCTTGATCAGCGAGCCGCTGTAGCGCGAGATCGGTGCGAAGTCCTCGCCATCCCAGTAGTACAGCGTGCGGTCCTTCAGCTTGCCCGGCCACGGGTAGCGCTGGCCACGGAAGTGGAAGCCGTCGGCATCCAGCACCATGCTGTCCTCGCTGCGGCCAAGGTCGAGCGAGCCCTGCCAGTCGGCAGCGCCCTTGTCATGGGCACGGCGCAGGGTGTCAGCGCTGTCGCGGGTCAGCAGGGGGCCGGTGTAATGGGGCACGGCGGGTACCGGGGCGGTTCGGGGGAGGGCATGGTACCGCAGCTGTTGCCGTGGCCACGCGTGGCTGCTGCAGTAGATCCACGCCATGCGTGGATGTAGACGGGAGGAGCCGAGCGTGGGCTCGGCGCTACCGCTGGCTGGTGCAGCTGTAGCCGTGTGTGGTTCCTTCTCCTGAAATCACGCCGACGCCACGCGACGGCTGCATGCCTACTCGCGCGCACGACCGACGATGGACCTCCTGGGTTTCCGGTGGCTGCCGATCAAAGTCGTAGCGCAGGCTGCCGTCTTCCTGCATCAGCCAATGCACGGTAACGCGCTCATGGCGACCATCACCGAAATCCCAGTCCAGGGTGCGCATGATCAGGGTCTGGCCATCGGGCAGCTGCCGGACTTCGTCATAGGCACCCTGGGTCTTCGGCGCGCTTACCGCAAGCAGCAGAAACAGCAGCATTGGCATCGCTCCTCAAAGAAGACAGGATGTGCCCATATTGCCCTGAGCCGCCATCAGAATCATTGCGTCTTACGGGCACTTGACCGCATACACCGGCCCAGCCCCGATCAGCATCAGCGCCATGTAGTCACTATCACTGGCCTTGCCCTTCAGCGTCGCGCCCTTGTTGAAGTGGAAGATGCCGAAGCCGCCGGCCATGCGGATCAACGCGCTGTCGATCTGCTCCGCGTCATCGCGGAAGTAGCGGCCGATCTCGCTGCGGGTGGCCTTGTGCAGGGCATTCGGCTCGCGCTGCCACTGGTCGCCGCGGCTGAAGGAGACGAAGTACTGGCCGCCTTCCTTGTCGATGCGGAAGTCGGCCGGTTTGCGCGCGCCGGTGGCGAAGCAGCCCTGCAACGGGTCGGCGCTGAAAGGAAGCCCGGCATCACCACTGCAGGCGGTGAGCAGCAGGAGGGCACCGGGCAGCAGCAGGCGGAGCGTGCGCATGGGATGTCCCGACGGGGCAGGTGCGGCTAGTGTAGGCAGCACACGGGCGTGGTCCGTACAGAAATTCGGCAAGAACACAGGGGTTTTCGGATGGCGAAGGGCAAGGCACCGTGGTGCGGCGTGGCCAGTTGGCTGGGGATCGTGGTGGGCTGGGGCGCGGGCAGCCTCGCTGCGCAGGCGGCGGTGGCCGCAGGCGGCAATGGCATGGCTGCGGGATTGGGCGTGGGGGTGCTGGGCGCGGCGCTGGTGGGCTGCGGTCTGGCGGTGGCTTCGCGCGTGCGCGGCGAGCGCTGGCCGTGGATCGGCATCGGTGGTGCGGTGCTGAGTGCGCTGCCGCTGCTGATGTACCTGCTGCGGATGATGCTGAAGCTCTGACTGTAGAGCCGAGCCCGTGCTCGGCTGATGGCCTGCGACAGCCGAGCATGGCTCGGCGCTGCAAAGGCAACGGCAAGCCGAGCATGGGCTCGGCTCTACAGATTCGACCGCAGTCGCGCAGGATCAGCTACGGTGAATCTCCACCGTCACGTGCACCAGTTCCTCATGAATCGCCAGCGCGTTGCGCACGGTATCGGCATCCAGACTGACGTCGCTGGTGACCACGCTGGCGCTGACCGCGTACTTGCCGCGACCCACCTGCCAGACGTGCAGGTCGGCCAGGCGTGCCGGCCACGGGCCCTGTTCGATTACCTCGCGCACTTCGGCCACCACCGGCGCATCCATCTGCGCGTCGAGCAGGATGCGGCCACTGTCGCGCAGCAGGCCGATCGCCCAGACCGTCACCAGCACGGCGCCGACCAGGCCCATCACCGGGTCCAGCCAGGTCAGGCCCAGCAGCTTGCCGCCAAGCAGGGCGACGATGGCCAGCACCGAGGTGGCGGCGTCGGCCAGCACGTGCACGTAGGCCGAGCGCAGGTTGAGGTCGTGACCGTGCGCATGGCCGTGATCGTGGTCGTGCCCGTGCCCGTGATGATGGTCATGGTCATGCCCGTGGTGGTGGTGCGCGTGGCCCGGGCTGTCGTGCAGCCACCAGGCGCAGAGCAGGTTCACGCCCAGGCCCACCGCTGCGATCGCGATGGCTTCGTTGTAGTGGATGGGGGCGGGCACCCACAGCCGTTCCAGCGATTGCACGGCCATCAGCGCGGCGACGCCGAGCAATGCGATGGCGCTGGTATAGCCGGCCAGGATCTCGATCTTCCACGTACCGAAGGCGAAGCGCGGATCGTGCGCGTAGCGGCGCGCGCAGCGGTAGGCGAACACCGAGAGGCCCAGCGCCAGCGCGTGCGAACTCATGTGCCAGCCGTCGGCGAGCACGGCCATGGAGTTGAACCACCAGCCGCCGACGATCTCCACCAGCATCATGCTGACGGTGAGCCACAGGGCGCGGCGGGTGTTGCGTTCGGCCAGCGGGTTGCCGTCGTCGAAGCGATGTTCGTGGCGACGGGCGGCGGCGAGGGCGTCCAATTGCATGGCGGTGGGAGCTGGAGTGGATACCCCCATAGGGTATATGATCCTGCCATGGCCCATGTACACAAGAATCGAAAGCAGCTGCTGACCCGGGTACGCCGCATCGCGGGCCAGGTGGCGGCGTTGGAGCAGGCGCTGGACAAGCCCGAGGGGGAAGCGGGGGACTGCGCGGGCGTGCTGGTGCAGGTTGCCGCCGTGCGCGGTGCCGCCCACAGCCTGCTGATGGAGTTGCTGCACGAGCACCTGCATGAACATGTGGTGGGTGCCGATGACCCGCAGCAGCGGGCGGACGAGGCTGCGGTGCTGGTGGAGCTGCTGCGCCGCTACGGCAAATAGCAGGGGTAGTGCCGGCCGCTGGCCGGCAACTGCAGGTTGCGTCCGAAGCTCATGCGGTTGCCGGCCAGCGGCCGGCACTACCCGTGGCGTCCGAAGCTCATGCGGTTGCCGGCCAGCGGCCGGCACTACCCGCGGCATCCGGAGCTCATGCGGTTGCCGGCCAGCGGCCGGCACTACCCGTGGCGTCCGAAGCTCTTGCGGTTGCCGGCCAGCGGCCGGCACTACCCGCGGCGTTCGAAGCTCATGCGGTTGCCGGCCAGCGGCCGGCACTACCCGAGGCGTCCGAAGCTCATGCGGTTGCCGGCCGGCGGCCGGCACTACCCGTGCCGGTGCCGCGCGTTCCAGATATGCGTGGCGGCCAGCAGCAGGCTGCCGGTGACCGTCATCGGCGTTTCCCAGTCATGTGAGGGCAAGGCCAGCGCGCCGGCCAGCAGCAGGCCGAGCCCGGCGCCGGCGGTGGCCCAGGCCAGCACGGGCAGTGGGTGGCGGCGCTCGGCCCGCCACAGCGCGTAGCCGGTCAGTGGCAGGGCGATGGCCACAAACAGCAGGTGGACCCATTCCGCTTCGGCCCAGGTGCCGAACAGCGGCAGCGCGGCGGCAAGCAGGGGCAACGCCAGGCAGTGCAGCAGGCACAGGCTGGACAGGGCGACCGCGCCGGCATCGAGCAGGGCGGCAGAAGGCGACTTCATCAGGGGAGGTTCCTTGCGCGGCAATTGTTATACAGTAACATTTCCGTTCCGCAGCCAATCCGCTCCGACATGAACACTGTTTCCCGCGCCGGCCGTCGCCTTCCGGTCACCGTGCTGTCCGGCTTCCTGGGGGCTGGCAAGACCACCCTGCTCAACCAGATCCTGCGCAACCGCGAGGGCCTGCGCGTGGCGGTCATCGTCAACGACATGAGCGAGGTCAACATCGATGCGCAGCTGGTGCGCGAAGGTGGGGCCGAACTGCGCCGCACCGAAGAGACGCTGGTGGAGTTCAGCAACGGTTGCATCTGCTGCACGCTGCGCGATGACCTGCTGCAGGAAGTGCGGCGTCTGGCTGATGCGGGTCGTTATGACTACCTGCTGATCGAGTCGACGGGCATCGGTGAGCCGATGCCGGTGGCGGCCACGTTCGCGGTGCGCGACGAGCACGGCTTCAGCCTGAGTGATATCGCGCGGCTGGACACGATGGTGACGGTGGTCGACGGCAGCGCGTTCCTTGCCGACTTCGGTTCGACCCTGCGCCTGGCCGAGCGCGGCCAGCAGGCCGGGCCGGACGATGATCGCGGTGTGGTCGACCTGCTGTGCGAGCAGGTGGAGTTCGCCGACGTGATCGTGGTCAGCAAGGTCGACCAGGTGGATGACGAGGTGCTGCAGGACACGCTGGCGGTACTGCGTGGCTTGAACCGGGATGCGAAGCTGCTGCTGTCCAGCTTCGGTGATGTGCCGTTGGCCGAGCTGCTGGATACCGGCCGCTTCGACATGGAGCGTGCGCAACGCGCGCCGGGTTGGGTGAAGGAGCTGCGTGGCGAGCACACACCGGAAACCGAAGAGTACGGCATCGGTAGCTTCGTCTACCGTTCGCGGCGTCCGTTCCACCCTGCGCGATTCGCCCGCGCGCTGCAGTCAGGCATGCCGGGCGTGATCCGCAGCAAGGGCTGGTTCTGGCTGGCCAACCGTATGGATTGGGTAGGTGAACTGAACACCGTGGGCGCGGCGACGCGCACGCAGGCGGCGGGCTTCTGGTACGCCGCGCGCGACCGCGTGCGTGCCGGCCTGGAAGACACTGCGCCGTTGTTGCCGCCGACACCGCTGCCTTACAGCGACCTCGGCTGGGCGCGGCAGCATGCCGATTGCTGGAGCGCACCGTTGCCGGGGCTGGAAGAGTTTCCGGATGCAGCCGCGCACACGGCGATGCAGCGGCTGTGGCACCCGTTGTGGGGTGATCGCCGCCAGGAGCTGGTGGTGATTGGTGTGCACATGGATGAGCGTGCGGTGCGCGCGGAGCTGGATGCGTGCCTGCTCAATGACCAGGAGCTGCGGGCGGGGCCGCTGCTGTGGCAGCAGATGCCACAGGCGTTCCCGGTGTGGAAGCGCTGATGGTGCATTGAGGTCTCTTGGGCTGCCGGCCAGCGGCCGGCACTACCCCGGGTCGATACGCCATGCGTGGATCTACAAGGCGTCACGCCACTGCCAGCCCTCGGTGCTCACGTGCAGCACCTGGGGCGGCCGCAACGCCTGCAGCAGGTGCCGGTCGTGGCTGACCATCACCAGTGCGCCCGGCCATGCCGCAAGCAGTTCTTCCAGCGCCTGTAATGCACTGAGGTCCAGTGCATTGCCGGGCTCGTCCAGCAGCAACAGTTGGGGCGCGGGATCGGCATACAGCACGCTGGCCAGCGCACCCTTCACCCGCTCGCCATCGCTGAGGCTGCTGGCGGCGCGCTGGATGCGCTGTGCGTCCAGACCCAACAGGGCCAGGCGCGTGCGCAGCTCCCCGGGGTCGGCACTCGGGTTGGCGGCCTGCACGCTGTCGAGGATGCTGCATTCGCCGGACAGCCCCAGCAGCTGCTGATCGAGCAGCGCCAGCGGTGTGTGACGTTGCACGGTCCCATCGCGCGCGGGCAGCTGACCCGCCAGCACCCGCAGCAGTGTCGACTTGCCGCTGCCGTTGTCACCGACCACGGCAATGCGCTGGCCGCGGCGGATCTCCAGCTGCAACGGGGCACTGCAGCCATGTGGCAGCACCAGCGCCTCGGCCTGCAGCAGACGCGTGTTGCCACGTTCACCCGAACCGGCAAACAGCGCCAGTTCCGGCGCTGCATTTACCGCCGACGCGGCTGCGCGTAGCTGCTCTGCACTGGCCTGCAGGCGTTCGGCCTGCACTTGTTGCGCGCGACCATGGCTGGCTTCGGCGCGCTGCTTCTGCCGGCCGAGCAGGATCGGTGCCTGGTTGGCCTGCTTCGCATCGCGATTGCCGCGTGCCTGGCGTTGCTGCTGGCGCTCGTGCTGTTCGCGTGCGCTGCGTTGTTGCTGCCGGTGCTGGGCGCGCGCATGGTCGAGCTGTGCAGCAGCGGCTTCGCGCTCGGCGGCACGCGTGTCCGCGTAGTGCTGCCACGGCCCGCCATAGCGATGCAGCCCGCGCGCGTCGAGTTCGACGATCTGCTGCATGTGCGCCAGCAGCTCGCGATCGTGGCTGATTGCCAGCAGGCCGCCACGCCACTGCTGCAGGTGTTCGTACAACTGTTGGCGATGGCGGGCATCGAGGTGGTTGCTGGGCTCGTCCAGGATCAGCCAATCGGCGCCGCTGGCCCAGGCGCCGGACAGCGCCACCTGCATGGCCTGGCCGCCACTGAGGCGCACGGCGGGTTGGGCGGGATCTAGATCGTCGGGCAGCCGTAGCGCCTGCCATTGCTGCTGCAGGCGCTCGCGCAGATCCCAACGTTCACCGACGCAGGCGAAGTCGGTCTCGTCCACGCTGCCGGCTTCGATGCGTTGCAGCGCGGCCAGTTCCGCGCCGACGCCGGCCAGTTCACCAACCGTGCCGGTGGGGGGATAGCCGGGCGTCGGCAACAGGAACACGCGGCCGCTGCTGCGTATCTGCCCGCTGTCGGGCAGCAGGTGGCCAGCCAGCAGGCGTGCGAGCACGCTCTTGCCGGTGCCATTGGCACCGACCAGGCCGGTGGCGACCGGTTCGAAGGAAAACGACAGATCGGAAAACAGCGGGCGGCCGTCGGCCAGCCGATACGACACGCGATCGAGCGTGAGGGAATGTGTGGTCATGCGACCTCCATGGATGCCGGGTTCTCCCCTGCGCGCAGGGGCGGGAAGAGTCAGGCCGTCTGCTGGGAAGACGGCGGCATCAATGGCGCATTGGTCGCGAGCCTCTGGGAGGAATGAGGGGAGATTATACCGCCCGCAGGGCATGCGAATTGTAGAGTCGAGCTTGCTCGACTGCTTTTGAGGAGCAGTCGAGCAAGCTCGACTCTACGTGGCACGGCCATCGAGCGCGGATCTACCGGGCCTACGGCACGGTTTCCAGGCGCGCGCTGACGAAGTCGATGAATACCCGCAGCTTCGGAAGCACGTGGCGGCCGGAGGGCCACAGCAGGTGGAAGATGCCGCAGGAGTGCACATGCTCGTCGAGCACGGTCAGCAGGTGTCCATCGGCCAGTGCATCGCGCACCGAGTGCACGGGCACGAACGCCAGGCCGATATCGCGCAGTGCCAGCGCTACCCGCGCTTCGATGGTGTTGGCCACCATGTGCACCGGCAGCTCCTGCGGTGTTTCATGGTCGGGCCAGTGGATCGGCCACAGTTCCAGCTTGCCGGTACTGGGGAAGCGATAGTGCAGCAGCGTGTGCTGCATCAGATCGGCCGGTGTGCGCGGCGTGCCGCGCCGCTGCAGGTAGGCGGGTGAGGCGACGATGCGGCGTGGAAACACACCCAGGCGTCGTGCGTTCATGCGTGAGTCGCTGGGCTCGCCGACGCGCAGCACGGCATCGAATCCTTCCTCGATGACGTCGACCAGCCGATCGCTGAAATCGAGGTCGAGGCGGATATCGGGATAGGCCGCCATGAACTCGGCCATCAGCGGCAGGGTCAGGTCGCCCACCAGTGGCAGGCCGATGCGCAGCGTGCCGCGAGGCGTGGCGTGCGGTTGTGCCAGCTCGGTGCGTGCGGCATCGCGCTCGTCGAGGATGCGCCGGCAACGCGCCAGGAAGAGCTGGCCTTCGGCGGTGAGGGTGATGCTGCGCGTGCTGCGGTGGAACAGGCGCACGCCCAGTGCATGCTCCAGCCGGGCAACGCACTTGCCGGCGGCCGAGGCCGAGATGCCCTGCAGGCGCCCGGTCTCGACGAAGCTGCGGGTATCGGCCGCGTGCACGAAGGTCTGCAGATTGGCGAGGTTGTCCAGGACTGACATGGGCGTGCGGGCAATGAAAGCGGCAAGGTAGGTCGGCGCGGCTGTAGCGGACGGCTCCGCCATCGCAACACTGTGGTGCGAAGTGGTGTGGAGCCCGTTGCGGCCTTGCAGTTCCGGCCATCATGCCGATTGCGGACTGCACGGTCCATGATGCCCGGAGCGGCAACCGGCTTTTTGCACGAGGGCGTGGTGCCTAACGTGGCGGGCCTCTCCCCACGGATCACCGCGATGAACGCTGTTCCTTCCCTTGCACCTGCGCCGACGCTGCCGTCGGTGCAGCGGCTGCTGCAGCAGGTCCACCCACAGCGCCTGGTCGGTACGGTGGTGCTGGTGCGCGAGCACGGTGTGCTGCGCCACGCCAGCGCGACCGGGCTGGCCGATCGCGAGTCGGCCACGCCGATGCAGCGCGATCAGTTGTTCCGGCTGGCATCGGTCAGCAAGCCGCTGTTGACCACGGTGATCCTGCGCCTGGTAGCCGAAGGCGTGCTGGACCTGGATGCGCCGGTACAGCGCTGGCTGCCGGACTTCCGCCCGGCGCTGGCCGATGGCAGCACGCCGCCGATCAGCCTGCGCCAACTGCTCAGCCATAGCAGCGGGCTGGGTTACCGCTTCCTCGAAGCCGATGCGGATGGCCCGTACGCACAGGCCGGCGTCAGCGATGGCATGGATGCGAATCCGCTGACGCTGACCGACAACGTGCATCGCATCGCGCAGGCGCCGCTGTTGTTCGCGCCGGGCAGCCAATGGTTGTACTCGTTGGGCGTGGACGTCGCGGGCGCCGTGGCTGAAGCCGCGACCGGTGAAACGCTGCAGGCACTGTTCGAGCACTTGTTGGCCGCGCCACTGGGGCTGGCCGACACCGCATTCGCGACCACCGATGCCGCGCGGCTGGCCACGCCGTATGTGAGTGACACGCCGCAGCCGCATCGCCTGCAGGAAGGCGAAGTGGTCGCACCGTTCGAGGGTACGGTCGGCATCGAGTACAGCCTCGCACGTGCTACCGATGCCAGCCGTTTCCCTTCGGCCGGTGCTGGACTGATTGGCAGCGCCGACGAGGTGATGGCGGTGTTGGAGGCCTTGCGCGATGTGCAAGCTTCGAATCTGTTGCCGCCCGCGCTGGTGGCGGCGATGGCCAGCCCGCAGGTGGGCGAGCAGGGGCCGCCGGAACCGGCCGGCTGGGGCTTCGGGTTGGGCTTTGCGGTGCTGCGCGATGCCGCCGCCAGTGGCACACCGCAGAGCGAAGGCACCTGGCGCTGGGGCGGTGCCTACGGCCATAGCTGGTTTGTCGACCCTGCGCGTGGGCTGAGCGTGGTGGCGCTGACCAACACCCTGTACGAAGGCATGGACGGTGCCTTCGTTGATGAGCTGCGTGACGCGGTCTACGCCGATCTGGAGGCTGCACGATGAGCGGCCATGCCATTGATGCGGCGAGTCCTGCCGGCGAAGCTACACGCCTGCCGTGGGCCGGCCTGCTGGCGCTGGCCGGCGGCGGCTTCATCACCTTGCTGACCGAGACCCTGCCGGCCGGTGTACTGCGGCCGATGGGCGAGAGCCTGGGCGTGAGTGATGCGGCGGTGGGCCAGCTGGTCAGCGTGTACGCGCTGGGATCGGTGATGGCCGCACTGCCGATGACCGCGTTGACCCAGCGCCTGCCGCGACGCCCCTTGTTGCTGGCCGCCATTGCCGGCTTCGTGGTGGTCAACACGCTGACCGCCGTGAGCAGCAGCTATCCGCTGATCCTGGCCGCGCGTTTCCTGGCCGGTGTGAGTGGTGGCCTGCTGTGGTCGCTGGTGGCCGGCTATGCGGCGCGCATGGTGGTGCCGTCGCTGCAGGGCCGGGCAATCGCGGTGGCGATGGTTGGATCGCCGTTGGCGCTGTCGCTGGGTGTACCGGCGGGCACGTTGCTGGGCCAGCAGATCGGCTGGCGCTGGGCGTTCGCGTTGATGAGCGTGCTGGGGGTCGGCCTGCTGGCGTACGCGCGCTGGGCACTGCCGGCGCTACCGGCGGCCGCGGCCGGTCAGCGCACGTCGTTGGGTACGGTGTGGCGCATGCCCGGCGTGCGCAGCGCGCTGGCGGTGATGGTGCTGTACGTGCTGGCGCACAACGTGCTGTACACCTACATCGAACCGCTGGCGGTGGAGGCCGGCGCCGGCCGGTGGCTGGACCGCCTGCTGCTGGCCTTCGGCGTGGCTGCCATCGTTGGTATCGGCATTGCCGGTTGGGGCGTGGACCGTCATCTGCGCACGCTGGTGTGGGCGGCCGTGATCGGTTTCATTCTTCCGGTGTTGGCCCTGCTGTTGTGGCCAGGACAGGCCACACCGCTGCTGCTGGCAACGATCCTGTGGGGTGTGGCGTTCGGGTCGGTTGCGACCCTGTTCCAGACCGCGCTCGCACGCCGTGCCGGTGCTGCCGCCGACCTGGCGCAGTCGATGCTGGTGACCGGCTGGAACCTGGCGATTGCCGCCGGTGGCGTAGCAGGCGGTGTGCTGCTGCAGGCCAGTGGCCCGAGCCAGCTGGGATGGCTGCCGTTGTTGTTGCTGGCGGTGAGCGTGGCGTGGCTGCTGGCACGGCCGAAGGCCTGGGCGTAGGCGCAGACCAGACGTTACCGAGGTGCCGGCCAGCGGCCGGCACTACCGTGGTCCACGCCATCCACGCATGGCGTGGATCTGCCGAGCGCAGCGACCCGCGTTTGCTTTTGCTTTTGCTTTCTTCTGTTGATTCCGTGGTGGGACGCCGCCGCAATGTGTCCGTGGCCGGGTGGGTGGGTTGCGCAGGGGCGTGAGCCGCATGGATGCGGCGACCGAGCTTACATGGACGTACTTGCAGCGCCCCCTGCGCGACCCATCCACCCGGCCCCAACTGATGGATCCACTGTACGCGACCCACCACGAGGGGCTCCGCCGTTGGCCGTCCTACTCGATCCCCTCACGCTCGATCGGCACGCTGCGCGGATTCTGCATGTGCTCCCGCGCCGCGCCATAGCGCTGCTGCCGCTTGTGATGGAACACCACGAACTCATCCCGCGGCAGCGGCCGCGAGAACAGCCAGCCCTGCGCGAACTCGACCTTCCGGGTATGCAGATACGCCAGCTGTGCCTCGGTCTCCACGCCCTCGGCCACCACCCACAGGCCCAGCTCCTTGGCCATGTCGATGATGTGCGGGGTTACCGGGCTGGTGGCGCTCTCGGTGTCGATCGCATCGATGAATGATTTGTCGATCTTCAACGCGTCCAGCGGCAGCTGTTCCAGGTACTGCAGGCTGGAGAAGCCGACGCCGAAATCGTCAATGGCCACGCTGTGCCCGGCCCGACGCGCCTGCGCCAGCATCGTGCGGGCGCGGTCCAGATCCAGGAAGCCGCGCTCGGTGGCCTCCATCCAGATCTGCTGCGGCAGGATGCCGCTGCCGGCCATGTGCTTGGAGATCATCTTCAACGCACGGCCGCTGCTGATATCTTCGGCGGCCAGGTTGATCGCGATGTGCGCGCTGCGGTCGGCCACCAGCAGTTCACGCATGTCGCGCACCACGTTCTCGATCACCAGATCGGTGACCGCGCCGATCATGCCGGCCTCTTCGGCCAGCGGAATGAACAGGTCCGGCCGCACCTGGGTGCCATCCGGGCGCTGCCAGCGCACCAGCGCTTCGGCGCCGACGCAGATGCCGGTATCCAGCTCGATGATCGGCTGGTAGTGCAGGTACAGCTCGCGGCGGCGGATCGCTGTGGCCAGCTCGCCGCGCAGGGACAGGCGGCGACGCGACAGCCAGATCACCAGGCCGGCACCGGCAGCGGCCAGCAGAACGCCGATCGGCACGAACAGCCACGCCTGCTGGCGGAAGGTCGCGGCAAGCGCGGTACGCGGCATGGTCGCGATCGCCAACCACTCTTCGTTGCGGGCGGTGGCATACAGGGTGTGGTGGTCCAGGCCTTCATCGGGGGCGCGCAGCAGGGTCTCCAGCAATGCCGGATCCATGCCGTCCTGCCTGGCCAGGAGACGCCCATCGGGGCTGGCCAGGGCAAGGCGCACGTTCGGGTCGGCGATGACATCGACGAAGCGGCGCGGATCGACCAGCACGTCGTAGTTGCCGTACAGGAACGACAGGACCTGGCGCCGTCCGCTGGCCTCGGGGCGCACATCCACGGCGATGCCGGCGCCATCACTGGTGACGTGGTCGGCCTTGGGCTGGTTGACGTCGGACAGGAACGGCCCCCACGACGTACAGCGCAGCTTGCCACCCTCGAAGTAGCCCATCTGGTCGACCGACGGCGAGGTCATCACCAGTGTCTGCATGCGCCGGATATGCTCGGGCCCGCAGGCGTCGTGGGCGCCGACCTCGGCCGACTGCAGTGCCGCCAGCGCTTCCTGGTAGGACTGGTCGGCGCGGCGCAGGGCGCGACCGGCGATGTCGCGCAGCCGCTGCTGCTCGACGCTGACTGCACGGTCCCAGGTGGCATAGGCCATCACCGCGATCGGCACGGCCGCGGCCAGCAGCGCCAGCGCGGTGCCACCAATGATCACGCGCAGCCGACTCAAGGCCGGAGCTCCAGCGGGGCGGGCAGGGCAGGGCACATGGTCAGGCCGATCCTTGGGCAGGTGCGGCTATCTGAGCATGACGCCGGGCCGGGCGGAATGGGACGAATCCGGTATTCGGTCACAATGTGATGAAAGCGACCATCATTGACGTAATCGGGCCGTCCAGCGCTGGCGCTCCGGGCCGGGGAGGACTAACGTCGAACGCTTCGCCCGCCCCAGTGCACGCCCATGACCGAGCCCGCAACGCCCCCCGAGCACCTGCGCCGCAGCCTGTCCAACCGCCACCTGCAGCTGATCGCCATCGGCGGTGCCATCGGCACCGGCCTGTTCATGGGCTCGGGCAAGACCATCAGCCTGGCCGGTCCGTCCATCGTCTTCGTCTACCTGATCATCGGCGCGATGCTGTTCTTCGTGATGCGCGCGATGGGCGAGCTGCTGCTGTCCAACCTGCAGTACAAATCCTTCATCGATTTCTCCACCGATCTGCTCGGTCCCTGGGCCGGCTTCTTCTGTGGATGGACGTACTGGTTCTGCTGGATCGTCACCGCCATCGCCGACGTGATCGCGATTGCCGCCTACGCGCAGTTCTGGTTCCCTGGGCTGGATGCCTGGATACCGGCACTGGCCTGCGTGCTGCTGTTGCTGGCACTGAACCTGGTGACGGTGAAGCTGTTCGGCGAGATGGAATTCTGGTTCGCGCTGATCAAGATCGTGGCGATCTGTGCACTGATCATCACCGGCGCCGGGCTGGTGGCGTGGGGCTTCACCTCGCCCAGTGGCCACACCGCGTCGTTGTCGAACCTGTGGAATGACGGCGGCATGTTCCCGATGGGCCTGGTCGGCTTCTTCGCCGGTTTCCAGATCGCGGTGTTCGCTTTCGTCGGCATCGAGCTGGTGGGGACCACCGCCGCTGAAACCGCAGACCCCGAGCGCAACCTGCCCAAGGCGATCAACTCGATCCCGGTGCGCATCATCATCTTCTACGTGCTGGCGCTGATCGCGATCATGGCCGTCACCCCGTGGCGCCAGGTGGTGCCGGACAAGAGCCCGTTCGTGCAGCTGTTCGTGCTGGCCGGCATTCCTGCCGCGGCAAGCCTGATCAACTTCGTGGTGCTCACCTCGGCCACGTCCTCGGCCAACAGCGGCATCTTCTCCACCAGCCGCATGCTGTACGGTCTGGCCGAAGAGGGCCACGCACCGCGCGGGTTGTCGAAGTTGTCACGCGCCGCAGTGCCCGCCCGTGGCCTGCTGTTCTCGTGCCTGTGCCTGCTGGGCGGCACGTTGCTGATCTACCTGATCCCGAACCTGGTGACCGCCTTCACCCTGGTGACGACGCTGGCCACCGTGCTCTTCATCTTCGTCTGGTCGCTGATCCTGGTGGCCTACATGGCCTACCGCCGCCGCTACCCGGAACGCCACGCCGCCTCGATCTTCAAGATGCCCGGCGGCGTTGCGATGTGCTGGGCCTGCCTGGTGTTCTTCGCCGCCGTGCTGGTGCTGCTGAGCCTGCAGGCCGACACCCGCCAGGCGCTGGTCGCCAGCCCGGTGTGGTTCGTGCTGTTGGGCGTGGGGTATTGGGTGCGGCGGAGGACCGCGAAGTAACCCAGCGTTTGCGTTCCATCGATTGATCCAGAGATCTCTCTGGAGTGGGGTCAGAGACCGTTGCGCAGCAACGGGATCCGACCCCCGCAGGAAATCGGCCGTTGCCGTTGCTGTTGAGGTTGCCGGCCAGCGGCCGGCACTACCACGGGTGCAGGGCGCAGCCCTGCTGGCCCCCATTCACCCAGCATTAGCGGGCGCGGCCGGATGATCCGGCCGCCATGTCCCGTCGCCCTCTCCTGCTTGCGCTGTTGCTGCTGCCCAGCCTGTGGCCCGGGCTGGCCGCCGCGCGCACCGTCTACCGCTGCGTGCAGGGCAACACCGTCAGCCTGGCCACCGCGCCGGAACCCGGTTCACGCTGCACCCCGAAGGAAATCGACGACAACGCCATCCAGACCCCGAATCTGTGGGGCAACATGGGCGTGTTCAGCGGCGTGCTGTACGAGCGCGAGCAGGATGGCGCGCTGGTCTACTCCACCCGCAACCTGCCCGGCTCGCGGGTGTTCCTGAAGTTCACCATGGCCACGCCGCCGGGTGAACCTGCCCACGAAGGCCTAGGCAAGGTGGGCAAGCCGCAGCTGGCGCAGCATGCCAAACAGTTCAAGGCCGCCGCCAAGGCCACCGGCGTGGATGACGCGTGGCTGCGCGCGATCGCCCATGCCGAAAGCAACTTCGATGCACTGGCGGTGTCCAGCAAGGGCGCACAGGGCGTGATGCAGTTGATGCCGGACACCGCGCAGGAGTACGGGGTGAATGATCCGTTCTCGCCGCAGCAGTCGATCGATGGCGGCGCCCGCTACATGCGCGCGTTGCTGCGTCGCTACAACGGTGATCGGCCGCTGGCAGCGGCCGCCTACAACGCCGGCATCGGCGCGGTCACCCGCTACAAGGGCGTGCCGCCCTATGCCGAAACCCTGGCCTACGTGGACAAGGTGATGGCCCTGTACGCACGCTACCGCGAGGCGATGGGCATCCGTACCGAGGTGCCGGCGCGCTAGGCGGGTGGTGCTGCACGCACGTGGTTCTACATGGGAGCTTGCTCAGCGCGAGGTGGAGGTGCTGACCAGTTCGTAGCGTTCGATGCGGCCCAGGCGGGCAACCTCGGCCTGCACGTCGGCGCGCTGCTTCAGCGCACGCCACGCCGCATCGATCTTCACGTCACCGGGCAGCGACGGATAGGTGCGCATGTCCTGCAGGCTGGCCAGCGTTTCACCGCGTTCAACGGGTGAGCGCAACTGTTCGATCAGCACGGCAGCTGCGCCGTCGAGATTGCCCTCGTCCAGCAGCATTTCGCGCTGGAACAGGCGCGCGTCATCGCCCTGGGCCAGGATCGCTGCACGCGCGGCCTGTTCGGCCTTGGCATCGCCACGTTCACGGGCGGCAACGAACTGCAGCAGTGCCTGGGCCGCCTTGCCGTAACCGGCCAGGCCCGGCATGTCATTCACTGCCGTGGCGGCATCCTGCATGCGGCCCAGCGAACTGAACACGAAGCCGACGTTGAACTGGTGCTCGGCACCATCGGGGCCCAGTGCACCGATGCGTGCGGCCAGCTTGGCTGCCGCCAGCGCATCCTCGTTGCGACCCAGCCGGCGCAGCGCCGTAAGCCGGCTGTTGAGCAGCCATGCCACCCATTCGGCTTCCGCCGCCGAAGGCGCCTCGCCTTCGGCGGCCGCAGCGGCCATGCCATCGGTCAGCGCCAGCACTTCCTCGTTGCGGTCCAGCATCAGCAGCGTGCTGCTGAACTCGGCCATGCGCGCGTCCAGCGCCCGGTCGAGCAGGCCGGAAACCCGCAGTTCATCGAGGTGCTTCTGTGCAGCCTGCACGGGATCAAAGCGCGGGTTGGCGCGGTCGATATAGGGATCGAAGCGCTTGTCACTGCGCAGCCGGATGATTTCGGCGGGCGCGGAGATGCGGGCCAGGGTCGCGGGGATGGCCTCGCCACGGCCGTTGTCGGCCTGCAGCGTGGCCAGTGCCAGCCACAGTCCGGTGGGTTCCAGGCCGCCGCTCTTCCAGCCGTTGTCGAACAGTGCCTGCAGCAGTTCCATACGCTGCTGCGGCTGATCCCGCAGGCGGAACTGCAGGTAGTTGATCGCGTGGTGGTCCACCGGCAACGGCGCGTCGGCATGCTTCAGCGCCTGCACCAGGTGCTTGGTGGCAGGCGCCGGTTGGTTCTCGGACAGTTCCACCGAGACCAGGGTCAGCAGGATCTGCGCATCGTCCGGCAGTGCCTCCTGCGCGCGCTGCAGATAGCGGCGAGCCTGGTCCGGCTTCTTCTGCACCATCGCGGTCCAGCCGGCCACCTGCGCGGCGCGGCCGCGATGTTCAGCATCGAAGTCATCCAGCATCGGATCTTCCATCAGCCGTTCCATCGCGATCAGTGCGCCCAGCGTGTTGCCACTGCGTGACTGCTGGATCGCCTCATCCCATCGCGTGGCATAGGCCTGGTGCATCGCATCGGCGGTGACTGACGGCTTCTGTGGTGCCACCGAGATCGAGGCGGAGGCCGGCGTGCTGGCCAGTGCGGCCACCAGCAGGGCGGCGAGGGGGAAGATGCGGGGCATGGAGGATCTCCATCCGTGGGAAGAGCATTGAACCCGCTGTAGCCAGGGAGAACAAGCGCGACGCATGGAACTCTGGTATCCGGCAGTACGTTTGGCCTTGGCGGATCCTGCGTTCAGCGTCTATTGTCGGTGTCTCTTCAGACAGCAGGCAGGCAGCGCAGCACGATGGCACGGTGGCAATGGATGGCGGCAGGCGTAGCGTTGGCGACCGTAGTGGCACTGGCCGCGACCTGGTGGGAGACGCCGCTGCATACGCCGGCTGAACCGGCAGGTCCGGTTCCAACGCCGCTGGCGTGGACCGCGCAGATCGAGCCGCTGGCCGGCGATGGCCACCCGGGTGACCGCGATGGCGCGTCCGCGCAGGCGCGTTTCGCCGATCCGTACGCGTTGCTGCGCAGTGCCGATGGCAGCGTCTATTTCACCGATGCCGGTGACAACAACCGGATCCGTCGCCGCCTTCCCGATGGCCGCGTTGAAACGGTGGCCGGGCAGGGCGAGGGGCGTATCGATGGCCCGGCACTGCAGGCCAGTTTCAATACGCCCTCGGGCATCGCCGCCGACGCGCAGGGCAACCTGTATGTGGCCGACACCGGCAACCACGCGATCCGCCGTATCGGCACCGATGGCCAGGTGACCACGCTGGCCGGTGGCGAACAGGGCTACGCCGATGGCCCTGCCGCGCAGGCGCGGTTCGATGCGCCGATGGGCATCGCGGTGGACGCGCAGGGTCAGGTCTATGTGGCCGACACCTTCAACGACCGCATCCGGGTGATTGGTACCGACGGCAACGTGCGTACCCTGGCCGGCGGCGAGCGCCCGGGGCTGGCCGATGGCCTGGCGGGCGATGCGCGCTTCGATACCCCGGTGGCGCTGGCCTTCGATGCGCACGGCGCGTTGCTGGTGGCCGACCTGTTCAACAACGCGGTGCGTCGGGTCGGTGCCGACGGCACGGTCAGCACGCTGCTGGGCGATGGCGGCGTCATCAATGGGCCGCTGTCGCTGGCCACCACGCACGACGGCGTGCTGTACGTGGGTGACCTTGATGGACGCATCGTGCAGGTGACGCCGCAGGGCCACCAGATCGCGCTGGTGGGCAACGGCCGCCTGCCGCGCCTGGCCCGCCCCAGTGGCCTGGCGATGGATGCCGATGGCAGCGTGCTGGTCGCCGATTCCGCCAGCTATCGCCTGCACCGCCTGCGCCCGCTGCCGGTGGGTGACCTGCCGGCACCGGCGCTGGTCGGGCCCGCTGCCGATGCAGCATTGCCGGACACCGGTGGGCGCTGGCCATTGGCACCCCAGGATGGCTGGCATGAAGTGGTCGGCACGCTGGGCGAAGTGCGCGGCAACTTCAAGGGCGAGAGCCGCCACCACCTGCACGGCGGTTTCGATGTGCGCGGCGATGTCGGCCAGACCGTGCTGGCGATCGCCGATGGCAAGATCAGCAGCCCGGTAGCGGCGTGGAGCCTGGGTGGGCAGGCCGAGGGCCTGGCCGTGGACCGCCTCAAGTACATCCACATGCGGGTCGGCCGCACCCCGCGCGACCAGCCGTTCGATGCGCGCTGGCAGGCGCTGTACGACGAGCAGGGCAAGCTGGAGCGGATGCGCGTGCGTCGCGGCACGCGCATCTACGTCGGCGATCGCCTGGGCAGCATCAACAACCAGGCGCACGTGCACCTGGCGGTGGGCACCGGCGGCTTCGAAACCAACGCCGTGGCGCTGGGCTTCCACAACTACGCCGACCACTTCGCACCGCGCATCACCGATGTGGCGCTGCTGGACGACAACGACCAACCGCTGGCGGCCGGCAGCGACGGCGTGGTGATGCTGGCGCGGCAGGGCCGCGGCGTGCAGATCGTGGTCGAGGCCTGGGACCAGGTCGACAACAACCTGCCGCGCCGCCGCCTGGGCATGTACCAGGTGGGCTACCAGATCCTTGATGCTGCCGGGCAGCCGCTGCAGGGCTACGAGCAACCGCGCTGGAACATCGTGTTCAACCGCATGCCGCCGCAGAACGAAGCGGTGCGCGTGGCCTACGCGCCGGACAGCGGCATCACCGTGCATGGCAGCGCGGTGACCCGTTTCCGCTACCTGGCCACCAACACCGTGCGTGACGGCCTGATGGAAACCGGGCGCTGGCAGCCGGCGGCATTGCCACCGGGCGAGTACACCGTGCGCGCCAGCGTGCGCGACTACAGCGGCAACGAAGGCGTGGGCCCGCGCGAGATCAGGGTACGGTTGCTGCCATAGCCGCAGCCGGGGCGCCGCAGCGTTCGCGCTCGGCGTCCATGTCTTCCAGCGGCCGCACCTCGATGCTGCCGAAGCGCGCCCAGGGGAAGTCGCGGGCGATGCGCATGGCTTCGTCGCGGTCGCGGGCGACGATCAGGTTGAAGCCGGCCAGCAGTTCGCGGGTTTCGGCGAACGGGCCATCCAATACACGGCTGTGGCCATCGCGCACGCGCAGGGTCTGCGCGGTGTCGACCGGTTGCAGCTTCTGCGCGGCCAGCAGCGTGCCCTCGGCCTGCAGCTTGTCGGCGTGGGCCAGGCAGTCGCGCATCAGCGCGTTGAATTCTTCGGTGGGCAGGGCCTGCAGCAGGGCAGGCTCGATGTAGATCAGAAGAAGATACTGCTGCATGGCACGGTCCTGGCGGGGGCGGGGTGTCCATGATGGCGCAGGTTTGCCTGCCGGCATGCTGCAGCGCGAAAGGCCGCCTGCGGCGGGCGATCGGCGAACGGCGGAGCCCCTCCGTGGTGGGGTGGGTTGGAAGCTGAAAGCTGGGTTTCAGAGGGTGGGTCGGGCGGGTGGGATTGGCGGGGACGCCGTGAATCCGTCCCTGGAGGCTTAGCCGCGCCATCCATGGCGCGGATACCCCGCCAATCCCACCCGCCCGACCCCTGACAGATTCCGGTCGCCGACCCACCACGGGAAATCAACAACAAGAGCGAAAGCGGGTCGCTTCGCTCGCAAAGCCGAGGCCGCCAGCCAACCGCCGTTGCTGTTGCTTTTGCTTTTGCTTTTGCTTTTTTTCTTGATCTTCCCGTGGTGGAACGGAGACAGGAACTTGTCCAAGGCCGGGTGGGTAGGCGGGGCGGGGGTGTCCGCGGCATGGATGCCGCGGCCAAGCCCCAGGGACGGGTTTACGGCGTCCCCCGACCCGCCTACCCACCCGGCCAAACCCATGAACCCGAGCTTTTCAGCGACCAACCCAACCCCACCACGGAGGGGCTCCGCCGTTCGCCGACTCCCGCCGAAGGCGCGCTTTCCACGGAAGAAATAATTTTCAGAGGACGTGTCGATTCCCAACCCCCTGGTTCGTTGTACCCAGTGAAGGGCACGCACCACGCGTCCCCACGGGAGACCGCAATGAAAGTGATGGTGATCGTGAAGGCCAACGCCGACTCCGAAGCCGGCCGCATGCCCAGCGAACAGGAACTGTCCGAAATGGGCGCCTTCAACGAACAACTCGTGGCCGCCGGCATCATGCTGGCCGGTGAAGGCCTGCATGCCACCCAGCGCGGACGTCGCATTCATTTCGGCAGTGGCGCGCCCAAGGTCGAGGCCGGTCCGTTTGGCCCCGCCGGCGACCAGATCGCCGGCTTCTGGCTGTGGGACGTGCGCTCGCTGGACGAGGCCGTCGAGTGGGCCAGCCGTGCGCCGTTCGGCAGTGGCGGCACCCTCGAACTGCGTCCCTTGATCTCCGCTGAAGACTTCGGCGAAGCATTCACCCCCGAATTACAGCAGCAGGAACAGCGTCTGCGTGCACAGCTGGAAGGTTGACCCGGTTCATTTCCCCCGCCGGGCATGGCCCGGCGCTACCAACCAACGGAGCATTGCCATGAAATTGATTCCCTTCCTTGGCTTCAGCGGCCAGGCCCATGAGGCGATGGCGTTCTATGCCAAGGCACTCGGTGGCCAGGTCACCTCGGAAATGAAATACCGCGACATGCCGCCCTCCGATGGCTCGCCGGGCTGCAACGAGATGCCGCCGGAAACCCTGGACCACGTCGCGCACAGCCAGCTGGAAATCGGTAGCGCCATCGTGATGGCGGCCGACGGTCCCGGCGGTGGCGAGGGTGGCTCGACCACCATCAATGTCGACGTCGACAGCATCGAAGAAGCCGAACGCGTGTTCGCCGCGCTGGCCGACGGTGGTCAGGTGCAGATGCCGATCGCCGAAACGTTCTGGGCGCACCGCTGGGGCATGTTGATCGACCGCTACGGCAAGCCGTGGATGGTCAACTGCATGAAGCAGCCCTGAGTCCTCTTTCCTTCATCCACAAGGAGCTTCACCGATGAGTGCACCGCAACCGCAGATGATCTTCGTCAATCTTCTGGTGAAGGACCTGGAGAAATCCAAGGCCTTCTTCACCGCGCTGGGCTACAGCTTCAATCCAACATACACCAACGATGACGCGGCAGGCATGGTCATCAGCGAGAGCATCTACGTGATGCTGCTGACCCAACCTTTTTTCCAGCAGTTCACCAACAAGCCGATTGCCGATGCGCACACCCACACGGAAGTGATCAACGCACTCTCGGCACCCAGTCGCAAGGCAGTTGACGAGTTGGTGGACAAGGCACTGGCGGCCGGCGCCAGCGAACCGCAGCCGGCGCGCGACCTGGGCTTCATGTACCAGCGCGGCTTCCAGGATCTGGATGGCCATCTCTGGGAAATCGCACACATGGACGGCGAGCCGGGCTGACGGCCGCCGCAGGGAGAATCCTCATGGCTTACGTGGATGCTTACGTGCTGCCGTGCCCCCAGGACAAGGTGGCGGCCTACCGCCGCCTTGCCCGCAAGGCCGGTGCGGTGTGGAAGGACCATGGCGCGCTGCAGTACATGGAATGCGTGGCTGACGATGTGGAACCGGGAAAGAGCACGTCCTTCCCGCGTGCGGTCAAGGCAAAACCGGGCGAAACGGTGATCGTCGCCTTCGTGGTGTTCCGCTCGCGCGCGGCGCGCGACCGTATCAACGCGAAAGTGATGGCGGACCCGCGGCTGGCATCGCTGGGCCCGAAGGACATGCCGTTCGATACCAGGCGCATGTTCTGGGGCGGGTTCAAGCCGATTGTTGAAGCATGAGCCACGGCGCTTGTGCGGGCCACGCCCGCGTGCTGTGATCGGCGCATGCTCGAGCCCGCACTGACGCAGCGTCTGGAAACCCTCTGGCGGATGGAGTCGCCGGTGTTGATCGCGCGCCTGGCGCGGCTGCTTGGGGGCGATGTCGGCCGCGCCGAGGAGCTGGCCCAGGACACCTGGCTGGCCGCGCTGGAGCGCTGGCCGGAGCAGGGCATCCCGGACAACCCCGGAGCCTGGCTGATGACCACTGCGCGCAACCGTGCCATTGATGTGCTGCGCCAGCACCAGCGGGTGGCGCAGCAGCATGCGCAGTGGGGCGAGGAGCTGCATCCGGCGCCGCTGCCGGCGCCCGATGACAGTCAAGCGCTGGAAGATGATCTGGGTGACGACCTGCTGCGGCTGATGTTCGTGGCCTGCCATCCGGTGTTGCCGGCCGACGCACGGGTGGCACTGACCCTGCGCCTGCTGGGTGGCCTGACCACTGTCGAGATCGCGCGCGCCTTCCTGCAGCCCGAGCCGACCATCGCCCAGCGCATCGTTCGCGCCAAGCGCACCTTGGCGCAGAAGCAGGTGCCCTACGAGGTCCCGCGTGCTGACGCGATGCCCGAGCGGCTGACATCGGTGCTGGAGGCGATCTACCTGGTGTTCAACGAAGGCTATGCGGCCAGTGCCGGTGATGACTGGATGCGTCCGGCGCTGTGCGAGGACGCATTGCGGCTCGCGCGCATCCTGGCGCACCGGCTGCCGGTGCCGCCGGTGCTGGGCCTGCTGGCGCTGATGGAGCTGCAGGCCTCGCGTGCCGCGGCACGGACCGATGCGCAGGGCGTGCCGGTACTGCTGGACCAGCAGAACCGCGCGCGCTGGGACTGGCTGCAGATTGAACGCGGGCAGCAGGTGCTGGCGCGCGCGCTGGCCGCCGGTGGCGCTGATGATCCCTATGTACTGCAGGCGCGTATCGCAGCGTGCCATGCAGCGGCGCGCCGCCCCGAGGATACCGACTGGCCGCGCATCGCTGCGCTCTATACGCAGCTGCTGCAGGCGCAGCCTTCGCCAGTTGTCGCATTGAACCGCGTGGTGGCGATACTGCGCAGTGACGGTGCCTTCGCGGCGTGGGCGCAGCTGCAGCCGTTGCTGGTGGACGCGCGACTGCGTGAGTACGCGCCGCTGCAGGTGGTGCGCGGGGAGTTACTACAGGCGCTGGGGCGCGACCTGGACGCACGTCACGCTTTTGCGGAAGCCGCCAGACTCAGCCAGAACCAGGCAGAGCGGGGCCTGCTGCGGCAACGGGCCGGCCTGCCTCCCACGGAGTGACCTCGACGAAGGCAGCACTTGTCGGCGGGCCCGCGAGCCGTTATGTTTCGCGCCCAGCGGACGCGTCAGCGTCCACTTTCCATGCGTATTGACCGAGGAGCGGTTGGATGTATTCAAGGACGAAGAGCGCATCGCGCGCTTTTGCGCGCCTGCTTGCCTGTGCCCTGTGCCTGGCCGTATGGCCGATGGCCGTACAGGCGGCAGACAAATCACAGCAGGCCTATTGGGCCGGTTTTGCCTATACCGCTGATGCCGCTGCCGTGCAGGCGACCACACCGCATGCGCATGCGGTGCTGGAACAGCGCGGCCTGATCCCGTTGAACCAGGCCCTGGCACAGTCGCTCAAGCGCCGCGCCCCGGCCCACCTGCAGCTGATCGACCAGCCGGTGGCGATGCTCGACGGCACCACCAGTGCGACAGTGCTGGCCGCGGCACTGGACCGCGAACTGGTCTCGGTCGAGCCGATCGGTGACCAGTACAAGGTGCTGGTGGAAGTGGCGCTGCAGGCGCTGTTCTTCGATTTCCGCGAGCGCCAGGTGATCGCGTCCTATCCGCTTACCCTGCAGCGCATCGACGTGCAGGATTACCGGCCGGACAACGACGATATCGACGCGATCGTCGCCGATCTCCTGTATGGCAGCGCCGATACCAGCCTGTCGCAGGTGCTGGCTGCCAGCCTCGCCCAGGCCAGGCTGCCCGATGCCGCCGTGCGTCGCCTGCAGGTCGGTGGCGTAACCCTGTCCGACGTGGTCCGCGCCAAGCTGCCCGACCCGAAGTGGGAAGCCCCGCTGCGCGCCACGCTGGCCCATGAGCTGTCCAAGACGCTGTCGTCCAATACCGGCGTCGGCCTGCTGCCGCCGGCCTCGGGCCAGGCGATCGGTGGTGCGATGGCGGCGCGCTTTGCCGACGGCAAGGTCTACCAGCTGAAGATTCCCGAGCCGGACTACGTCATCAACCTGCAGGTGGATGCGCTGAAGAACGGCGTGATCGAAGAAACGCCGGCGATGAAGACGATGCTGTTCGGCGCGTTCTTCACCGCCAAGGTGACCGAGCCGTTCTCCGGCAAGGTCTATTTCGAACAGCCGCTGCGCAAGGGTGCCACCAAGGTGGTGCCGGTCACGCAGTGGCAGGTCGACCAGTGGTCGGCCAGCTACGAAACCCTGCTGGCCGGCTTCGATGCCTTCGCCGGCGCCGCCGCCAAGCGCGCCGATTCGCGCGGCTGGCTGGACGAACAGAAGCCGGGCGGCCGCCCGTTGCAGCAGCAGACCCAAGCCCTCCAGGAGTTGATCAAGTCATGTCGTTGATGCGTACCATCCTGCTCATCCTCATCGCCCTGGTGGTGGCCTCCCCGGTCGCTGCACAGACCGCCAGTTCACGCGGTACCGGTTCGGCCAGCTACGGCCTGCGCCTGAGTGCCGACACCCGCGCCCAGGCCCTGAACAAGGCCAAGGTCAATGCACTGGAGGCGTACATCGCCGAAACCGGTGCGGCCAAGCTGCGCCTGTTCGAAGCCCGTCGCGCCGAGTTCATCGGCGAGATCGACCGCTACGTGCTCAGCGCCGTGCAGCTGTCGGACACCGAAGACAAGAAGGCCAAGACCTACAGCGTCACCGTCCGCGCCGAGATCAACACCACCCTGCTGCAGACCAAGCTGGATGCTGGCTCGGCCGTTGCTGGCGCCACTGCTGCGCAGCGCTCGCTGCTGACCTTCCTGTTCATGGCGCGCTCGCAGGATACCGTGCAGTCGTTCCAGGACAAGGAATACCGCCGCGTCGACGCCAGCAGCAGCTACAGCGAGAACACCCGTGAAGGCGACAGCTTCCGCGGCAACTCGGTCAGCACCAACGGCAGCATCAACCAGAATGGTTCGATGTCGGTCACCAGCGGTGGCAGCACCACCCAGCGCAGCGACAACATCAGCTGGAAGGTGGCCAACGCCGCCGAAGTGAACACCGCGATGACCGGCGCCTTCAGCGCCGCCGGCTACGAAGTGGTTGAAGCCGAATACGTGGAAGGCGAATCGCGCGGCCTGCTCAGCATCGAGCGTATCCGCAAGGACTTCAGCACCGGCAACGACCTGGCTCCGGCCACTCTGCGTGATACCGCCAACGGCATCCGTGCGGCCAACATCCCGTACATCGCCGTCGGCACCCTCGACGTCGGCATGCGCGACCGCGACCCGGCCAGCGGCAACACCCGCGTGTTCGTCACGGTCACCGGCAAGGTGCTGGACGTGACCGGTCGCTTCCCGCGCACCGTGTCGTCGGTGGGCCCGGTGCAGTTCTCCGGTACCGGCCCGAACGAAACCGTTGCCCGTACCAACGCGCTGCAGCTGGCGGCTGAAAAGGCTGCCCAGCAGATGATCAACGAACTGAACGTCAAGGCAGTTCGTTGATCCGCCACCCTGGTGGGTGCCGAGCTCGCTCGGTATCGCCCTGGGGTTACCGATTTCCCACGTGCCGCTTCGCGGCCGTCTCTCCCAAAAGGACACTCACATGATCCGCAATACCGCTCTTGTCGTGGCCATCGCTGCCGCCACCCTGTCGATGCCGGCCCACGCTGGCCTGGGCAAGCTGAAGGACCTGGCTGGCGCCGCTACCGGCACCTCCAGCAGCAGCGCCTCCAGCGCCGCCGCTCCGGACGAAGCCGCGCAGGAAGCGCTGGTGCGTCGTTTCGTCAGCTCGCAGTCGCACTCGCTGCAGGCCCAGACCTCGTTTGCCCGCGCCTTCGGCCTGGCCGAGCAGGTGCAGCTGCTGGAGGCCGAGCGCCAGGCGCTGTCGTCGGGTTCGGTCAGCGTCGATGCGATGAAGAAGTCGGTGTCGGTCAGTGAAGCTGCGCAGGCGGCGATCAACGAGCGCCAGGCCGCACAGCCGGAACTGAACGCTGAATCCAAGCAGCACTACGCCGAAGGCCTGGTCTCGCTGCTGTCCTCGGCGGCCGAAGCACAGAAGCTGGGCGGCGAAGCCAGCAACTTCACCGCCGGCATGAAGAACCTGGGCGCGACTCAGCTGGCCACCGTCGGCCGCAAGCTGGCAGCAGGTGCATGGGTGGCCAAGGAATCGCCGGGCTTCATCCAGGGCCTGTACGGTTCGACCAAGTCGGCCGTGACCTTCGCCAAGAAGAGCAAGGTGAAGGTGCCGTCCAACGCCGATTCGATGCTCGACACGCTCTGATCCGAGGCGAATCTCCATGCGTATGACCTACCGTTTGATCGGCCTGGGCCTGGCTGCCACGCTGCTTGCAGCCTGTGGCAAGCAGGACACCCCGGCCGCCGCGCCCGCCAAGGACAAGGCAACCAGTGCACTGGCCAGCAATGCGCCAGTGGAAGCAGCGCCCCTGCGTGGCACGCCGGATTTCGGCGGCACCACCCAGGTCGCGCGCGAAGCCGACGGCATCGGCAGCACCCCGGAACTGGCGGTGCTGGCGGCATTGCAGTCGGCGGTGGCGCAGGTCAACGGCGTACGCGTGGCCAGCCAGATGCAGAGCCTGCGTGCAGGCCTGCATGTGGATGTGGATGACGAACACGTCGGCGATATCCGCGCCGACGCGTTCACCCAACAGATGATCGCCGGCTCGCAGGGCGCGGTGCTGGGCTATGAAATCCTGTCGCAGGATGAAGTGCGGCAGCTGGACGAGGAAACCATCGCCCGCGTGCGCGCCAGCGATGAAGGCTGGAGCTTCAAGGGCTCGGCGTCGGCCAGTGCCTCCGGCGAAGCATCGGCCAAGAGCGGTTCGGCCTCGGCCAGCGTCAGGGAAAGCTACGACGAGAAGGTCAACGTCGATGCCAAGCGTGGCGCCAGTTCGTTCGATTCCGACGTGACCCATCGCAGCATGCGCAGCTACTGGAAGGTGCGCGTGCGCGCACAGATTGCCCAGTACCGCGCGCCGGACGAGCAGGGCAAGCCGAAGATCGTGGTTGCACTGCCGCGTACCAAGGCCGGCAGCTATGCCGTGGGCGACGGCCGCGTGGACGCGGACGAAGTGGCCGACGCGATCCGCGCACGCCTGTCCGACACGTTGACCCAGACCCAGCGCTTCATCGTGCTGGACCGCGAGTTCGGCGATGAACTGCAGGCCGAGATCGACCACATCAACAGCGGCAACGTGCGCCTGCAGGACACCGCACGGGTCGGCCAGCAGCTGGCGACCGACCTGATCCTGATCCCGACCATCGAACGCTTCGAGTACCCGCGCAGCGTGCGCAACCTGCGCATGTCCGACCGCCAGGTGACCTCGTACTCCGGTGGCGGCCGCATTACCCTGCGCCTGATCAACGCCACCACCGGCCAGGTGGTGATGTCCGACAGCTTCGATCACCAGCTGGCCTCGACCGGCCCCAGCACCCTGCCGCGCGTGGTCAATGGCCGCAACATGGCCGCGGCGATGATGGAATCGCTGTCCGGCCAGATCGGCGCCACCATCGTCACCACGCTGTTCCCGGTGTCGGTGGTTTCGGTGGACGGAGACCAGGTGGTGCTGAGCCAGGGCGGTGACACCGTGCAGGCCGGCCAGCGCTGGCAGGCCGTGCGCCTGGGCGAAGAACTGAAGGACCCGCAGACCGGCCGCTCGCTGGGTCGCAGCGAACACCCGTGCTGCACCATCCGCATCGACCGCGTGGCCGCACAGACCTCGTACGGCACCATCGAAGACGGTGTCGACGCCATGCGCGGCGGCTTCCGTCCGGGCCAGATTGAGCTGCGCCAGAAGCTGGGAAGCAAGCCGGCTGCTGCCGCTGCTGGCGCAACGGCCTCGGCTGCACCGGCCGCCGCCGCGCGCCCGGCGGCCAAGCCGAAGCCCAAGCCCGCTGCCGCCCCGGCCGAAGACCCGAACTGGTAACACGCCAAGGCAGCACACAGATGGGGTCAGAGCCCTTTCCCACCGGGAAAGGGAACTGACCCCTTCTTGTTTCCGTCCGTGTCGACCAAGGTCGACACCTACCAACAGCGGCGTGTCGACCAAGGTCGACACCTACCAACAGCGGCGTGTCGACCAAGGTCGACACCTACCAACAGCGGCGTGTCGACC
>NZ_JBTMUR010000011.1:140643-178211 GCF_054473855.1 Stenotrophomonas genospecies 3
TCAAGGTCGACACCTACCAACAGCGGCGTGCCGACCAAGGTCGACACCTACCAACAGCGGCGTGCCGACCAAGGTCGACACCTACCAACAGCAGCAGAAATCTGTCGAAGGCGGGGTGGGTCCGGTTGCGGGGGTGTAAGCGCCATGGATGGCGCGCCCAAGCCTCCAGGGACGGATTCACGGCGTCCCCCGCAACCGGACCCACCCCGCCATCCCACGGAATGCCGCTGTTGCTTCAGCTGTTGCTGTTGCCCTGGCTTCGGCAGGTGCAGGGCGCAGCCCTGCCGAATCCCATTACACTCCAGAAGGATTTCCCTGCTGGAGAGAGCAATGAAACGAGTAGTACTGGGCGTGCTGGCCCTGTCAGTGTCGAGCGCACTGATGGCGGCCACCCCGAAATTCGATGGCGCGCGGATCTCCGCCGACGTCAAGGAACTGGCCTCCGACGCCTACGAAGGCCGCTCGCCGGCCACCGCCGGCGAAGAGAAGACCATCGCCTTCCTCAGCAAGCAGTTCGCCGACGCTGGCCTGCAGCCCGGCGGCGACCTCAAGGACGGCAAGCGCCTGTGGACCCAGGCCGTGCCGCTGCGCAAGGGCGACATCGTCGGCACCCCGCAGCTGGCGCTGCACCAGGGCGGCAAGACCGTTGCGCTGGAACAGGGCAAGCAGATTGCCGTGCGCGCCGCCATGAACGGCGCCAGCAACGTCGATATCAGCAAGGCCCCGCTGGTGTTCCTCGGCTACGGCGTGAAAGCACCGGAGCGCAACTGGGATGACTTCAAGGGTGTGGACCTGAAGGGCAAGATCGCCGTCGTGCTGATCAACGACCCGGACTTCGAGACCGGCCAGGGTGATTTCGACGGCAAGGGCATGACCTACTACGGCCGTTGGACCTACAAGTACGAAGAAGGCGCCCGCCAGGGGGCGCTGGGCGTGCTGATCGTGCACGAGACCGCACCGGCGTCGTACGGCTGGGCCACCGTGGCCGGTTCCAACACCAACACCATGTTCGATGTGGTGCGCGACAACCCGGCCGACAGCCACCCGCTGCTGGAAGGCTGGATCCAGCGCGACCTGGCCGTGGAGCTGTTCCGCTCGGCCGGGCAGGACTTCGAGGCGCTGAAGAAGAAGGCGCAGCAGCGCGACTTCACCCCGGTGCCGCTGACCGGCGCCAGCCTGGACGCGAAGTACGCGGTGAAGACCGAAGTGATCACCTCGCACAACGTGGCCGCACGCCTGGAGGGCAGCAGCCACCCGGACGAGACCATCGTCTACAGCGCGCACTGGGACCACATCGGCGTGGGCGAGCCCGACGCACGTGGCGACCGGATCTTCAATGGCGCTCTGGACAACGCCAGTGGCACCGCATCGCTGATCGAACTGGCCCGTGGCTTCGCCAAGGCCAAGCGCCCGCAGCGTTCGCTGCTGTTCCTGGCGGTCACCGCCGAGGAAAAGGGCCTGCTGGGTTCGGAGTACTACGCCACCCATCCGCTGTATCCGCTGGAAAAGACCGTGGCGGTGATCAACATGGATGGCATGGCGCCGTTCGGGCCGTCGCGTGATTTCGGCATCTACGGTGCCGCGCGCTTCGAGCTGCTGGACCAGTTGAAGGACGTGGCCAAGGGCTGGGACATCCGCTACACGCCGGACCCGAAGCCGGAAGCCGGCCTGTTCTTCCGCTCCGATCACTTCCCGTTCGCCAAGCGCGGCGTGCCCGCGCTGTCGTGGTCGGCTGGCCAGGACTGGGTGGACGGCGGCGTCGCCGCAGGCAAGAAGGCCTCCGAGGACTACACCGCCAAGCGCTACCACCAGCAGGGCGACGAATGGCAGCCGGACTGGGTGTTCGCCGGTGCCGCCCGCGACCTGGAAGTGCTGTATACGCTGGGCAACCAGCTGGCCAACTCGCGCAGCTGGCCGAACTGGAGCAAGGACGAATCGTTCCGCGCCGTGCGTGACGCCAGCGCCGACCAGCGCAAGTAAGGGAATGCGCCGGGTTCGCCCGGCGCCTCCCGGGTAGTGCCGGCCGCTGGCCGGCAACCTTGTGATGCTTGTGGAGGTCATGGGGAGCCGGCCAGCGGCCGGCTCTACCAGAATGGCTTCCATCCCCGCTTTCCGGCCCTTCGTCGCAACCCGCTTGTTTGCCCGGCGGGCCGCCCTATGCTCGGCTCACCCCCTTCCTCCAAGGCGCCGCCGTGTTCGCCAGCCTCTCTCTCCTGCTTCGTCACCTGCTGGCCTGGGCTGCGGCGCTGTTCGTCGCCGGCATGGTCTGGAGCGGCATTTTCAGCGGCATGAACGACGGCCCTGGCTGGGTGTTCGGGCTGCTGGTGATGTTCCTGATGATTTCCGCGCTGGGCAGTGCGATTACCCATGTACGCCGCGTCTGGCTGGTCGCCGGCCGGCTGGATTCGACCACGCTCTCCGGCCGCCAGCGCCGCCAGGTGGAACTGCCGATGGATGCCGGCCAGGCATTCTCGGTGGTGGAAGCGGCCATCGCTGAACTGCCGCGCGTTGAAGACGTGGAAAGTTCGGCCGGCAGCCTGCAGGTGCGGGCCTACGTGCGCCGCGTGGATGCCTGGAACGGCCCCCAGCCATCGCGCTGGAACCTGCCGGCACGGCTGGCGATCAAGCGCAACAGCGTGCTGGCGACGGTCACGCCGGGGCAGGGCACCAGTACCGTCACCCTGTTGTTTGAGCCGGATGCCGGCTGGTGGGCCGACCTGCTGGCACTGGATGAGGGCAGCAACTTCGAGAACGCCGAAGCGGTCACCCGCGCGATCAGCCGCCGTGTTGCCGACCAGCGTCGCGACGAGCAGGCCGCGGCTGAGCAGACCCAGGTGGAAAAGGAGCTGTCGGTGGCCCGGTTGAACCTGCTGCATGCGCAGGTGGAACCGCACTTCCTCTACAACACGCTGGCCAACGCGCAGGTGCTGACCCGCACCGACCCGGCACGTGCCGACCAGATGCTGGGCCACCTGATCCAGTACCTGCGCAGCTCGTTGCCACAGGTGGACGAATCGCTGTCCACGCTGGGCGTGGAGCTGGAGCGCACCCGTGCCTACCTGGAGATCCTGCGTATCCGCATGGGCGCACGGCTGGGGGTGGAGGTGCAGGTACCGAACGAACTGCACTGCGTGCAGCTGCCGGCGATGGCGCTGCAGACGCTGGTGGAGAACGCGATCAAGCATGGCCTGGAACCGAAGCCCGGCGGTGGCACGATCTGGATCCTGGCGCGTGGCTTCGATGACCATGTAACGGTGACGGTGGCCGACGATGGCCTCGGCTTCGGCCAGGGCACCAGCGGTACCGGCATCGGCCTGAAGAACCTGCGCGAGCGCCTGCGCCTGACCTGCGGCGAACAGGCCGGCGTGGCGATCGTCGCCAACTTCCCCAGCGGCGTGGCCGCGACCATGACCCTGCCGCAGTCGAGCAAGGAGCGCAGCCATGCCGCTTGAGGCGCTCATTGCCGAAGACGAGGAACTGCTGCGGCAGTCGCTGGTCGAGCAGCTGGGCCGGTTGTGGCCGGACCTGAAGCTGGTGGCCGAGTGCGAGGATGGCGCCAGTGCGCTGGAACAGCTGGCCGAGAAACAGCCGGACATCGCCTTCCTCGATATCCGCATGCCCGGCATCAGTGGCATTGAAGTGGCCCGTTCGCTGTCCGAACTGAGCCCGCGCACCCAGGTGGTGTTCGTTACCGCCTACGACCAGTACGCCATCGACGCGTTCGAGCAGGGTGCGATGGACTACCTGCTGAAGCCGGTCAGCGATGAGCGCCTGCTGGCCACGCGCGAACGCATCCTGTCGCGGCTGCCATCAACGCGCCAGGACGATGCCGTACTCGAACGCCTGCTTCAGCGCCTGGGGCCGTCGCAGAGGGCGGCAGAGCGCCCGCCTTTGGCCTGGATCACCGCCAGCAACGGCCGCGAGACGCAGCTGATCATGCTGGAAGACGTGGCCTATTTCCGTGCTGACAACAAGTACACCACCGTGATGACCGCGGCCGGTGAGAGCCTGCTGCGCACACCGTTGCGCGAGCTGCTGGAAGTGCTCGATCCGCAGCACTTCCGCCAGATCCATCGCTCGACCATCGTCAACATGAAGGCGGTGGCAGCGGTCAGCCGCGACGATACCGGGCGCGGGGTGCTGCGCCTGCGTGGGCGTACGGAGACGCTGGTGGTCAGCCAACCGTTCATGAGCCTGTTCCGCGGCATGTAGCCGCACCCTGGAGGCACCATGCGCCTGTTCCTGTTTGCCTGCGCTGCTGCGCTGTCGTTGGCCGGCTGCGAGAAGTCCAGCGAAACCTCGATCACCCGTACCAATGCCAACGGCGTGGACACGCTGTACAGCAAACGCACCGTGGTCGATGGCGAGGCGCGGTTCCAGTGCATCGCCAGCAGCAGTGGCCACTGCCACTACGTGGTGCTGGACCCTGCATGCAGCAGCGGGGCCGCGTGTGCCACGCCGCCGTTGCGTCGGTTCGCGGTGGCGGTGGGAAAGACCGAGGCGATGCGTGACCTGCCCAGGGGCTTCCACCAATGCGTCAGCCAGGACCCGATAGAACAATGCCACCGTGAGTGATCACGGTGGCATTGTGGGTCCCCCCGCTTCCCTGAAGGGTCAGTAGGCAGGTTGCAGTGTCAGGTCGTGGTGGTGCTCGTTCTCACCCACATGGTTCAGGCGGCCGACCAGTTCTGAGTGCTGCTTCATGCGCCCGATCTCGGTCATGATGCGGATGTCCTCATGGCGCAGCTCGCGCTTGGCAGTGACGGCCTGCTTGTAGTCCAGCACTTCCGGGTAGTGCTCGGCCAGGTCCAGTGCCTCGGCCACGTTCTCGACGCTGTCGGCCTTGGAGCTGATGCGGGCGCGGCTGTTGAAGGCCTTCATCCAACGCTCGAAACCGGCGGTGCGGTCGAACATGTTGGCCATGAACCAGATCACGAACAGGATCGAGATCCATGAGCCGAACACCACGACCACGCGGGTGAAGGTGATGTGGTAATCGTCGCGCCACAGGTAGTTGGTGATCAGCCCGAGGATCAGCAGCGAGGCCGCCTGCCAGCCGACGATCGAGGCGATCAGCCATTGGCACTTGGCCTGGGCCAGCACAGCCACTTCATCGCGGATCTGCTTCTCGCTGAGGCTGCGCCAGTGCGCGACCTGTTTTTCGAACGGGCTGCTGTAGAGCTCGTTGTCGCGAAGCAGTAGTCCCAAACCCTTGAACAAAGCAATCATGGCTGGCTCCTTGTGGAACGTGCGTCGATCAGCGTTGGACGGTGTGGCGGGTTCAGTTCTAGCACTTCCAGCGAGCCGTGCAATGGGCGCAATGCCTAGCGGCGTAAGGGTTTTGTCTGAATGGGTGAATGTTGCTGCATCGCAACATCATGGTCGCAGCCTGCGACAGGATGTCGCAGGGTGAAACGTGCTGCGGCTGCACATGAAACCGTGGCTGAGCGCGGAGGCTCGCCGTCGGCGTCGTGATCGCCCAGAATCGGGGCCGACCGCGCAACCTGCGGCCGCTCTTCCGCCTTTCCTGGACCTGTGATGCCGGCTCTGCTGCAGCGACTCTCCCGCCCCGTCACCGCGCCTATCCGGCGCTGGGTACTGGAGGCCTTCCCGCGTGGCCAGAGCGGCATCGATTACGACCACCCGCTGGGAGACCCGGGCTGGTTCGGCCCGGACAGCGTCACCTGGCGGCTGCACGCCGAGTTCCCCTCGATGCTGGCCGGTGGCCTGTGTGCGCTGATGCTGCAGACCCTGCACCCGCGCGCGCTGGCCGGCGTCTACGACCACTCCAATTTCCGCCAGGACCTGGTGGGACGCCTGCGCCGCACCACCGCCTTCGTTGCCGGCACCAGCTATGCGCCCAGCGGCGAGGTGGAGGCGCTGGTGGCCAAGGTACGCCGCATCCATGCGCAGATCCGCGGCCAGACCGCGCAGGGGGAGCCCTATGCGGCGGACGATCCGCAGCTGCTGACGTGGGTGCACGTGACCGAGGCGTTTGGCTTCCTGCAAGGCTTCCGCCGCTACGGGCGCGAGGTGCCGGCGCACATCGCCGATCGCTACTACGACGAGTACCGCTGCGTGGCCGAGGCACTGGGTGCGGTGGATGTGCCGCGCAGTGAAGCGGAAGTGGCCGCGTACTTCTGCGCGCGGCAGCCGGAACTGCGCGTCGACGAACGCTCGCGCGAAGTGCTGGAGGTGTTGTCCGGCGTGCGCCTGCCGGTACCGGTGCCGGGCCTGTCGCGCGAAGTGTTCCTCGGCGCCGGTGCGGCGCTGCTGCCGGACTGGGCCGAGGGCATGCTGGAACGCAATGCGCGCCAGCGCGCACAAGCTGCAGCGTCGGCGAAGCTGATGCAGGGCATGGCGCCGCTGTTCCGCCGCGCGCTGCCCGATGGCCTGGCCAGCCGCGCCTGCACGCGCGTGGGCGTGCCGGTGGATGTGCTGCGCGAGTGGCCGACCGTTCCCTGGTAGGTGCCAACCTTGGTTGGCACGCATTTCGCGCAGTGCCGCAGAAGCGCCAACCAAGGTTGGCCTCTACCAGAGCGGATTCCGCAGTAGATCCACGCCATGCGTGGATGGGCGTTACCCGGCCGACTTCAACCCACGCAATAGCATCTCCAGCGCCGCCGTCGCCTGCTGCAGGCGCGCGTCGCCATCCTCGCCCTCGGCGATCCAGAACGCGGCTTCGGCCAGGCTGCCGTAGATCAGCGACGCCAGTGCCTGCGCATCCACCGCTGCCACCACGCCCTGCGCCAGCAGATGTTCGATCAGGTGCTGCATCGAGTGCACGCAGTGGCGCTGGGATTCCGGTGAGGCGCCACCCAGTACCGCGCGCGCATCGCGCAGCACGATGCGCTGGATTTCCGGCTCCAGTGCCATCTCCAGATAGGCGCGGCAACGCTGCACGAAGCCGTCCCAGGCATCATCCGCGCCATCGCTGATCGCCTGCAGACGCAGGTCGGTCTCGGCATCGAGCTGGGCGACGACAGCCGCCAGCAGACCCTTCTTGTCGCCGAAGTGGTGGTACAGCGCGCCGCGGGTCAGCCCGGCCTGGGCGGTCAGGTCGTCCATCGAGGTGGCGGCATAGCCATGCGCGCTGAACACCCGACGGGCGGTGGCCAGCAGGGTGGCGCGGGTTTCTTCCATCTCGGCGCGGGTGCGACGAACCATCCGGAGCTCCTTACATACACAGTGCATGATTATTTACATACGGTGCGTATGAATGTAGCCTCTTATTCATACGCTCTGTATGTATTGTCGTGGCGCCCAGTGCGCCAGGCAAGTCACTGCCCTGGAGAACCTGATGGCCACCCCCTATCGCGACCTGTTCGCGGCCCCCGGCACCGCCGGCCTCGCCCTGGCCGGGCTGCTGGCACGCCTTCCTCTACCGATGACCGGTATCGGCATCATCACCCTGCTGTCCCAGCTGCGCGGCAGCTATGCACTGGCCGGTGCGGTGTCGGCCACCTTCGTGCTGACCTACGCGTTGCTGTCGCCGCAGGTATCGCGCTGGGTCGACCGGCGCGGGCAGGGCAGGGTGCTGCCGTGGGCCACCGCGGCCAGTGCGGCCGGGTTGCTGTTGCTGCTTGCGTGCACGCTGCTGGCCGCGCCGGACTGGACGCTGTTCATTGCGGCGATGCTGGCCGGTTGCATGCCCAGCGTGTCGGCGATGGTGCGCGCGCGCTGGACCGCGATCCATCGCGGGCGCCCGCAGCTGCAGACCGCGTATTCGCTGGAGACCGTGTTCGACGAGGTGACCTTCATCGCCGGGCCACCGTTGTCAGTCGGATTGTCGGTAGCGGTATGGCCACAGGCCGGCGTGCTGGCTGCAGCCCTTCTGCTGGTGATCGGAGTGACCGCACTGGCTCTGCAACGCGGTACCGAACCACCGCTGCGGCACTGCGAAGGCGCAACACCCTCGCGCTCGCTGCTGCGGCAAGCGGAGATCCGCCTGCTGGCGTTGCTGATGCTGGCGATGGGTGTGATTGTCGGTACCGTCGACATCACCAGCGTGGCCTTCGCCGAACAGCGCGGGCAGCCACTGGCTGCCAGTTGGGTGCTGTCGGCCTATGCGCTGGGCAGCTGCGCGGCGGGCCTGCTGTTTGGTGCGCTGAAGCTGCAGATCCCGTTGCCGCGCCTGTTGCTGACCGGAGCAGCGGCCACTGCATTGGCCACGCTACCGCTGCTGTGGGTCGGCAGCCTGCCTGCCCTGGCCGTTGCCGTGCTGCTGGCCGGGGTGTTCTTCGCGCCGACGATGATCGTGGCGATGTCGCTGGTCGAACAGTACGTGCCCGAATCGCGCCTGACCGAAGGCATGACCTGGTTGCTGGCCGGATTGAACATCGGCGTGGCGCTGGGCGCGGCACTGTCCGGGCAGGGTGTTGATGCGGGGGGCGTGCGCAGCGGTTTTGCTGTTGCGCTGGTGGCAGGCGGTGGCGTGCTGCTGTTCGCCGTGCTCGCGCACCGTGCACTGCGCCCGTCTGCCTCGACCACATCCCCTGAAGGAATCGTCCCGTGAGCGCTTCATCGCCTGCGCACGCCGCGCCTGTGCCTCGTCATCCGTGGTGGGCGGTTTCCGCCGTCGGCCTCGCCACGTTCTCGGTGGTCACCACCGAAATGCTGCCGGTCGGCCTGCTGACCCCGATTGCCGAAGATCTCGGCGCGTCCACCGGCACCGCCGGCCTGATGATCTCGCTGCCGGCCCTGCTGGCGGCAGTGTTCGCACCGCTGGTGGTGATCGCAGCCGGTGGCATTGATCGCCGTCGCATCCTGTGCGCGCTGCTTGCGCTCCTGCTGGTCGCCAACCTCGCGTCGGCGCTGGCACCGGGCATCGGCTGGCTGTTGGCCGCACGGGTGCTGGTGGGGTTCTGCATGGGCGGGATCTGGGCCATCGCCGGCGGTCTGGCTGCGCGCCTGGTGCCGGCTGACCGCATCGGCCTGGCTACTTCGATCATCTTCGGCGGCGTGGCCGCAGCGTCGGTGCTGGGCGTTCCGTTGGGCGCGCTGATCGGGGATGCATTGGGTTGGCGCAGCGCCTTTGCGGCGATGGCGTTGTTCAGTGCGGCGGTGATGTTGCTGCATCTGCGGGTGGTTCCTGCGTTACCTGTAAGTACATCGGTGCGGCTGCGGCAGTTCGTGCAGCAGCTTGGCCAGCGCGACCTGCGGCGTGGCCTGTGGCTGACCGTGCTGCTGGTGTCCGGGCACTTCATCGCCTTCACCTACGTGCGGCCGCTGCTGACGTCCGTCTCGGGCGTGGAGGCGTCCTGGATCGGTGCACTGCTGTTTGCCTACGGCCTGGCCGGCATCGCCGGCAACTTCATCGCCGGGCCGCTGGCAGCACGCCATCCGCGCGGTACGTTGCTGGCGATCGCATCGGGCCTGCTGCTGACGCCGCTGCTGTTGCTGTGGGTGGGTGGCACGCCGAGCGGTGGTATTGCGGTGCTGCTGCTATGGGGCCTGGCCTATGGCGGCGTATCGGTGGGCCTGATGAGCTGGATGATGAAAGCGGTGCCGCAGGCCGTGGAGATCGCCACCGCCCTGTATGTGGGCGTGTTCAATATCGGCATCGCGCTTGGCGCGTGGGGCGGTGGACGGCTGCTGGATGGTGTCGGGCCGTACGCCACGCTTTGGGCTGCTGCGGTGTTGGCTGCGAGCGCTCTGCTGATGGTTGCCACCACCCGCAGGTAGATCCACGCCATGCGTGGATTCCTGCCCCGTGCCAACCAAGGTTGGCACCCACCAGAGCGGGGCATTTGCCAACCAAGGTTGGCAGCTACCAGAGCGGGGCATTTGCCGACCAAGGTTTGCACCCACCAGAGCGGGGCATGTGCCGACCAAGGTTTGCACCCACCAGAGCGGGGCATGTGCCAACCCAGGTTGGCAGCTACCGGGAAATGAAACGGGCGCCTTTCGGCGCCCGTTCCGGTTACATCACCACACCTTGACCCGCTTGTCCGGAGCCAGGTACAGCTTCTGGCCTTCCTTCACTTCGAACGCCGGGTACCAGGCGTCGATGTTGCGCACGGTGAGTGCGCGGAACTGGCCCGGTGCATGCACATCGGTCAGCAGCGAGTTGCGCAGCGCCTGCTCGCGGCTCTTGCTGCGCCACGCCTGGGCGAAGCCGAGGAAGAAGCGCTGGTCGGGGGTGAAGCCTTCCAGGGTCTGGCCCGGCTTGCCCTGCAGCGACAGCTGGTAGGCATCGTAGGCGGTACCCAGGCCAGCCACGTCGGCGATGTTCTCGCCCAGGGTCAGCTTGCCGTTCACATGCACGCCCGGGAACGGCTCGTAGCTGCTGAACTGTGCGGCCAGCGCATCACCAGCGGCGTTGAACTGCTTCAGGTCTTCAGCGGTCCACCAGTTGTGCAGCTTGCCGGTCTCGTCGAAGAGCGCACCGGCGTTGTCGAAGCCGTGGCTGATCTCGTGGCCGATCACTGCGCCGATGGCGCCGTAGTTCACCGCGTCGTCGGCAGCACCGTCGAAGAACGGCGGCTGCAGGATCGCGGCCGGGAACACCAGGCGGTTCTCCAGCGGCACGTTCATCGCGTTGATGGTCTGCGGCAGCATCGCCCACTCGCTGTGGTCGACCGCCTTGCCCAGCTTGGCGATGTTGCGCTGGTACTCGAACAGTTCGGCGCGCTGCGCATTGCCCAGCGCGTCATCACGGCGGATCTCCAGGCCGGTGTAATCACGCCACTTTTCGGGGTAACCCATGCCCACGGTCAGGCCGGCCACCTTGGCCTTGGCGCTGGCCTTGGTCTGCGGCGACATCCACGCGAGCGCGTCGATGCGCTTGGCGAAGGCGGCGATGATGTTCTTCGCCATCTCGTCCGCGCGTTCCTTGGTCTTGGCGTCGAAGTGCTTCTCGACGTAACGCTTGCCGATCGCTTCGCCGATGGCATGGTTGGCGTCGTCCACTGCACGCTTCCAGCGGTCGCTCTGCTGCGGCGTGCCGCTCAGCGTGGTGCCGTGGAAGGCGAAGCGGGCATCGGCGAATTTCTTCGGCAGGTAGGCAGCGGCGCGGTCCAGCGCGTGGAAGGCCAGGTAATCCTTCCAGACATCCAGCGGCTCGGTGGCGACCAGCTTGGACAGGCCGGCCACGGCCTTGGGCTGCCAGACGATGAAGTCCTGCTGCTTGCCCAGCGCGGCCGCGTCGAGGAAGGCGTTCCAGTCCATGCCCGGCGCCTTGGCATTGAAGTCGGCCTGGGTCCAGGGATTGGCACCCTTGGTCACATCATTGGTTTCTTCCTGGGTGGCGTGCGCCTGCGCGATCTTCGTCTCCAGCGCGAGGATGCGCTGCGCCTTGCCTGCCGGATCGGCGACACCGGCCAGCTGCAGCATCTGTGCGATGTAGGCCTGGTACTGCTTGCGCAGCTCGGCCATGCGGCCGCCGCCCAGGTAGAAGTCACGGTCGGGCATGCCCAGGCCGCCCTGCACCAGGTAGGGCGCGTTGCGGTCCGGCTGCAGCAGGTCCACCGACACCCACAGGCCGAACAGGCGGTCGGTGTAGAAGTTGGTCGCATTGAGCAGGTCGACGTCGGCACGCACGTCGCCGCCCAGGGCACGGGCCAGCCCGGCCTTGTCGGCGATCGCATCGATGGCCTTCAGCTGCGGCTGCACCGGCGCGATGCCGTGCTGCTCGATGCCGGCTTCGTCCATGTAGGCGGCGTAGTAGTCGCCGATCAGCTTGTCATCACCGCTGGCCTGGGTGTTGCCGGCGGCGCCTTCGAGAATGGCGCGGGTGTCGGCCAGGGTCTTCTCGGCGATGACGTTGAAGCTGCCGAAACGCGAACGATCGGCCGGGATCTCGGTGTTCTTCACCCAGGTGCCGTTGGCGAAGCCGAAGAAATCATCGCCGGCGTTGATGCTGCGGTCCATGCCGCTGGCATCGAAGCCGAAGCTGCCCAGCATCGGCTTGGCGGCCGCAGGTGCGGCATCGGCAGGCGCGGCGGTGCCGGCAGCCGGATCGGCCGGGCGGTCGCAGGCGGCCAGGGACAGGCTGGCAACGATGGCCAGTGCCAGGGTGGGACGGCGCAGCTTGGACATGGACTTCTCTTGCAGCGGAAAACCCCAAGTCTAATCCGCTCCGCCCCGGCTGGCCCTCCCGTAGTGCCGCCCGCCCTGTGCGGGATCTGGCTGAACGCGCGGAAGCGATCTTCACGCCGTCACCGGTGTGGTGCATGCTGGCCTCAGGAGCCCTGCGCGGACACGGGGAGGTGGCCATGCGGGGGCGGGTCAGGCGTCAAGAATGGCGTCCGCCGGCCGTTGAGGTCGGGGATGTGGAGGATTCGTTCGCGCATGAAGCCAGCCGACTGCACAAGGAAGACCAACCGATGCCCGCGCTGAAACGGGCGTTGGCCCGGCCGCTGCGCGCCATTACCTGGGGCGGGGTGTTGCTGGGCATTCTGCTGGTGGCCGGGTTGACCACCATGCTGGCCAACGACCATCACCGCCGGCTGGAGGCCGCACAGCGCCAGAGCCGTGCACTGGCGGTGGGCAGCGAGCGCCTGCTGGCGCTGGAGCTGCGCAACCTGGAGCGGGCGATGTCCGGCATCGCCGCCGATGCCGTTGAAGTGTTCCGCAGCGTGCCCGCGCAGGCGCCGGCGCTGCTTGATGCCTCCATCGGCGGCGTGCTGCGCCGGCATGCCGAGCTGCACAGCATCGTGGTGCTGGACAGCTATGGCCGCGCCCTGACGGCCGGCAAAGGTGACCTGAACCTGCCGCTGTGGACCGATCCGCAGCGCCGCGGCCTGGGCAGTTCGCTGTACATCGGCCCGCCGCTGCGCGCCAGCGACGGTGGCTGGGTGGTGCCGCTGGCGCTGCCGATGGCCGGTGACCGCTGGTTGCTGGCGCGGCTGCGCTGCGGCGAACTGCAGCGCATCATCGGCGGCCTCGATGTTGGCCCGAACGGGCTGGTTTCGATCAGCGATGCGGAAGGCTACATGCTGGCCCGCGTACCGGACCCGCACGGCACGGTCGGCCGACGCTACGATCTCCCGCATCGCGACCTGCTCGGCAAGCAGGCCGTGGTCGAGCTGGGCAGCCTGCCGGGCGCGGTCGATGGTGTGCAGCGCATCATCACCATCAGCACGCTGGAGCGCAGCCCGCTGGCGGTGCAGGTCGGGTTGGCCGATGAGGACGTGCTGGCGCCATGGTGGCCCTACCTGCAGGCGTCAGTAGCAATCGTGCTGGCCTACGTCGGGGTGCTGCTGGTCCTGCTGTACGCGGTGCGCCGCAGCACCCGCCGCCAGCAGTCGATGGCGGAGGAACTGAAGACCGGACATGCCGAACTGCGCCTGGCCCACCAGGTCGGGCGCGTCTGCACCTGGTACGTGGACGAGGATGCCGCACTGTTGCGCTGGTCACCGCTGGCGCGTGAGATCTTCGGCGTGCAGACCGATGCGCTGCCGGTGGCCGATTTCTTCGCGCGCGTGCATCGTGATGATGCAGCGCGCCTGCAGCAGGCCTTCGACCAGGCCTTCGCCGGTGGCGCGGTGCTCGACCAGGTGTTCCGCCTGGTACTGCCCGGAGGCGCAGTGCGCTGGGTGGGCGCACGCGGGCAGCGGGTGGAGGTGGCCGACAGCGAGCGCCGCATGATCGGTGCCCTGACCGACCTGAGCGAACGCTACCAGGCCCGCGAGCAGATGAGCGAAGTGGAACGCCGCTTCCGCCTGTTGTTCGACCGCAATCCAGCGCCGTTCTGGGTGTTCGATCCGGATACGCTGCGCTTCATCGAGGTCAACGATGCCGCCGTGCGCCAGTACGGCTACAGCCGCGAGGAATTCCTGGCGATGAGCATCCTCGACATCCGCCCGCGCGAAGGCTGGGACGAGGTGAAGGGTGCGATCGCCAAGGCCCGTGTCGGCGAGCTGCAGGATGCCACCGTGCGCCTGCACCGGCGCAAGGACGGCAGTGTGTTCGAAGTGCGCGCACACCTGTCCAAGCTCGATTTCGATGGCCAGCCCGCCTGCCTGGTGCTGGCCGAGGATGTGAGCGAGCGGCTGGCTTACGAGCGCGACCTGGCCTACCAGGCGCGGCACAACCCGGCCACCGGCCTGCTCAACGTGCGTGCGTTGACCGAACAGCTGGACGAGCAGCAGGAGGGCTACACCATCGCCTTCGTGCAGTTGCGAGGACTGCAGCTGGTGGCCGACACGCTGGGCCGCGAGATCGGCGATGCGGTGCTGCAGTCGATGGCGACCCGGCTCGGTGGCCTGGGCGCGCGCTGCGGCACGCTGGCATTCCAGCCGGCGGAGGACTTCGTGTTCGCCATCGGTGCCGAGCACGATGCCCAGCGCGTGCTGGACGACCTGCTGCAGATCGTGTCGGCGCCGATGCGCGGCAAGGATTCGCTGCACCAGTTCGAGCCGCGCATCGGCGTGGCCGTGCACATTGCCGGCGACGGCCACAGCGCCGAGCAGGTGATCGGCATGGCCGCACAGGCCGCGCATGCCGCGCGCGCCGAAGGCAATGTGGTGGTCTGGTTCGACGCGGCGGTGACCACGCGGTTGGCCGACCGTCTGCGCCTGGCCGGACGCATCCACGCCGCCATCGACAACGAGTTCCAGCTGTATTTCCAGCCGATCCGGCACGCCAGCGATGGCAGCCCGGCCGCGCTGGAGGCCCTGCTGCGCTGGCCGCAGGCCGATGGCAGCTTCATCCCGCCCAACGAGTTCATCCAGCTGTGCGAGGACACCGGGCTGATCCTGGCGCTGGGGCGCTGGGTGATCCGTGCGGCGGCGAAGGCGCAGCGGCGGCTGGTCGAGGCCGGTTGGGGCGAGCTGCCGATCGCGGTCAATGTATCGGCGGTGCAGTTCTTCAACAGCGATCTGGTGGCCGAGTTCACCCGCGCGCAGCAGGAGTTCGGCCTGGCCCGCGGCGCGCTGCACGTGGAGCTGACCGAGAGCAGCCTGATGCGCAAGCCGGCGCAGGCGATGCAGACCATGCAGCGGCTGCACGAGCAGGGCATCAGCGTGTCGCTGGATGACTTCGGTACCGGCTATTCCAGCATGTCCTACCTGCAGCACCTGCCGCTGGACATCCTGAAGATCGACCGCAGCTTCGTCGCCGACGTGGAAACCAATCCGCGCAATGCCTCGATCTGCCGCGCGCTGCTGTCACTGGGCCACAGCATGGGCCTGACCATCATCGCCGAAGGCGTGGAGACGCCCGGACAGCTGGACTGGCTGGCTGCGCATGGCTGCGACCAGGTGCAGGGCTACCTGCTGGGCCGGCCGGCGCCGCTGGAACGGATCATCGAGGCGCTGGATGAGGTTGCCGCCTAAGTGGTAGTGCCGGCCGCTGGCCGGCATTCGCCCAGGACCGGGATGTGTCTGATTGCCGGCCAGCGGCCGGCACTACCGGCAAGCGCCAGATTCGGCTACACCCCGGCCTCCACCAGATGGTCGATGAAACTGCGCACCTTCGGTGCCAGATGGCTGCGGCTGGTATAGACCGCGAAAATGCCGATCGGCGAGGCCTCCCATTCGGGCAGGATGCGCACCAGGCGGCCATCGGCCAGCGCGTCTTCCAGCAGGAAATCCGGTTGCAGGATCACGCCCATGCCGGCGATTGCTGCTTCGCGCAGCACGTCGCCGTTGTTGGCGTGCAGCAGGCTGCTCACCGCCACCTTCACTTCGCCGCCGGGCCCCTGCAGCGGCCAATGGTCGCCGGCGGCCCAGTAGCTGTAGCTCAGGCACGCGTGTGCCTGCAGCTCCTGCGGCGTCTGTGGGGTGCCGCGTGCGGCCAGGTAGGCCGGCGCGGCGCACAGGCTCACCCGCGATTCGCCCAGACGTCGCGCGATCAACGTCGGCCCCGGCTCTCGGGTGATGCGGATGGCGACGTCGTAACCTTCCTCGACCATGTCCACCAGCCGGTCGGACAGGGCCAGGTCCAGTTCCACCTGCGGGAAGCGTTCGCGGTAGCTGGCCAGCAGCGGGCCGAGGCGGGCGATGCCCCAACTGACCGGTGCGTTGATGCGCAGCGTGCCGGAGGGCTCCAGCGCCTGCGCGCCGATGCTGGCCTCCAGCGCGTCGAACTCGGCCAGCAGGCGCACGCACTGGGCGTAGTAGGCGGCACCGGCACTGGTCGGGCTGACCCGGCGCGTGGTGCGGTGGAGCAGGCGCGTGGACAGGCGCTTTTCCAGCGCGGCGACCTGGCGGGTGACGCCGGCAGTAGACATATCCAGGGCCTGGGCGGCCGCACTGAAGCCATTGCGCTCGACCACCGCCACGAACACGCGCATCGCCTCGAGGGTGTCCATTGTTGCGCCTTTTGAAATAAATACGGTCAATCCATCGTATTTATTGGCACGCGAAGGCGCAATAACCTGTGCCCACTCCCTTCAAGGTGTTTCCCCATGCACACCACGACCGCTCCTGTTTCGCCGCTGGCCCCGTACGGCGCCACCCTGCTGCGCCTGGCCCTGGGCGTGCTGTTCCTGGTCCATGCGCTGACCAAGCTGCTGGTATTCACCCCGGCCGGTACGGCGGCGTTCTTCGAGTCGCTGGGCCTGCCCGGCGTGCTCGGCTACCTCACCATCGGCGTCGAGCTGGTGATCACCGTCGCGCTCCTGCTGGGCATCTACGCACGCTGGGTGGGCCTTGTCGGTGTGCTGCTGCTGCTGGGCACCATCGTCACCGTGCACGGCGCCAACGGCTTCGGTTTCGCCAATGCCGGCGGCGGCTGGGAATACCCGGCGTTCTGGGCACTGGCGCTGGTAGTGCTGTTCCTGGTCGGCGATGGCAAGTGGACCCTGCGTTCACGCTGATCGCCGCCTGACCCTGCAACTGGAGAATTCCATGTCCCGCCTGCCTTCGCTGTACATCTCGCATGGTTCGCCGATGACCGCCCTGCATCCGGGCCAGGTTGGCGTGCGCCTGGCCGAGCTGGCGCGCGACCTGCCGACGCCGCGCGCCATCGTGATGGCCTCGGCGCACTGGCTGGGCCGGCAGCCGCTGGTCGGCGCGCATCCGCAGCCACCGACCATCCATGACTTCGGCGGCTTCCCGCGCGCGCTGTTTGAACTGCAGTACCCGGCGCCGGGCGATCCGGCGCTGGCCGAAGAGGTGGCCGGCCGCATCGCCGCCGCTGGCCTGCCGGTGGCACTCGACCCGCAGCGTGGCCTCGACCACGGTGCCTGGGTGCCGCTGCGGCTGCTGCGCCCGCAGGCCGACATCCCGGTGGTGCCGGTCTCGATCCAGCCGATGCTCGGGCCCGAGCACCAGTTCGCGCTGGGCCGCGCGCTGGCGCCGCTGCGCGAGCAGGGCGTGCTGCTGGTCGGCTCGGGCAGCATCACCCACAACCTGCACGACTGGGGCGACTACCAGGACGGCAAGGAAGCGCCGTACGTGCGGCCCTTCATCGAGTGGGTGGAGCAGCGCCTGGCCGCCGACGACCGCCAGGCCCTGCTCGATTACCGCCGGCAGGCGCCGTTCGCCGAACGTGCGCACCCGACCGACGAGCACCTGCTGCCGCTGTTCTTCGCGATGGGCGCGGCCGGCGAGGGCGGCTTCGGTGCACGCCGCATCGACGCCGGTATCGATGCTGGCTTCCTCGCCATGGATCTGTACCGCTTCGACGGGGCATGAGCCGGGGCTGACGCGCGGCGGCCCCGGCCGTCGCGGTCATGGCCGCATGTGGTAGTTTTTTCCGGGTTTCCGGCGCTGGCTTGCGAGCCTCCCCGCGCGCCGCTTCCTGGAAGAAGCATGCATACCATTGAAGTCGTCCTGGCGATGCTGGTGGCCGTTGTCGCCAGCGGCTACCTGGTTCGTGTCCTGCCGTTCTCGTTGCCGCTGCCGCTGGTGCAGATCGGCCTGGGTGCGGTCATCGCCGGCGTGTTCAACCGCGGCCACGCGCTGGAGCCGGAGGTGTTCTTCCTGCTGTTCCTGCCGCCGCTGCTGTTCCTGGATGGCTGGCGTATTCCCAAGCAGGGCCTGTTCCGCGACAAGGGCGCGATCCTCGAGCTGGCGTTCGGCCTGGTGGTGTTCACCGTCATCGGCGCCGGCTTCCTCATCCACTGGCTGATTCCGGTGATGCCGCTGGCGGTGTGCTTCGCGCTGGCGGCCATCGTGTCGCCGACCGACCCGGTGGCGGTCGGGGCCATCGCTTCCAAGGCGCCGATTCCCAAGCGCCTGATGCACATCCTTGAGGGCGAGTCGCTGCTGAACGATGCCTCGGGCCTGGTCTGCTTCCGCTTCGCGGTGGCGGCAGTGATGACCGGCACCTTCTCGCTGGCCACGGCCTCGCTGACCTTCGTATGGGTGGCGGTGGCCGGCCTTGCTGTGGGCGTGGCAGTGACGCTGGGTGTGTCCACCTTCCAGCGCTGGCTGTGGCGCCGCTTCGGCGAAGAGCCGGGCGCGGCGATGCTGGTGAACCTGCTGATTCCGTTCGCAGCCTATCTGCTGGCCGAAGAGATCCATGCCTCGGGCATCCTCGCCGCGGTCGCCGCCGGTATCGCGATGAGCTATGTCGAGCTGACCGGACGCGTCTCCGGCAGCATGCGCGTGCAGCGCGCCGGGGTCTGGAACATGCTGCAGTTCAGCTTCAACGGCATCATGTTCGTGCTGCTGGGCGAGCAGCTGCCGGGCATTGTCGAACGCGCCACCACCACCATGAACGAGACCGGCCACCAGAGTGCGTGGTGGCTGCTGGTGTATGTGGTGGTGATCAATCTGGCACTGGTCGTGCTGCGCCTGCTGTGGGTGTGGCTGTCGCTGCGCTGGAACCTGCTGCGCGCGCGCCGTCGCGGCCTGGAGCGGGGCGAGGCGCCGAACTGGCGCATCGTGGTGGCGACCTCGGTGGCCGGCGTGCGCGGTGCGATTACCCTGGCCGGCGTGTTGACCCTGCCGCTGTTCCTGCCCGACGGCAGTGCGTTCCCGGCGCGTGACCTGGTGATCTTCCTGGCCGCGTCGGTGATCCTGTTCTCGCTGCTGGGCGCCAGCATCGCGCTGCCGCGGCTGTTGAAAGGCCTGCAGCTGCCGTCCGATTCGGGTGAGCGCAAGGAAGAGGATCTGGCGCGCCGGCTGTCGTCGAAGGCGGCGCTGGCCGGGGTCGAGCGCATGCGCCAGCAGATGGTGATGAACCAGAACACCGAGAACGTGCAGCTGTACAACGACGCCGCCTCGCGGGTCAGCCTGCTGTACCAGCGCCACCTGGAGAAGGACAGCGACGGGCCCGACGTGGACCCGGAGAAGGTGCGGCGCATGGAACTGGGCTACCGCCAGCTGCGCAGCGCCGGCCTGAATGCCGAGCGCGAGGAACTGTTCCGGCTGACCCGGCGCGGGGTGATCTCCGACGAGATCTCACGGCGCCTGATCCGCAACCTGGACCTGCTGGAATCGCGCAAGCGCGAGTGACCCTGCCCCGAAACGTAGAGTCGAGCTTGCTCGACTGCTCTTTCCCAAAGCAGTCGAGCAAGCTCGACTCTACCGATCCCACGGCGCGGGTTATTCCGGCTTCTGGTCCAGGAAATACGCCTCGACCTTGCCCTTGACCTTGATGGTCATCGGGTTGCCGCGGCGGTCGCGGGCCTTGCCGGCCTGCACGCGGATCCAGCCTTCGCTGACCGAGTATTCCTCAACGTTGTCGCGCTCGACGTCGTTGAAACGCACGCCAACGCCGCGCTCCAGCGCCTGCGCATCATGGAAGGGGCTGGCCGGGTTGATCGCCAGGTGGTCGGGAGGGGTATCGCTCATCGCTTCATTCACAGTGACGGCCACCAAGGCCGGCTTCAGCGGCACAGGATAAACCGTAGAATGCCGGCCTGCCCCAGAGGAAGTTCCGCCATGCCCGACAACAGCGACTATTTCGACTTCGAGGAAGACATCCACGACTTCGACGAAGACGGCTTCGAGGCGCGGGTCTGGAACCTGCTGGTGCTGATCAACCCGGGTGACGAAGAGCTGGCCCTGCAGCAGTTCAACCGCTGGCGCGAGCACCTGTCCGAGGACGGGCAGCCGCTGGAAGCGGATAGCGACTGGCTGCCGGCGCTGTTCACGGCCATTGCCTGGCAGTCCGGTTTCGAGGTGGAACGAGATGACCTGGAATCGCTGCAGTCGGCGGTGAACGAGCTGTCGGCGCGCTTCAACCTGCAGCTGGACTGGGGCGGCGACCTGGACGACGAGGACTTCGCCGAAGACCTGGACGGCGTGCAGCTGATGTCCACCGCCTTCGACCGCCTGCGCGAGCACAACTACACGCTGTGGAGCGTGGATGCCGGCAGCGACGGCTTCACCGGCGTGATGGCGCTGACCCGCGACGACGACGCGATGCTGGCGCTGTGCTCGCTGCTGAACGTGGAAATCCGGCTGGGCAGCGACCCGTTCTGAGCGGGGCAGGTGGGTGCGGAGCCCGCCTATGGGTGGATGCCAACCTTGGTTGGCATGCCCTGTGCCTGATGTGCGGACCAAGGTCCGCACCCACCACAGGAAGTGGTAGCCCCACCCAGCACAGCAAGCGGTAGCCCCCCGCCACTGCCTACGGCCGGTATTGCGCCCTGGCGTTGGCGATCACGGCTTTGACCAGTTCGCGGTCGGCGTGCCGGGAAATGGCCCGCGCACCGAGCGCGATTGCCTGCGCGCGCAGCTCGGCGGTGACATCGTAGTGGGCGCCGCTGGCCTTGTTCTGGAAGGCCCGCGGGGGAATGCCGAGCTGCGCCGCCATCGCGTGCAGCTCGGCCAGGGTGTCGGCCATCAGGTGCGCCCAGCGCTGTCCACGCCAGGGATGCACCGCGTCATCGACGTAGACCGTCACCGCCGCGGCCGGTTCAGGCCTGCGGCTTGCTGTCGCTGTCAGCGGCCGGAGCGGCCTCGGCAGCGGCTTCTTCGGCCACGTCGCCCTCGGCGGCTTCGCCTTCCTCGCCCTCAGCAGCGTCGACGCCTTCGAACTCGGCGACCAGCTTGTCCAGGTACTCGTCAGCGGTCTGCTCGGATTCGGCGGCCAGGGTGTCCAGCAGCTTCTGCAGCAGTTCGGAGTACTCCAGGTTGACCTTGCGGCCTTCCTTCTCCTGCACGTTGGCCAGGTGCTTGAGCATGGCCAGCATCGGCACCGGGTTCTCGGCGTTGCCCATGGTCTGGCCGCCGATGGCCAGCAGCCACTCACGGCCCTGCAGGCCGATGGCCGCGACCACCTGGCCGTCTTCGTTGGTCAGCACGGCATGGTTCTGCACCTGCTGCTGGGCGTTCAGGCGGAGGAACGGGCGCTTGGCCTGCTGCTTCTTGCGCTTGTCGCGCTTGGCCTTGGAGTTCTGGGACATGGGGTGGAGTCACCTGGAAACGGAAAGACCGCCATTGTAGCGGGTGCGCCGGGTCATGCCCCTGGTGGGTGCGGAGCTTGGTCCGCACGCTTTTCCCGGATGTGCGGACCAAGGTCCGCACCTACCGTTTACTTTGCCGGCCCCTGCGCGGCCTGCACGTCCGGGTCGGCGGCGGGGGCCGACAGCCCCACCTGCGGGCCGGCACCGGCCAGGGCGGCTGCTTCGGCGGCCTGGGTCATCACCACGATGCTGATGCGGCGGTTGATCGGGTTCTGCGGGTCGGCCTTGTCGAACAGCACCGACGACGACAGGCCGACCACGCGGGTGATCTTGCTGTCCTCCAGGCCGCCGTCCACCAGTGCGCGCCGTGCGGCGTTGGCACGATCGGCACTCAGTTCCCAGTTGCCGTAGCCGCGCGCGGCCGAATAGGCGGTGATGTCGGTGTGGCCGGTCAGGCTGATCCGGTTCGGCACGTGGTTCAGGTAATTGGCCAGCTCGTGCAGGATCTGCTGCGTGTACGGCTTCAGCGTGGCGCTGCCGAGGTCGAACATCGGCCGGTTCTGCTTGTCCACGATCTGGATGCGCAGGCCTTCCGGGGTCAGGTCCAGCAGCAGCTGATCCTTGAACGGTTCCAGTGCCTGGCTCTTGCTGATCGCTTCCTGCAGTTCCTTCATCAGCGCTTCCAGCTGCTGCTTGTCGCGCTGCTGCTGGTCCACCGGCTGCGGCACGGCTTCCTTCTGGTTCTGGAAGGGATCGTTGCTGCTGCCCCGCGAGATGTCGGTGGCACCGCCGAGCTTGATCATCGAGGTGCTGGCGCCACCCGGGCCGGCCATGCCGGGCGCCGGCGTGGCGTTCTGCCCGCTCAGCGGGCTGGGGTTGCGGAAGTACTCGGAAATGGCCGCACGGTCGTTCTTGTTGGTGGTGGCCATCAGCCACAGCACCAGGAAGAACGCCATCATCGCGGTCACGAAGTCGGCATAGGCCACCTTCCACGAACCGCCATGATGGGCGGCGTGGCCGGCCTTCTTGACCCGGCGGACGATGACGGTGGGCTTGGTCTCGGCCATGGCTTACTTGACCGTCTTCAGGTGCTGCTCGAAATCGGAGAAGGCCGGGCGCACGTTCGACGGCAGCGTCTTGCGGGCGAATTCCAGCGCGATCTTCGGGTTGTAGCCACGCAGGCAGGCCAGCAGCGCGGTCTTCACCGATTCGTAGATGCGGCTGTCCTGCTCGGCGCGCGCTTCCATCGCGGCCGCCATCGGGCCGACGAAACCGTAGCCCAGCAGGATGCCCAGGAAGGTGCCGACCAGCGCGCCGGCCACATGGCCGCCGACCTCGACGATATCCCCGCCGATCGAACCCATGGTGATGACGATGCCGAGCACCGCCGCGACGATGCCGAAACCGGGCAGTCCGTCGGCGACCTTGGTCAGCACCTGCGACGGTGCCATGGCCTCGGCGTGGTGCTTTTCCAGCTCCAGTTCCAGCAGCGGCTCCAGCTCGTGTGGCTCGATGTTGCTGCCGATCATCAGGCGCAGGCAGTCGGTGATGAAGTCGATCAGGTGGTGGTCGGCCTGCACCTTGGGGTAGTTGCCGAACAGCGCGCTTTCGGCCGGGCGCTCGACGTGGTCTTCCAGCGCCATGAAGCCTTCGCGGCGGGCCTTGTTGAGCAGTTCGTAGAGCAGGCTGAGCACATCGATGTAGTCCTGCTGCTTGTAGCGCGGGCCCTTGAACACGCCGACCATGGCCTGCAGGGTCTGCTTGACCGTCTTGGCCGGGGTGCCGACCAGGAAGGCGCCGAGCGCGGCGCCACCGATGATGACCAGCTCGTAGGGCTGCCAGAGGGCACCCAGGCGGCCGTGGGCACCGAGATAGCCCCCGATCACGCTGACGATGACGACCAGGAATCCAACGATGATGAGCATGGGGCGACGCAAGGAGAGGGGATATTTCCTTGTCGGCCCGTCGCCCGGTTTTCTGAAGAGGGAATTCTGTGAAATCCGTCAGCGGGGTGTTTCAGCCCGCCACGCCGCTTTCGGCGCCGCCACGCTGCAACGGGTCGGGCCAGGGCTCGCCATTGCCGGTGAACGAAAGTGAGACGGAGTTCAGGCAGTGGCGCTCGTAGGTGGGCGGCGGGCCGTCCGGGAAAACGTGACCCAGGTGGCTGCCGCAGCGCGCGCAGGTGATCTCGGTGCGGACCATGCCGTGGCTGGTATCGCGGATTTCGCGCACGTGTGCCGGGTCGAACGGGGCGAAGAAGCTCGGCCAACCGGTGCCGGAATCGAACTTGGTGCTGGAGCGGAACAGCGGCAGTGCGCACAGCCGGCAGCAGTAGACGCCCTCGCGCTTGTTGTCGAGGAACACGCCGCAGAACGGCGCCTCGGTACCGTGCTGCAGCAGCACGCGGCGCTCTTCACTGCTGAGGCCGGCGATCAGCGCCTCGGTCTGGGTGGCGGTGGGGGGCGTCAGGTCGAAGGCAGTCATGGCGGCGCTCCGTGGGGTTGATGGCCTGGGGATGGCGGAAAACGTGGGGGTGCCGGCGCGCGCTTGCAAGTGTGATGGCCGTTCATGGCCGGCACACAGGTGCAGGCGCAAGGTAAATGTGATCCACGCCGGAGCGTGACATGAAACCGACCCTTTCCCTGCTGTTGATGGCCCTGTTGCCCCTGGTCGCGCAGGCCCAGGTACCGACGTCGTCGAGCCCGACCGCCACCCGCAGTGCGACCACCGTGGCACCGCAGCCGGTGATGCCGCCGCCGCAGGCCGCCCGCCCGCAGCCGCAGGTACTGCCCTCGCTGCAGCCGGCGCAGCCGATCAGGTCCACCGGCCCCGCCCAGATCGCGCCCACCCCGGCGCCGAAGCCGGCCGACAAGGTGTACGACCGCAATGGCCGCATCGTCCCCGGGGTGCGTCCGGCCGGTCCGAACCGCGTGTTCGATTCGCGTACCGGCCGCTATTACGACAGCGTGCCGGCCGGTGACGGCCAGCAGATCAAGCGCTGATCTCGGGTGCCAAACGAGGTTGGCGGCTACCGCACGCTGTCCGGCCTGAACGCACGAAAACAACCTGCTGCAGATCACTGCTTTTTCGCCTGCGATTAACCGTTCCGGGACCAACGTGACCGTGCGCCGGCATTGCGCCGCCGCATGTCCTTCGTCCACTGGATCGCGATCATGAAAAACCAGCAGAACCGTCATCCCGGCAAGGAACCGCATGGCCGCAACCCGCAGCAACAACAGCAGCAACAGCAGCAGATGGACCCGCAGCAGCCGCACAAGGGTGGCAAGCAGCAGGAACAGCGCTCGCAGAAGCATCCGCAGCAGCGCTGACGGACCCGGGGGTCAGAGCCCGCTGCACGGGATCTGGCCCCACTACCGTTCCGGACTCAATCCGGAATCGGCAGGCTCAGCGTTTCCTTCACTTCTTCCATCACGATGTAGCTCTTCGACTCTCGTACATGCGGCAGTGTCAGCAAGGTGCTGCCGAGCAGCTTGCGGTAGGAGGCCATTTCGCTGATCCGCGCCTTCAGCAGGTAATCGAAGTCGCCCGAGACCAGATGGCACTCCAGAACGTTGGGCAGCTTCAGGGCCGCGCGCCGGAACTCTTCGAAGATGTCGCCGGACTTGTAGGCCAGGCTGATCTCCACGAACACCAGCAGGCTGGCTTTCACCGCCGCCGGATCGAGGTGGGCGTGGTAGCCGGTGATCACCCCTTCTCGCTCGAGGCGGCGCACGCGCTCGGTGCACGGGGTGGTGGACAGGCCGACCCGCTCGCCCAGTTCGGTGAAGGAGATACGGCCCTCGGCCTGCAGGATGCGCAGGATCTTGCGATCGATCTTGTCCAGTTCGCGGGTACGGGTGGCCATGGCCGTCAACCTTGGGGAATGAATTGCAGGGGAACATCCTGCCGGTTGATTGCAAATCAGGCAAATCAACTGGGAATGGCTGTCTATACTTCCCCAATTATGGTCCCGGCACGCTCCAGTGCAGGGAATGATCGGGTTGGAGAAGTCCCATGCGAGTCCTAGTTCTCGGCAGCGGCGTGATCGGCACCACCAGTGCCTGGTACCTGCGACAGGCCGGGTTTGAAGTCACGGTCATCGACCGCCAACCCGGCCCGGCGCTGGAAACCAGCTTTGCCAATGCCGGCCAGCTGTCGTTCGGCTACACCTCGCCGTGGGCCGCCCCGGGCGTGCCGAAGAAGGCCATCGGTTGGCTGTTCGAGAAGCATGCGCCGCTGGCGATCAAGCCGGGCATGGACCTGGCCCAGTACCGCTGGCTGTGGCAGATGCTGCGCAACTGCACCCACGAGCGCTACGCGATCAACAAGGCGCGCATGGTGCGCATGTCCGAGTACAGCCGCGACTGCCTGAACGAGCTGCGCGCACAGATCGGCATCGAGTTCGAAGGCCGCGACCTGGGCACCACCCAGCTGTTCCGCACCCAGCAGCAGCTGGATGCCTCGGCGCAGGACATCGAGATCCTGGCCCAGTACGGCGTGCCGTACGAGGTGCTGGACCGCGCCGGCATCATCCAGGCCGAACCGGCCCTGGCCCATGTCGATGGCCTGGTCGGCGCGCTGCGCCTGCCGCGTGACCAGACCGGCGACTGCCAGCTGTTCACCCGCCGCCTGGCGCAGATGTGCGTGGATGCCGGCGTCGAATTCCGCTTCGACCAGGACATCACCGGCCTGGAGTTCGATGGCGACCGCATCACCGGCGTGCGCATCGACGGCAAGCTGGAAACCGCCGACCGCTTCGTGGTCGCGCTGGGCAGCTATTCGCCGGCGCTGGTGGCACCGCTGGGCATGCGCCTGCCGGTGTACCCGCTGAAGGGTTACTCGCTGACCTTGCCGATCACCGACCCGGCGATGGCGCCGACCTCGACCATCCTCGACGAGAGCTACAAGGTGGCGGTGACCCGCTTCGACGACCGCATCCGTGTCGGTGGCATGGCCGAAGTGGCCGGCTTCGACCTGTCGCTGTCGCAGCGCCGTCGCGAGACCCTGGAACTGGTGGTCAGCGACCTCTACCCGAAGGGCGGCGACCTGTCGCGCGCGCAGTTCTGGACCGGCCTGCGCCCGGCCACGCCGGACGGCACGCCGGTGATCGGCGCCACGCCGTTCCGCAACCTGTACCTCAACACCGGCCACGGCACCCTGGGCTGGACCATGGCCTGCGGCTCGGGTCGTTACCTGGCCGACCTGATGAGCGCGCGCCAGCCGCAGATCAGCACTGAAGGCCTGGATATTTTCCGCTACGGCCAGTACGGTCACGCCCCGCAACATGAGAACCGCACATGCGTCCTGCCCGCGCGCTGATCGATCTGGGCGCCCTGCGCAGCAACTACCGGCTCGCCCGTGAACTGGGCGGTGGCAAGGCCCTGGCGATCATCAAGGCCGATGCCTATGGCCATGGCGCGGTGCGTTGTGCACAGGCGCTGGAAGGCGAGGCCGATGGTTTCGGCGTGGCCACCATCGAAGAGGCGCTGGAACTGCGCCAGGCCGGCATCCGTGCGCCGATCCTGCTGCTGGAAGGCATCTTCGAGCCCAGTGATATGGCGCTGGTGACCGAACACGATTTCTGGTTCGCGGTGGGCTCGCCGTGGCAGCTGGAAGCGCTGGTCGCGTTCGACAGCCCGCGCCCGCTGACGGTGTGGCTGAAGCTGGACAGCGGCATGCATCGCCTCGGCCTGGACGTGGACAGCTTCCGCGCCGCGCATGCACGCCTGTCGGCGCTGCCGCAGGTCGAACGCATCGTGCTGATGACCCACCTGGCACGCGCCGACGAGCTGGACAGCGAGCGCACCCACGAGCAGGCCGCGACGTTCGCGCGGGCCATCGACGGCCTCGATGGAGAGACCAGTGTATGCAACTCGCCGGCGCTGCTGGGCTGGCCGGATGTACGCAGCGACTGGGTGCGCCCGGGCCTGATGCTGTACGGCGCCAATCCGCTGCCGGACAACACCGTACTGACCGAGCGCCTGCGCCCGGTGATGATGATGCAGTCGAAGGTGATCGCCGAACGCTGGATCGAGGCCGGTGAGCCGGTGGGCTATGGCGCGCGCTTCGTGGCCAAGGCACGCACCCGCGTGGGCGTGGTCGCGCTCGGCTATGCCGACGGTTATCCGCAGTTCGCCCCGAATGGCACCCCGGTGCTGATCGATGGTCAGCCCGGTGCCCTGATCGGGCGCGTGTCGATGGACATGCTGACCGTGGACCTGACCGCGCACGCGCAGGCCGGCATCGGCAGCGTGGTGGAACTGTGGGGTTCAGCGCCGACGCTTTCGGAACTGGCGCCGCGCTGTGGCGTGAGCGCGTACCAGCTGCCCTGCGCGGTCAAGCGCGTGGCGAAGGTCTATCAGGACTGAGCGAGCACTGGCCGTGCACGGCTCTGGTAGCGGCCGACCTTGGTCGGCGCTGTGAATGCGTGTCGACCAAGGTCGACACCTACCGATGGGTCTAACGCGCAGTGGCCGCCGGGCGCGGCTCTGGTAGCGGCCGACCTTGGTCGGCGCTTTGAATGCGTGTCGACCAAGGTCGACACCTACCGACGGGCTTTACGCGCAGTGGTCGCCGGGCGCGGTTCTGGTGGTGGCCGACCTTGGTCAGCGCTTTGAATGCGTGTCGACCAAGGTCGACACCTACCGGTGAGTCGCGCCGCCCGGGATCATCGTGCGGCGGTGGCCTGGCTGGCCAGCTGCCGCTTCACCCAGTCATCGATCAGGCGCTTCTCGTAGCGCAGCGGATCACTGTCGCTCTTCAGCCCCAGGTTGTGCAGGTAGCCGGTATCGCTGAGGCGCGCATCGCCCTCGCTGACGATACGGCCGCTGGCGTCCTTCAACGTGTACTGCAGGCTGATCCGCGGCGGGTAGATGTCACGCATGATCCGGATGTCGCGGCCACGCGGGCCATGCCACGGCTCGTAGTCACCGGCGCGCTTGATGTCGACCAGGGTCACATCGAGGGTCTGCCCAGGCTGCAGCGGCTTGGCGGCGGTGGTCTGCAGGTAGCGTGCCAGTTGCTGTACCCAGTCGCCACGCTCGGCCTCGAAGCGGTTGGTGCTCTGGCGGATCTCGGTGAATTTGGCCGGGTCCTCCCATTTCACGCTGACCGGGCCATCGGCCTGCAACGCACGTGGCGCGTCCGCATCGGTCACGGTGCGCGGTGCAGCGGCGGCGCCGCCGGCCACCAGGGCGCCTGCCAGCAGGGCAATCGCGAGTGAGCGTTTCATGACGGTCTCCTGCGTCCCCGCGATGGGGACGATGTTGATCACAGATCGAGTGTGATCCTGCGGCCGGGGCGCCGCAATGGCAGATTGCGTCATGCGCAAGAGTGGTTGCCGCCAATTCATCGTCGTCAACCATGACTGACGGCGCTTGACGCTGTGAATACGCCCTTTGGAAGATGCTGTGCCTCCAACCCGGCCTGCACTGACGCCCTTGTCCACACTGCCGCCCCTCGTGGAGCGCCCACCGATGATGGTGCCGGCGCCCGAACCCGACCTGCATCATGGCGTGCTTGAGCGCATCAACGCCGGTTTCTGCGTGATCCAGGTGCTGTTCGAGGGTGATCGCGCTGTGGACTACCGTTTCATCGAGGTCAACGATGCGTTCGAGCGCCACACCGGCCTGAAGGATGCGCGTGGCCAGCGCATGACGGCGCTGGAACCGGGCCACGAGGAGGACTGGTTCCGTATCTACGGGGAGGTTGCCCGCAGTGGCCGGCCGGCACAGTTCGAGATGGAAGCGCGTGCACTGGGCCGCTCGTTCTCGGTCGATGCGGTGCGCGTGGGCCGTCCTGGCGAGGACAAGGTCGGCATCCTGTTCTTCGACATCACTGCGCGCAAGCAGATGGAAGTGGAGCTGGGCGAAAGCGAAGCACGCTTCAGTGCGCTGGCCGATGGCCTGCCGATGCCGGTGTGGGTGCTCGACGAGCGCGGCCATGCCCGTTTCGTCAACAGCGCTTTCAGTGAGTTCTTCGGCGGCGACGAGACGCGCGTGCCGGAAGACGTCTGGCGTGGCCTGGTGCACCCGGACGATGCGTCGGTGTTCGAGTACGAACTGCAGGAAGCGCTGAAGGCGCAGCGGTCGATGCATGCGCTGGTGCGGGCCCGACGCGCCGATGGCGACTGGCGTTGGTTGGAGATGAACGCGCGTCCGCGCTTCTCGCGGATGGGCCGCTTCATCGGCCTGGCCGGCAGCAGCCCGGACGTGACCGAACGCCGCGAGATCGAACTGGCCCGCGAGGAGCTGCTGCAGTCCGAGCGTGCCGCGCGCAGCGCCGCGGAGAACATGGCGCGGCTGAAGGACGAGTTCCTGGCCACGCTGTCGCATGAACTGCGTACGCCACTGACCACCATCCTCGGTTGGAGCGAACTGCTGCTGCAGCGCGTGGACAACACCAGCCCGCTGTACAAGGGCCTGAACGTGATCGCCAACAGCGCCGGTGCGCAGAAGCGGCTGATCTCGGACATGCTCGACCTCAGCAGCATGCTGCTGGGCAAGGTGCAGCTGGAGGTGGAGATACTGGACCTGCGCGACCTGCTGGGCGAAGCCATCGGCGCGCAGGAGCTGGTCGCCGAAGGCAAGGCGCTGGACGTGAGCCTGCAGCTGCCGGAGCAGCCCAGCCTGGTGCTGGGCGATGCCACCCGCCTGCAGCAGGTGTTGTGGAACCTGCTGTCGAATGCGATCAAGTTCACCCCGGCCGAAGGCCGCATCGATCTGCAGCTGCAGGCCGACGGCAACCACTGGGTGATCACCGTGCGCGACACCGGCGACGGCATCGCGCCCGAATTCCTCAATCATCTGTTCAGCCGCTTCCGCCAGGCCGATGGCACCACCACCCGACGCCATGGTGGCCTCGGCCTGGGTCTGGCAATCGTGCAGCAGCTGGTCGAACTGCATGGCGGTACCGTCACCGCTGCCAGCGAGGGCCATGGCCACGGCGCCACCTTCACCGTGCGCCTGCCGCAGCACATTCCCGATGCCGAACGGCGGCCGCTGCGCGAAGTGATCAGCGGACCGATCCTGGAGCCGGTGATCGTCGAGCCGTATCCGCTGCGTGGCATGCACGTGCTGGCGGTGGAAGACCAGCCGGAAGTGCTGGAGTACCTGCGGCGCATGCTGGAAGAGCAGGGCGCAAGCGTGTCGGCAGCCAGCTCGGCCGGTGAAGCGCTGGCGCTGCTGGCCGATACCGGGCACCTGCAGTACCACGTGATGCTGACCGACATCGGCATGCCGGGCATGGATGGCTATGGCCTGGTGCGCACGCTGCGCGAGGACATGGGCGTGGATGCGATGACCCTGCCGGCGGTTGCCGTGACCGCGCTGGCACGTGCCGATGACCGGCGCCGGGCGCTGGCGTCGGGCTTCCAGGAACACGTGGCCAAGCCGTACTCGGTGGCGCAGCTGGTGGCTGCGGTACGCAAAGTGCAGGTGCCACGCGCGGACAGCGCGCTGCACTGAGCATTCACGGCCGATCGGCGACCCTGCACGCAGGAGGTCGCCGATGTCCCGTACAGCTCCCCGCATCCATACCGATCCGGCGCAGATCGCGCGCCTGGAAGCCCTGCTGCCGCAGCTGGAAGGCGAAACGCAGGTGGAACTGACCCTGCACGATGGTCGCCGCCTGCTCGGCACCGTCGCGGTGAAACCGACGGTGCAGCAGTACCGCAACGAGGCCGGCGACGAAGGCAGCAACGGCCAGCTGCGCCTGGATGACTACGACACGCCGGTGCAGCAGCACCATGTGTGGCTGGATGAGATTGCCAGCATCCGCAGGTTGCCGCCGAGGGTTTGACGGCAACCTGTCGCGCCCATCCACGCACGGCGTGGATCTACTGGAAAGGGCCACGCATGGATGTGCGTGACCTCGTCATCGGCCAGGCCTCATGCCGTCCACGCACAGCGTGGATTTTCCAGAGGTTGCAGTAGAGCCACGCCATGCGTGGCTGTTGGGATCAATGCTCGAACAACGTAGGCGTCGCCTCGAACCGGCGCGCATAGGCGCGTTCTTCCGCCACCCTCGCCACCTCGTCGTCGGCCAGGTCCGGTGCGCCGTACACCGCATAGGCCACGCTTCCGTCGGCACCATGGCCGACCTGGTGCAGCCGGTAGCGCGAGTGGCCACCGCCGGTGTCCTCGGGGTAATGCACGGGCGGATGGCTGCCTTCCAGGTCCATTTCACTGTTGTCGACCACGCCACCGACGAACAAGGCTCGCATGCAGGTTCTCCTGGGTTTCCGGGGGAGCCTCTACCCTGAACGTTTCAATGTTGCTGGCAGATCAAGGCCCCGTTCGGGTTTCGCAAAGCGGCCGCCGGGGCCGGCCCGGCCAAGCCGGTACAATGGACGGCCCTCACGCTTGAAGTACCCGCGCCGATGGCCTCCAGCGACGACGCCCCCCTGCAGACCCTGTTCCTGCCGTTCTCCCAAGGCGCCCTGCGCTGGCCGGAGGGCCCGGTGGCCTTCCTGCGTGCCCGCGACGGCTGGCCGCTGCGCGAAGTGGCCGGCAACCGCGAAGTGCATTGCGAGCAGAGCTTTGCCCCGTTCGCGCAGCCGCTGCAGCAGGCCGCCGGCTGGACCGTCAGCGGCCAGCTGGATGATGTGGCCGGCAAGGGCCGCTACCCGCTGGTGCTGGTGCTGCCGCCGCGCCAGCGCGAGGAGGCCCGTGCCCTGTTCGCGCGCGCGCTGGCGCTGGTCGCCGACGGCGGCCGCATCGTCGCCTGCCAGTCCAACAACGAAGGTGCACGTTCGGGCGAGGGTGACCTCAAGCAACTGACCGGCCTCGGCGGCAGCCTGACCAAGAACCACTGTCGCGTGTACTGGACCGCCCCGATGCAGGGCCAGCACGACGCAGACCTGGCCAAGCGCTGGTCGGCACTGGATGCGGTGCGGCCGATCGTCGGCGGCCGTTTCCTCAGCCGCCCGGGCGTGTTCGCCTGGGATCGCATCGACCCGGCGTCGGCGCTGTTGGCCGAGCACCTGCCGGCCGACCTGGCCGGGCGTGCCGCCGACCTCGGCGCGGGCTATGGCTACCTGTCGCGCGAGCTGCTGGAACGCTGCCCGAAGATCATCGCGCTGGATCTGTACGAAGCCGAGCAGCGTGCGTTGGCCCTGGCCGAACTGAACCTGGCGCCGCCGCCGCGCGCGCTGCCGCTGCGCTTCCTGTGGCAGGACGTCACCGCCGGCATCGAGCCGGGCTACGACGTGATCATCAGCAACCCGCCGTTCCACACGCCCTCGCGCGCCGATCGCCCGGACATCGGCCAGCGCTTCATCGCCGTGGCCGCGCAGGCGCTGCGCCCGGGCGGACGCCTGTACGTGGTGGCCAACCGCCACCTGCCGTACGAGTACACGCTCAACGAGAGCTTTGGCGCGGTGCGCGTGATCGCCGAGCGTGATGGCTTCAAGCTGGTGGAAGCGGTGAAGGGGAAGGGCAAGTGAAGCTGGTCAAGCTTATCGCCAACCTGGGCTATGGCAGCCGCAAGCAGGTGCAGTGGATGTTCCGCGAAGGCCGCGTCACCGACGCCGACGGCGAGGTGCTGTATGCCGACGACCAGGTGCCGCACGAGGCGATCCGGGTCGACGGCGAGCCGCTGGACCCGCCGGTGGGGCTGTCGATCGCGCTGCACAAGCCGGCCGGCTACACCTGTTCGACCAAGGACACCGGCCGCCTGATCTACGACCTGCTGCCGCCGCGCTTCCGCGACCGCGATCCGGTGCTGTCCACCGTGGGCCGCCTTGACCGCGAGACCAGCGGCCTGCTGCTGCTGACCGACGATGGCGGCCTGCTGCACCGGATCATCTCGCCGAAGTCGAAGCTGCCCAAGGTCTACGAAGTGGAACTGAGCGACGACCTGCGCGGCGACGAAGTGGCGTTGTTCGCCAGCGGTACGCTGATGCTGGAGTCCGAGAAGACGCCCTTGCTGCCGGCTGAACTTGAAGTGCTTGATGCGCGCCGCGCACGCCTGGTGCTGCATGAAGGCCGCTACCATCAGGTACGCCGCATGTTCGCCGCCACCGGCAACCATGTGCAGGCCCTGCACCGCAGCCGCGTCGGCGGGCTGGACCTGCAGGGACTGGACGAAGGGCAATGGCGGCAGCTCACCTCCACCGATCTGGATACGCTGTTCGCTCCATGACCACCATCGCTGCGCTGCCGTTCCTGCCCGACGCCGTCATCTTTGACATGGACGGCCTGATGATCGACAGCGAGCGGGTCTCGCTGGCCTGCTGGAGCGAGGCGGCCGACGAATTCGGGCTGGGCCTGGACGAGACCGTGTTCCTGCGCATGGTCGGCCTCGGTGACCGTGACACGCACGCGCTGCTGCGTGCGCAGGGTATCGAGGACAGCGTGATCGAAGCGGTGGCCGCACGCTGCCATGAGCTGTACGAAGCACGCACACAGACCGGCCTGCCGCTGCGTCCGGGCATTCTGGAGCTGCTGGAGCTGCTGAAAGCGCACGCGGTACCGCGCGCGGTGGCAACCACCACGCGGCAGCCGCGGGCCAACCGCAAGCTGGCCGCTGCCGGCCTGCTGCCGTATTTCGATGCCGTGATCACCAGTGGTGATGTGGCGCGGCCGAAGCCGGCGCCGGATATCTACCTGCTGGCCGCGCAGCGGCTGGGCCAGGTGCCCGAGCGCTGCCTGGCGCTGGAAGACTCACCGGCCGGCACGCGTGCAGCGCTGGCGGCAGGCATGACCGTGATCCAGGTGCCGGACCTGGTGCATCCGGATGAAGAGCTGCGCGCACTGGGCCACCGCATCGTCGGCTCGCTGGTGGACGCGCACGCGCTGCTGCTGCCGCTGCTGCCGAGGTAACGGTGGGCGCCGACCGTGGGTCGGCACACCCAATGCCCCGGCAGGTGCCAACCTTGGTTGGCACGCCCTAACGCCCTGGTAGGTGCCAACCTTGGTTGGCACGCCCAAACGCCCCGGTAGGTGCCAACCTTGGTTGGCACGCCCTAACGCCCTGGTAGGTGCCAACCTTGGTTGGCACGCCCTAACGCCCTGGTAGGTGCCAACCTTGGTTGGCACGCATTTTCAATGCAGTCGAGCAAGCTCGACTCTACGGGTGCCGACCGTTGGTCGGCACGCCTTCCCATCACACCCGGCCGAACACCAGCGCCGCGTTGGTGCCACCGAAGCCAAAGCTGTTGGACATCACCGTATCCAGCTTCTGCTCGCGGCTCTCGCGCAGGATCGGGAAGCTTTCCACCTTCGGGTCCAGTTCGCCGATGTTGGCCGAACCGGCAACGAAGCCATCGCGCATCATCAGCAGGCAGTAGATCGCCTCGTGCACGCTGGCCGCCCCCAGCGAATGGCCGGACAGCGCCTTGGTCGAGGACAGCGGCGGCACCGCATCGCCGAACACTTCGCGGATCGCGTTGAGCTCGGTGACGTCGCCCAGCGGCGTGGAAGTGCCGTGGGTGTTGAGGTAGTCCAGCGGACGATCGACGCCCTGCAGCGCCATCTTCATGCAGCGCACCGCGCCTTCACCGGACGGCGCGACCATGTCGGCGCCATCGGACGTCACGCCGTAACCGATCAGCTCGGCATGGATGCGCGCACCGCGCGCAACGGCGTGGTCGTAGTCCTCCAGCACCAGCATGCCGCCGCCACCGGCGATGACGAAGCCGTCGCGGTCCTTGTCGTACGGACGTGAGGCGCTGGCCGGGGTCTCGTTGAAGCTGGTCGACAGCGCACCCATCGCATCGAACATCACGCTCATCGACCAGTGCAGGTCTTCACCGCCACCGGCGAACATGATGTCCTGCGCGCCATGGCGGATCATGTCCGCGGCGGCGCCGATGCAGTGCGCCGAGGTCGCGCAGGCGGCCGACAGCGAATAGCTGACGCCCTTGATCTGGTAGGCGGTGGCCAGGCAGGCCGAGACCGTCGAGCACATCGTGCGCGGCACCATGTACGGGCCGACCTTGCGCACACCACGTTCGCGCAGCAGGTCGACCGCGCCGATCTGCCATTCGCTGGAGCCGCCGCCGGAACCGGCGATCAGGCCGGTGCGCAGGTTGCTGACCTGCTCGGGGCTGAGCCCGGCATCGGCGATGGCATCGCGCATGGACAGGTAGGCGAAGGCCGCCGCATCGCTCATGAAGCGCTTCTGCTTGCGGTCGATCAGCGCCTCCAGGTCGAGGTCGACGCGACCGCCTACCTGGCTGCGCAGGCCCGCTTCGGCGTGGTCGGCCAGGGCGGTGATGCCCGAGCGCCCTTCGCGCAGCGCAGCCGAAACGGTATCCAGATCATTGCCGAGGCAGGACGTGATGCCCATGCCGGTGATGACGACGCGACGCATCAGAAGCTCCCGGTTTCAGTGAACAGGCCAACGCGCAGGTCGCGCGCGCTGTAGATTTCGCGGTCATCCACGTACATGCGGGCGTCCGACTGGGCCATCACCAGCTTGCGGTTGATGACACGGCTGATGTCGATCTCGTAGCGCACCAGCTTGGCCTCCGGCAGTACCTGGCCGGTGAACTTCACCTCGCCGCAGCCCAGTGCGCGGCCCTTGCCGGGGGCGCCCAGCCAGGTCAGGAAGAAGCCGGTCAGCTGCCACATGGCATCCAGGCCGAGGCAGCCGGGCATCACCGGGTCGCCGATGAAGTGGCAGCCGAAGAACCACAGGTCCGGGCGGATATCCAGTTCGGCGCGTACCATGCCCTTGCCATGCGGTCCGCCGTCCTCGCGGATGTCGGTGATGCGGTCGAACATCAGCATCGGATCGTTGGGCAAACGGCCGGCGGCGGTGCCGAACAGTTCACCGCGTGCGCTGGCCAGCAGCTGTTCGCGGTTGAACGCGTGGAGACGGGTCATGAAGCACAATCCTGGAAGCGGGGAAACAGGGAAACAAGCGCTCGAGGATGCCCGTGGAAACTGCGCCGATCAAACATTTCAACCGTACGCAACCGTAGTGTTTTCAATGGAATACGCGCATCCTGTTGATGTGCAACGACCATACTTCGGCGTGTGGCCCGTTCGGCACGCCCCCGCCCTTTTCGCCTGACATGACCCGACTGCGCAAGATCATCCACGTCGACATGGACGCGTTCTACGCGTCGGTGGAGCAGCGCGACGATCCGTCACTGCGCGGCAAACCGGTGGTTGTGGCATGGCGCGGCGCGCGCTCGGTGGTGTGCGCGGCCTCGTACGAGGCACGCGTGTTCGGCGTGCGTTCGGCGATGCCTGCCGTGCGTGCCGAGCGCCTGTGCCCGGACGCGATCTTCGTGCCGCCGGACTTCGCGCGTTACAAGGCGGTGTCACAACAGGTACGCGCGATCTTCCTGCGCCATACCGACCTGGTCGAGCCGCTGTCGCTGGACGAGGCCTATCTGGACGTGACCGAGCCGAAGAGTGGCATCGAACTGGCCACCGACATCGCCCGTACCATCCGTGCGGAGATCCGCGAGGAGACGAACCTGACCGCTTCAGCCGGGATCGCGCCGAACAAGTTCCTGGCCAAGATCGCTTCGGACTGGCGCAAGCCCGACGGCCAGTTCGTGATTCCACCGCAGCGGGTGGACGCCTTCCTGCTGCCATTGCCAGTGAACCGCGTGCCCGGCGTCGGCAAGGTGATGGAAGGCAAGCTGGCCGCGCGCGGCATCGTCACCTGCGGCGACCTGCGGCAGTGGGCTCTGATCGACCTGGAAGAGGCGTTCGGAAGTTTCGGCCGCAGCCTGTACAACCGCGCACGCGGCATCGACGAGCGGCCGGTGGAGCCGGACCAGCAGGTGCAGTCGATTTCCTCCGAAGACACCTTCGCCGAGGATCTGCCGCTGGAAGACCTGGGGGAGGCGATCGTGCAGCTGGCGGAGAAGACCTGGAACGCCACCCGCAAGACCGAACGCGTCGGCCACACCGTGGTGCTGAAGCTGAAGACCGCGCAGTTCCGCATCCTCACCCGCAGCTTCACCCCGGAGCGCCCGCCGGAATCGATGGAAGAACTGCGCGACATCGCCCTGGCCCTGCGCGCCCGCGTCGACCTGCCGGCGGAGACGCGTTTCCGCCTGGTCGGCGTCGGGCTCGGCGGCTTCCGCGAAAAGGAGGCGGTGGTGCAGGGGGAATTGTTCGAGCACGGGCCGAACGAGTCCCCACGTAGCTGATCTTCGTGTCGACCAAGGTCGACACCTACCAAGAGCAGGTCATGCCATCCAGACAGGTTGCGGAGACATGCCATCCAGGCAGATCGCAGAGAGCTGTCGAAGGCGGGGTGGGTCCGGTTGCGGGGGCGTGTGATCTGGCCCCCTGAAAACGGACGCCATGAAGCCGTTTCAGGCGGCAGCCCGGAGCTGCCGGGCGTAGTTGTTAGG
>NZ_JBTMUR010000012.1:0-88320 GCF_054473855.1 Stenotrophomonas genospecies 3
TGATACGGGACATAAGGGACCTCCAAGTGCGATCAAAGTATCGCTTCTTGGCGTCCGCTGACGGGGGGCCAGATCAGTCCGCGGCATGGATGCCGCGGCCAAGCCCCCATGGACGGGTTAACGGCGTCCCCCGCAACCGGACCCACCCCGCCATGCCACGGATAGCCGGCTTCTGCTGTTGCTTCTGCTCTGGCCTCTGCAGGTGCCGGGTGCAACCCGGCCGATACCCTCCCAGTGCTAGGCTGTGGCTACCGACAACCACGGAGGCGGGATGGGGGCGATCGTGTTGTTGCCGCTGTGCGTGGACGATGCCGCGCTCGACCGCTGCCTGGCCGCGCTGGATGCCGGCACCGCGCCGGGAACCGCGGTCTGGCTGGCCGATGACGCGCAGACCGGCCCGCGTGCGCAGGCGGTGGTGGAGCATTGGTTGGCGCATACGCCACTGCAGGCCGAATACACCCGCCGCGCGCGGCCGTTGGGCGAGGTCGCCCATCTGGATGAGATGCTGCGCGCCTGCGAGGGCATGGACGTGGCGGTGCTGGCGCCGGACAGCGTGCCCGCGCCGGGCTGGCTGCAGCAGCTGCAGGATGCCTTCGCCCGCGATGCCGCCATCGCCACCGCAACCCCGTGGTGCAATGCCGGCGAAACAGCCGCGTGGCCGCGATTGGGCGAAATCAATCCCGAACCGGAGGACCCGGCGCTGCTGGCACACACCTGTGCCACGCTGCCGGTGCTGCATCCGGAGCTGCCCTCGGCGGTCACCCACGCGGTACTGGTGCGCGGCAACGCGCGTCGCCGCGCCGGCGGCCTGGACGTGGACAGCTACGCTGGCTGGAACGCGGCACTGGTGGACCTGAGCCTGCGCATGGCTGGCCTGGGATGGCGCAACGTGCTGTGCGAGACCGCCTTCGTCAGCCGGGCAGGGGAGGCGGTCAGCCGTGATGGCGATCTCGAGGCCCTGGCTGCGCGCTGGCCGGGGTGGGTGCCACGGTTGGCTGACTTCCTCATGCACGATCCGCTGCATGGCCTGCGTGCCGACCTGCAGCAGCGCATGCGGCAGGCGATAATGCCGAAGGAACAGGGTGACCTGTTCGTCTCGTCTTCCGCGCCGGAGCCTCCTGCTTGAATGTTGCCATTGCCGCCATCGTCGTCACCTACCAGAGCGGCAGCACCATCGACGCCTGCCTCTCGCGTCTGCGCCAGGCGCAGGACGTGGCCGAGATCCGGGTGATCGACAATGGCTCGATGGATGGCACGCTGGATATCGTGCAGCGCCATGCCAGCCACGACCCGCGCGTGCGTTTCGTCGGCAATCCGGACAATCCCGGCTTTGCCGCCGCCAACAACCAGGGCGTGGCCGATTCGCACAGCCCATGGCTGGCCTTCATCAACCCGGACCTGATGGTCGAACCGGAGACGTTGGCCGCACTGCGCAGCCGCGCGGAAGGACTGGGCGACTGCCTGCTCGGTGTCGAGCAGGTGGACGAGCAGGGCCATGCCGACGAAGCCGTGCGCCGCCGCGACCCGGATTTCCTGATGATGCTGCGCTCGCCGGGCAAGGGCTCGAAGCTGGCGGTGCCGCGTGACCCGCAGCAGGCGCTGCAGCGGGTGCCGGCGCTGTCCGGTGCGCTGCTGATGATGCCGCGTGCATTGTTCGACTGCATCGGAGGTTGGGACGCCGGCTATCGCCTGCATGCCGAAGACCTGGACCTGTGCCGGCGTGCACGCGAAGCCGGAGCAGTGGTGGCGATCGCCAATGACCTGCAGGTCACCCACGTTCGTGGCGTCTCCAGCCGCTCGCGGCCGTTCTTCGTTGAATGGCACAAGCACAAGGGCCTGTGGCGCTATTTCCAGAAGTTCGAGGCCAGGCAGCGTTCGCTGCCGGTGCGGGTAGCGGTGTGGGGCGCGATCTGGGCGCACGCGCTGATGCTGGTGCCGAAGCTGCTGCGCAGGGCGCTGTAGCGCCGCAAGAGCATCCACGCATGGCGTGGATCTACCAATGTTGTTTCCCGTGAGCTGAGTGTGGCCGCAGGCACCCCGGTTCACCCTGCCGGGCGCATAATCCGCCCCATGCCTATCATCCAGTCCCTGCTCGACACCGACCTGTACAAGTTCACCATGATGCAGGCGGTGCTCCACCAGCACCCCGGCGCCCAGGTGCAGTACCGGTTCAAGTGCCGCACGCCCGGCATCGGCCTGGCCCATTACATCGACCAGATCGACGAAGAGATCGACCACCTGTGCAGCCTGCGTTTCAGCGACGCGGAGCTGGACTACATGCGTGGCCTGCGCTTCGTGAAGCCGGACTTCGCCGATTTCCTCGGCCTGTTCCACCTCGACCGCAAGTACATCCAGCTGCGCGCGTCGAAGACCGTGCCCGGCGAGATCGAACTGGACATCACCGGGCCCTGGCTGCACACCATCCTGTTCGAAGTGCCGCTGCTGGCGATCATCAACGAAGTCTGGTTCCGCAACACCACCACCGCCGACTTCGCCGAGGGCGAGCGCCGCCTGCAGGCCAAGGCCGCGCTGCTGCGTGATACCCCGGGGTTCGAGCAGTGCCGCATCGCCGACTACGGCAGCCGCCGCCGCTACTCGCGTGACTGGCATGCCCGTCTGCTGCCGCTGCTGCGCGATGCGCTCGGCCCGCAGCTGGTCGGCACCAGCAACGTGCACTTCGCCCGCCTGTACGGCATGACCCCGCACGGCACCATGGCCCATGAGTACCTGCAGGCATTCCAGGCGCTGGGCCCACGCCTGCGCGATTCGCAGGTGGCGGCACTGGAATCGTGGGCACGCGAGTATCGCGGCGACCTCGGCATCGCGCTGTCCGACGTGGTCGGCCTGGATGCGTTCCTGCGCGACTTCGACATGTACTTCTGCAAGCTGTTCGACGGCGTCCGCCATGACTCCGGCGATCCGTTCGACTGGGGCGACCGCATGCTGGCGCACTTCCAGCAGCGCCGGGTGGATGCACGCAGCAAGGTGCTGGTGTTCAGTGATGGGCTCGACATCGCCAAGGTGATGCGCCTGTACGACTACTTCCGTGGTCGCTGCCAGGTCGCCTTCGGCGTCGGCACCCACCTGACCAATGATCTGGGGCCAACGCCGCTCAACATCGTCATCAAGATGGTCCGCTGCAACGGCCAGCCGGTGGCCAAGCTCAGCGATTCGCCGGGCAAGAGCATGTGCGACGACCCGGGCTACCTGGCCTATCTGCGCCAGGTCTTCGAGCTGCCGCCGGCGTAAGCACGCCGGCTTACAGGTAGTCGACCACCACCAGGTAGGCGCCCTGCAGCGGCTGCTGCTTCGAAGCCTGCACGCTGTAACGCTCGGAGAAGGCGATATCGCCGGCGCGCATCGCGCTGGCCGACACCGACAGCTTCTGGCCCTGGCGCTTGCCGTCGCGCAGCGTCGCGGCCTGGCCATCGGCCAGCGCCGTCACGGCCACCGTCGAGCCCTTGGCCGAGGGCGGGCAGGCGGCCAGGCTCAGCTCACCCTGGGACAGGTTCGTCGTGCAGCCCGGCTCGGCGATACGGCCGCTGAAACGGATGCTGCCGCTGCTGGCCTGGGCCAGCGCACTGACGGACATCAGGGCCACACACAGCAGAATGGAGTTCCTCATGACACGTTCTCTGGTTCGGTGTGTCCTAGTTAGCGACAGGTTCGATCCGTCTTTAATAGGACAAATCCGAATCTGCTAGGGCCATCACCAAGAAAGAGTGATGCGCATCAAATAAGGCGATTTCTACCTGAAAAAGGCCTGTTTTCGCGTATGTCGAACGCGCCACGGGAAGCGTCATGCAGGGTTGTTTGTGACCTGATCGCCTTGCCGTCAAATCCCCCACGCCCGCCGGGCTCTCATTCCGCCTACCACGTCACATTTGAGGTGTCAATGAATTGGCGTTCAGAAAAATAATGAGACTTTCATCACAGTTGTGCCTATACTTGCGTCACGGATTCAGGGGAAGGTATGTCCGAGTCCGGCCACAGGTGAGACGCAAGGATGGGTCTTGATAGCCCGGCAGTGCTCCTTGCTTCCTCCTCTACTTCTCATCTCTTCAGTAGGGTTAGGTAAAAGCGAATGCACAAGATCAATATCATCGCCGCTCTGATGCTGGCCGCCGCTCCGCTGGCCGCCAACGCCGCCGACGGCACCATCACCTTCAACGGCAAGGTGACCGACAAGACCTGCACCATCTCGACCCCGGGCGGCAAGGACTTCTCCGTCAACCTGCCGACCGTGTCCAAGAACACCCTGGCTGTCGCCGGTAACGTTGCCGGTCGTACCCCGTTTGCCATCAACCTGACCAAGTGCAGCGCCGGCAACGTCGCGACCTACTTCGAGCCGGGTTCGACCGTTGACTTCAGCACCGGCCGCCTGCTGAACCAGGCTTCGGCCAACGCTGCCACCAACGTGCAGCTGCAGCTGCTGGGCTCGAACAACCAGGTCCTGGCGATCAAGGCCGCCGGCGCTGGCCAGCCCCAGACCAACTCGCAGTGGGTCACCGTCGGCACCGACGGCTCGGCCGATCTGAACTACTACGCTGAGTACTACGCCACTGCCGCCGCCACCCCGGGCGACGTCACCAGCAGCGTCAAGTACACGATCATCTACAACTGATCGTAGTCGTACCCGCACTGGCCGGCGTACGCGCCGGCCAGTGCATCGCGGCCCCTGGCCACATACCTCGAGCGTAGTACTTCCGATGAAAGCATTCTTTCCCCGGGCGCTGCTGCTGGCAGCGTTCACGCTGCCCTTCTGCCAGAACGCTCTGGCCGGCGTGGTGGTCAATGGCACGCGAGTGATCTATCCGGCGCAGGCGCGCGAAGTCACCGTGCAGGTCGACAACGTGGGCGATTCGCCGGCGCTGGTGCAGGCCTGGATCGACAGCGGCGACGCCAACCAGACCGCCGATACCAGCGATGCCCCGTTCGTGCTGACGCCGCCGATCGCGCGCGTCGAGCCGGGCCGCAGCCAGGCGCTGCGACTGATCTTCTCCGGCGCGCAGCTGCCGACCGACCGTGAGTCGGTGTTCTGGCTCAATGTGCTGGATGTTCCGCCGTCCCCGGACAACGCCGACAGCGGCGAACAGAATTACCTGCAGGTCGCGTTCCGTTCGCGCCTGAAGCTTTTCTACCGGCCGCAGGGCCTGAAGGGCGTCGCCAACGACGCGCCCGCAGCGCTGCGCTGGACCCGCACGGGCGACCGTCTGCGGGTGGAAAACCCGAGCCCCTTCCACGTCACTCTGGCCGAAGTACATGCCGTGACCGGCAGCAGTGAAAAGGCCGTCGAGGACAAGGGCGCGATGGTCGCGCCGAAGCAGAGCCTGGAGTTCGCCGCACCGGCGGGCACCGACCAGGTCCGCTTCATCACCATCAACGACTACGGCGGCCGGGTGGAACACACCATCCGCCTCGGCAGCACTGGGGGCTGAACGCGCCGCGCCGGCCTTGGGCCTGCGCATCCCGCCACCGCCGCTGTGCGGCGAATTGAAGGAATGTCAGTGTGATCGGAAACAGATTGACATTGTCGATCCATCAGGCGCTTTGCCTGTTGGTTGCTGGCGTGGCCTGCCCAGGATGGGCGCTGGCTGCCCCGGCCAATCTCGGCGAACAGGCGCTGATGGCGCAGAGTGGTGCGGCCAATGCGCGTGCACCGGAATCGGCCCAGTTCAACTCCAGCTTCCTGTCCGGCCAGGCCAAGCAGGTCGATCTGGCGGCCTTCAGCAACGGCAACCCGATGGTGGCCGGCAACTACCGTGTCGACGTCTACGTCAACGGTGCCTGGCAGGGCCGTCGCGATCTGCAGTTCAAGGCCGATGCGCAGGGCCGTGTCGACGCCTGCCTGCCGCTGCCGATGCTGGAAGAAATGGGCGTGGACAGCGAAGCCGTGCTGCTGCAGCAGGATCCGTCCGTGCCGACCGACAAGACCAGCTGCGTGCCGGTCCAGCAGCGCATGGCCAATGCCTATGGTGTCTATGACAGCGGCAACCTGCGCTACGACCTGAGCATCCCGCAGGTGTTCCTGCGTCGTGAGGCACGCGGCTACGTCAACCCGGCGCTGTGGGACCGCGGCATCAATGCCGGCTTCGTCGGCTACAGCTTCAATGCCATCGACAGCGACAGCCGTGTCGAAGGTGGCCAGCGCAACCGCAGTGCCTACCTCGGCCTCAACGCCGGCATGAACCTGGGTGGCTGGCAGTTCCGCCACGATTCGAACCTGACCTGGTCCGAGGGCGATGGCCGCCATTGGCAGAGCATCGCCACCTATGCACAGCGCGGCATCCCGCAGGTGCGCGGCATGCTCACCATCGGTGAGGCCTACACCACCGGTGAACTGTTCGACTCGATCGGTTACCGCGGTGCCAGCCTGGCCAGCGACGACCGCATGCTGCCCGATTCGCTGCGCGGTTACGCGCCGGTCGTGCGCGGCATCGCCGAGACCAACGCACGCATCGAAGTGCGCCAGAACGAGCAGCTGATCTACTCCTCCACCGTGTCGCCGGGCAGCTTCGTCATCGACGACCTGTACCCGACCGGCTACGGCGGCGACCTGGAAGTGAGCGTGATCGAGGCCGATGGCCGCCGCCGCGAATTCAAGGTGCCGTTCGGTTCGGTGCCGCAGATGCTGCGCGAAGGCGTGTCGCGTTACTCGCTGACCGCCGGCCAGGTGCGCAACAAGCTGCTGGCCGATGAGCCGTGGCTGGTGCAGGGCACCTACCAGCGCGGTATCGGCAACCAGCTGACGCTGTACGGCGGCAGTGCACTGAGCGACGGCTACCTGTCGCTGCTGTACGGCGTCGGCCTGTCCACGCCGGTTGGCGCGTTCGCCGCCGACGTCACCCACGCACGTACGACGTTCGACCACTACGGCAACCACACCGGTGCCAGCGTGCGCTTGAGCTACAGCAACATGATCGGCGAGACTGGGACCAACCTGACCCTGGCCGCCTACCGCTATTCGACCGAAGGCTTCTACAGCCTGCAGGATGCGCTGTACGGCCGTGATTCGGACAAGCGCGGCATCGATCCGACCACCCGTGGCCGTCAGCGCAGCCAGTTCCAGGTAACGCTGAACCAGCCGCTGGGCCGTCGCGGCGGCGCGCTGTACGTGACCGGCTCGGTGCGTGACTTCTACGACCGCCCCGGTACCTCCAAGCAGTATCAGGTGGGCTACAACAACGCCTGGCGTTCGGTGAACTACGGCTTCTCGGCGCTGCGCACCGAAGAGGGCGTGCTCGGCCGTTCCGATACCCAGTACCTGCTGTCGATGAGCGTGCCGCTGGGCCGTGGTTCGCACCCGGTGTCGTTCAGCGCCGACCTCGGCGTGCGCGAGCGCGGTGGCTACGACAACAGCCGCGTTGGCATCACCGGTTCGACCGGCATCGACAACAACTTCAGCTACGGTGTGGCGCTGTCCGACTCCCGCGAAGGTGGCACCACCGCGGTGGGCAGTGCGGAATACCGCAGCCGCTACAGCGCGTTGAACGCGACCTACAGCCACTCGCGCGATTTCCGCCAGGCGTCGGTCGGTGCCAACGGCAGCGTGGTCGTGCATCCGGGCGGCTTCACCTTCACCCCGCAGCGTGGCGACACCATGGTGCTGGTGGAAGCGCCGGGCGCACGCGATGCGATCGTCAGCAACGCCCCGGGCCTGCGCGTCGACGGCCGCGGCTACGCGGTGGTCCCGTACGTGTCGCCGTACCGCCTCAATACCGTCACCCTCGATCCGCAGGGCATGGCCCACGACGTCGAGCTGGAAAGTACCAGCCAGTCGATCGCGCCGTTCGCCGGTGCCATCAGCTACCTGCGCTTCGATACCCGCAAGGGCAACGCGCTGCTGATCCAGGTGCGCAACACCGATGGCCGCACCATGCCGTTCGGTGCGCAGGTCAAGGATGAGCAGGGCCAGCCGGTGGGCATGGTCAGCCAGGGCGGCCGCCTGTACGTGCGCAGTGACAAGAACCAGGGCAGCCTGCTGGTGGAGTGGGGCGCCGGCGCCGACCAGCGCTGCACCGTTGATTACCAGGTTCCGGCAGGCGCCGATGCGTCCAAGACCGGCTTCATCCCGCTGGAGGCAGCATGCCGATGATTTCTTCCCGTGGCCGCAAGGCATTAGCTGCCATGGCCGTGCTCGGTGGCGTGTTGCTTGCGCAGCAGGCCAGCGCCGCGTGCCGTATCAGCTCAAGCTGGTTCACCGCACAGGACGTCACCATGGACATGGGCCAGATCGTGATTCTGCCCAGCACCCCGGTCGGCGGCGTGATCAAGGAGATCAGTGAATCGATCACTCAGCGCGATCGGGTTGCCAGCTGCGACCGAAGCGGTGGCTACTCGCGCGGCGAATACGTCAACGCGGCGCAGAAGCGTCCGGTGCCGGGTTTTGCAGACACCTTTGAGACCGATGTCCCCGGTGTTGGCATCAAGCTTTTCCGCGATGCAGGGACGTTTCAGGTCTATTACCCGCATTCGATTCCCTTCGGCAACACATCCGTCACATTGAACGGCGGTCGCTTCCGCATCCAGTTGATCAAGACTGCCGCACAGACGGGTTCGGGCGTGATCGCGCCGAATGGTCGCTTCACTACGTATTACTTTGATGGTGATGGTCCCAGCAAGCCAGTGCTGACCTCGACCTTCAGGGGCTCGGGCACCACCGTGGTCAGCCCGACCTGCGAAGTGCAGGCGGGCAGTCGCAACATTGCCGTCGATTTCGGTAGCGTGCCCAACACCACGTTCACCGGTGTCGGTTCCAAGGCTGTAGATCGCGATTTCGAGATCCGCCTGAACTGCCAGGGCAGCAACGTTGCTGCCTACCAGAGCAAGATCGGCATCCGCCTCGACGCCGACCAGGACAGCTCGAACATGCCGGGCGTGCTGAAGCTCAGCGCGGCTACCAACAGTGCCACCCGCATCGGCATCCAGATGGTCCAGCGTGATGGCAGCACCGAGCGCGAAGTGCGTTTCGGCCAGACCGTCAACGTCGGTACCACCACGCCCGGCACCAGCACGATGACCTTGCCGCTGCGTGCGCGTTACGTGCAGACCCAGGCCGGCACGGTGGGTGCAGGTGTCGCAAACGGCCAGGCCACCTTCACCATCCAGTACGAGTAAGGCGGCCGCAGGCCGCGCCACTGCTGCGTTCCACCGCAACGTCGCCCGTTGCACGGGCGGCGTTGACTGCGTCTTGATCTTCCAACGATGAAGATCAATGCCACGACGCGCGTACCATCATTCGAATGTGATGTACGTCGCGATTTTGGAGTTTCCTCATGAGGTGACCGTCTCCTGCCTGCGGGTGTTGGACGGGAACGCCGAAAGGATCCAGACGTGGCTACAGCTCCTGGCATTCCCTCGCGCCGGCCTTTCGGAGCGCTGCGATGAAGGTCCTGTCGGTGTTCGGCACGCGACCGGAAGCGATCAAGATGGGGCCGCTGGTAAGGGCCTTGGCGGAGGCTGCGGACATCGAATCGGTGGTCTGCATCACCGGCCAGCACCGGGCGATGCTGGACCAGGTGATGTCGCTGTTCGCGATCACCGCCGACCATGACCTCGATGTCATGGTGCCCAACCAGACGCTCAATGGCCTGTGTTCCAAGCTGTTCGAACGGCTTGACGCGCTCTACACGCAGGTTCGCCCGGACCGGGTACTGGTGCACGGCGATACCACCACGGCGATGACCGCCGCACTGGCCGCGTTCCACCACCGCATTCCGATCGGCCACGTCGAGGCAGGCCTGCGTACCGGTGACATCAACCGGCCATGGCCGGAGGAAATGAACCGGCGGGTGATCGACGTGGTCGGCCACCAGCTGTATGCGCCCACCGCCAGCTCGCGCGCCAACCTGGCCCGCGAACACCTGGGCGGGCAGATCCTGGTCACCGGCAACACCGTCATCGATGCCCTGCAGCAGACCGTAGAGCGGCTGGATGCCGACCCGGCCCTGCGCGCGCAGGCCGACGCGCCCTTCCACATGCTCGACCCGCGGCGGCGCCTGCTGCTGGTCACCGGCCACCGCCGCGAGAGCTTCGGCCAGGGTTTCGAGGACATCTGCCGCGCACTGGCCGAGCTGGCGCGACGCACGGACCTGCAGGTGCTGTACCCGGTGCACCTCAACCCGAACGTACAGGGCCCGGTCAACGCCCACCTCGGCCACCTCGACAACGTGCACCTGGTGCCGCCGCAGGACTACCTGCGCTTCGTGCGCCTGATGCAGCGCGCCGACGTCATCCTCACCGACTCCGGTGGCGTGCAGGAAGAAGCGCCGGCGCTGGCCAAGCCCGTGCTGGTCATGCGCGACGTCACCGAACGCCCGGAGGCGGTCGAGGCCGGAGTGGTGACGCTGGTCGGCACCAGGCCCTCGCGCATTGTCGAGGCGGTCAACGCGGCACTCGCACAACCACCGCATCCGACCCGCTTCGATCCCGACGCCAGCCCCTACGGCGATGGCCGTGCCAGCGCGCGCATCGTCGCCGCCCTGCGTGGCACGCCCCTTCCCGAATTCTCGCCCGGCCTCCGCAACAGCGGTGCCGCCCACTCCCATCCACGCGAAGTGACGCCATGACCCAGACCGGCCGCTCTCCCCTGTTTGCATCCGCCGCCGCGTTCGTCCTGTCGGGCGTGGTTGCCAGTGCCCATGCCGCCGACAGCGTCGCCGGCCAATTCGCCGAATGGAGCGGCGACAGCACGGTCAACCGGCAGATGACCCTGCGTGAACTCGGTTTCCGCCAACCGCTGGTGCTCAGCGGGCAGGAGAGCCAGCGCGAGGTCTACCTGCCGGTGCCGGCCGGCGTCGCCACCCGCGATGCGCAGCTGCAGCTGGACGGGCGCTATGTGCGCGGCCACGCCGGGCGCACTTCCGGCCTGTGGTCGGTCGATGGCGATCCGATCGCCGCGCGCTCGATCACCGATGCGCAGGGCGACGCCAGCCAGCTGCTGGCCATTGATGGCGAACCTCGCCAGAACGGCTTCGTGCGGGTCGGCGTCGGCTGGTGGTCGATCGTCTCCGACTACCAATGTGCCGACCAGAGCGCGCCGGCCAACGTGTTGCGGCTGTCGCCGGACTCGCGCTTCAGCTACCGCTTCGATGGGCGTGCCGTGGATACCGTGGCCAAGGCCTGGGGCGCGCTGCCACCGCAGGTGCGGCTGCTGGTGGATGGCAAGGCGCTGCAGGCGCCGGCCTACGACGCCGCCTGGCGCATCGGTACCGCGTTGCAGGCCGGCGGCAAGCAGGTGCAGGTGGTGGCGCTGCCCAAGGTCGGTGACAGCGTCGACCTGACCGGCATCAGCATCCCGGCCAGCCTGCAGGGCGTGCCGGCCTATGCCGCGCTGGCTGCGGGCGAGCGTACGCATGCGATCAAGGACCTGGCCGAAGTGGGGGCGCTGCTGTCGTTGCGTGACAGTGGGCCCTTGGCCGCTGACGTGATGATCGGCAGCGATGCGTTGCGGACCGGCGTACGCGCGGCACTGGACGCGCTGGCCGTGCAGGTTGCCGCTACGGGTGCCGATGCGGGCACTGCCTTCGCCGCATGGCGCGGTACCGATATGGGTGGCCTGGAAAAGCCCGCGGCCAACGCCTCGGTCAGCGTGGTCGCTGTTGCCGGGCGCCCGACGCTGGTGGTCGACCCGGCGGCGGCAGGCAAGGTCGCCGGGTTGTTTGCCGAACAGTGGCGCAGCTACGCGCTGGGCCGCAGCCTGCAGGTCAGCGCGGCGGGAACGCCGAAGCTCGACGGTGACCAGGTGCTGCTGAGCCGGCTCGGCAACATCGCCGGTACGATGGATGTGGTCACCCGCGCGGACCGCAGTGCCACCTTCGACCTCGGCGCGCTGTCGGCCGATGGGCGCCTGCCCGAGGAAGTGGTGATCGATGTCTCGGCAGCGCCCAACGCCGCCGGGCAGGGCGCGGTGGCCACGATCCATTTCAACGATTACCTGCTGGGCGGCAAGGTGCTGTCGGCCAATGGCCAGCCGCAACGGCTGGTGGCCAAGGTGCCGGCCTACGCGCTGTCGGCGCGCAACGAGATCCGCGTCAGCTTCCTGCGCCAGCCGGCACGACCTTATTGCCACGATCCCGCCACCGCCTATCCGGTCTCGATCCTGCCCAGCAGCCACCTGACCCTGGCCAAGCGGTCGCTGGGCAGTGATTTCGTCGGCGCCAGCAGTCAGCTGTCGCGCGGCAACCAGGTGTTCGTGCCGGCCACGTGGCTGCAGGATGCACCGGCATCGCTGCGCAAGGTGATTGCGGTGGCCAGTGCAGTGGGTGCCTCGCCGGAGGCGTCGGAACTGAAGGTGGTCGATGCCGGTGCGGCGGTCAGCCCGGGTGCGCCGTGGCTGGCGTTCGGTGTGGCGCCATCGGGTGTCGATGTGGCCGGCCTGAAGGATGGGCACCTGCTGATCGGCGGGAAGCCGCAGCCGCTGCTGGATGTCAGCGGGTTGGACCGGGCCGCGGTGGTGCAGGTCGGCACCTCCGGCGGACAGCTCGGCGTGCTGTACAGCGACCTGGGCGCACAGGCACCGTCATTCGGCGCACCGTTCCGGCTGCTGCGCGGTGATCTCGCCGTGCTCGACGGCAGTGATGCCGTGCGCGAATTCGACCGCCAGGATCCCTATGGCACGCGTGTCGCGCAGGACGGCAATCCGCAATCGAAGTGGGAACGGCACATGGTCTGGTTGCTGCTGCTGGTCGGCGTGATCGTGTTCGCGCTGCTGGCCGCCCGCGTTACCCAGGTGCGCCGCCGCAAGTCCGCCAACACAGGGCACTGATCCACCGTGGACGGTCTGTTCTGGAATATCCAGCTGGCCAACTACTACGCCGCCCTGGAAACCACGGCGGCGGCGGTGGCCGTGCTGATCCTGATCTCCAGCCTCGATGACCTGTTCATCGATGTCTGGTACTGGGTGCGCGAGAGCTGGCGGGCGCTCACCATCAAGCGTCGCGAGGCGTACCGGCCGCTGACCCAGGAAGACCTGCTGCAGCGACCGCAACAGCCGCTGGCGATCATGGTGCCGGCGTGGATGGAGTACGACGTCATCGCGCAGATGGTGGAGAACATGATCAACGTACTCGACTACCGCGAGTACGTCGTGTTCGTCGGCACCTATCCCAATGACCAGCAGACCATCGACGAAGTGGAGCGCATGCGCCGCCGCTACAAGCGCCTGCGCCGCGTGGAAGTGCCGCATGACGGGCCGACCAGCAAGGCCGACTGCCTGAACTGGCTGATCCTGGCAATCTTCGATTACGAGAAACGCCACGACATCGAGTTCGCCGGGGTGATCCTGCACGACAGCGAGGACGTGCTGCACCCGATGGAACTGCGCTTCTACAACTACCTTTTGCCGCGCAAGGACATGATCCAGTTGCCGGTCACCTCGCTGGACCGCGAGTGGTACGAACTGGTGGCCGGCGTCTACATGGACGAGTTCGCCGAATGGCATGCCAAGGATCTGGTGGTGCGCGAAAGTGTTTCCGGCATGGTGCCGTCGGCCGGTGTCGGTACCTGCTTCTCGCGGCGCGCGCTGCTGGCGCTGAGCGCGCAGACCGACAACCAGCCCTTCAACACCGACAGCCTCACCGAGGACTACGACGTCGGTGCGCGGCTGGCGGCGATGGGCATGCAGTCGATCTTCGCCCGCTTCCCGGTGCAGTTCCGCGTGCGTCGCCCGTCCTGGTTCGGCTGGGGCCCGGTACGCGAGCGCACCCAGCAGATGGCGCTGTGCGTGCGCGAGTACTTCCCCGACAACTTCCGCGCATCGTACCGGCAGAAGGCGCGGTGGGTGCTGGGCATCGGCCTGCAGAGCTGGGAGTCGCTGGGCTGGCGTGGATCACTGGCCACCAAGTACCTGCTGGCGCGCGACCGCAAGGGCATCATCACCTCGTTCGTCAGCATCATCGCCTACATCATCTTCCTGCAGCTGCTGCTGTTCTGGCTGTTGAAGATGACCGGGCTGTGGACGATGCAGTTCCCCAGCGTGTTCCAGGCCGGTACCTGGCAGATGAATGTCGCGCTGCTGACCACCGCAGCGCTGGCGACCCGGGTCGTGCAGCGTTTCTACTTCGTCAACCGGCTGTACGGCTGGGAGCACGCGCTGATGTCGATCCCGCGCATGGTGGTCGGCAACATGATCAATTTCATGGCCACCGCCCGTGCCTGGAAGGTGTTCCTGGCCTACCTGCTGTTCGGCAAGCGCATGGTCTGGGACAAGACCATGCACGACTTCCCGGATGCAGCGCAGCTGGTGCAGACCCGCAAGCAACTGGGTGAGCTGTTGACCACCTGGCAGGCGGTGGAACCCGAGCGCCTGCAGCAGGCGCTGGACCAGCAGCAGGCAGGTCGCCAGCAGCCGCTGGGCCGCATCCTGCTCACCCAGGGCTGGCTGGATGACGAGACCCTGGCCGAGGCCATCGCGTTCCAGGGTGACCTGCCACGCGCGGTGATCGACGTGGATTACCTGCGTGCCTGCCAGTTCCCGGTCAGTGCCGATGCCTGCGTGCAATGGCGCATGCTGCCGCTGCCGCCGCGCCAGGAAGGCACCCTGCGACTGGCCGTGGCCAGTCCGCTGCCCGAGGACGCCGTGGCATTGCTGAAGCAGGAAACGCGCAGCGAGCACATCGAACAGAGCATTGCCCGCGAAAGCGAGATCAACGCGGGTCTGCGCCTGATCGGTGGCGAACGGCAGTGGCACCTGGACAACGTGCCATTGCTGGGCGACCTGCTGGTGGAAATGCGCCTGATCGATCACGCACGCTTCGAGATCGCACTGGACGACTACATGCCGCAGCGCGACGGTCGCATCGGCGACTACCTGGTCAAGCAGGGCATCACCACCGAGGAGGCCGTGGCCCAGGCCATGCAGGAGCAGCGCCGGCGTGCGGCCACGCTGCAGTCGCCGCCGCCCGGAGCCTTGCCGGCATGAAGACCACGCTGCTGTCCACCGTCATTGCCGTGGCACTGGCCACGGCCGCCGCGCCGGTGATGGCGCAGGCCGAGGTGCCCCTGCCGCTGTCCGGTGCGGCCTACCGCATCGCCGAGCAGGCGTTTGCTGCCTATGAACGTGGCGATTACCCCACGGCCTACCGGCAGTCCAGCGAAGCGATCCGGCTGCGCCCGGACGTCGTGCGGCTGCGCCTGCTGCAGATCTATGCGCTGCAGAAGCTTGGTCGTGGCGCAGAAGCGCAGCAGCAGGCGCGCCGTGCGCTGGACGCGGGGATGAAGGATCCCGCCTTGCCTGCGCTGGCCGCCGCGCCCAGGATGACCACAGGTGCAGCGCGTAGCACAGCGGTGCCGCGTGCACCCGCAACGGTGGCCGGCCACAACAACCGGCAGGCCTACATGCTGGCAACCGAAGCCTATGCGGCCTACGACGCCGGGCAGATGGGCATCGCCGCCAGCAAGGCCGAACAGGCGTTCCGGCAGCAGCCGGAACAGGGCGCATGGGCCCTGCTGTGGGTGGCGGCGCTGGAGGCACAGCAACAGCCCGAACAGGCCGACGCCGCCATCGGCACCGCGCTGCAGTTGGGTGCACCGAATGTCGAAGCGCTGCGCGCGCGGCGCGTGACACTGGGCCGCCAACGCGCGCTGCTGCAGGCACAGCAGGCCTATCAATTGCTGTCCGCAGGCGAGAATGCCGCCGCCATTGAGCAGGCGCACGCCGCCGTGGAACTGGCACCCGACGTTGCTTCATACCGGTTGCTGCTGATCACCGCGCAGCTGCAGGGCGATCAGCTGGCCGACGCTGAGCACAGTGCTGATCAGGCATTGCAGGTGGACGCCAACGATCTCAATGCCCGGGTGATGCGTGGCTACCTGCGCCAGCGCCAGGGCAGTACGCTGCGGGCCAATGAGGATTTCGATGCCGCGCTCGCCACGCCGGGATCAACCGCGCAGCAGCGCAACGTGCGGCTGCTGGCGGTGGATGCGGCGCTGGCCGCAGGTGATCGGGTACGCGCAGCTGCACTGCTGGCACCGTTGCAGGCGGCGCTACCGGCAGTTGAAGGCGATGCACGGACACGGCAGCTGCTGCAGCAGGGCATCGAGCAGCGCAGCCGGGCGACCCGTGCCAGTCGCGAGCCTCCCCGCATCAGCGCCGAGGCCTACCCGGCACCGGTCCAGCACTGCCAGTCCGGTGACAGCGGCAACGTCTGCGAACTGGTGCCGGCCGATCTGCAGGGGGATGGCGGTGCCGCACAGCGTGCCTACGCTGCCTACGCGCGCCAGGATTACGCCGATGCCATCGGTGAGGCGCGGCAGGCCGTGCAACTCGCACCGGACGACGCGAACCTGCAAGGCCTGCTGACCACCACGCTGGCGGCGGGCAACCGTGCCCAGCAGGACGAAGCGCGGCAGCGCCTGGATACGGCACTGGCACAGCGTCCTGATGACGCGGGTGCACTGATGCAGCGCGGCTACCTCAACCAGGGGCCCACGAACCGGCGCGCGCACTGGCCGACTTCCGTGCCGCCGAGGCCACCGGAAAGGCACCGAAAAGCGTAGTGCTCGATCAGGCCTACGCCAGCGCAGCCAACGGCGACCATCCGCAGGCGGTGATGCTGCTGCGCAGCGCCATTGATCGCGCCGATGCCGGTGAGCTGCCACTGGATGCGCACCAGCGCTACAACGTGCGCAATGCCATCGCCAATTACTCGCGCGAGTGGGGCGTGATCGCCTCGGCGGGTTTCCGTGGTGCTCGCCAGGCGGCGACCAATGTCGGCGGTGCGGCGATCAGTGCGCCCGGCGATTCGGTGTTCAGCACGCTGGAGGCGTTCTGGCGGCCCCCGGCCTTCAACGACCAGCATGGCACGCTGGAACTCTACGCGCGCCTGCTCAACACGCTGTACGACGAGGGTGGCACTTACGAATCGATCCGCGCGGTGGACCCGTGCACCGGCGAATCAACGCCGGATGCGCGTGCACGCGCGGAGCGCCTCAGCCACTCGCGTTCCACTACCGGCTGGCCCTCCACAATCGCGTCCTTCGGCATGCGCTACGCGTTTGGCCAGAGCGGTCTGAGTGCTGGCATCGAGCGCCGACAGTTCCTCGGCAGTGCAACCCGCCAGGGCGAGGTCTACCCCGAGTCGGCAGCGGTGCAGTGCCGCCTGCAGCTGGCCCTGAACCGGCCACTGGAAGCCAGCACGCTGGCGCGCTACCGGCTGGCCAGTGGTTCCGGTGGCTGGATGTCCTACCTGACCTATGGCTACTACCATGGCACCGATCTGCGCACCGATGTGAACCAGTGGTGGATGGTCAGTGGCTACGCGCAGGGGGGATACACCTGGGACGACAACGGTGCCACCTTCACCCTCGACGCGCTTGATGCCAACGGCACCCCGGTGCGGCGCCTGGGTGAGGCCAATGGGCGCCTGCATCGCCAACAGTGGTTCGCTGCCGGTGAACTGCGCGCCGGTCGCAGTTTCCGCTTCGGTGCAGGGCAGACGCATTGGGTGGTCACACCCTATGTCGTGGTGGGTGCCGATTGGCTGGACCAGCGCTCGCGCGTGCGCGACATCCGTTATCCGCCGTTCCCGGCGCAGTCGTTCGCGCTCAACGATACGCAGCGCAGCTGGTCACTTGGCGCAGGGCCGGGCGTGGGCGTGCGTTACGGGTTCCGCGAGGACCACTACAACACGCCGCGTTCCTACCTGGACCTGACCGTGCAGTACCGCATCGCCATCGGCGGTGGTGATACGCAGCGTGCCAAGGGCCTGTTCGCCACCGCCATCCTCTACTATTGACGCAGGCCCCAGCGTCGCCGCAGCGCTGCGGCCTGCGGCGTGTCCTGGGTCAGCCATGGCTCCAGTGCATAGACCAGCACGTGCTGTGCGCCGCTGTCGCGTGCCCATGCCAACTGCCGCTGGATACGTGCGGCATCGGCGGTTTCGCCCTTGAATCCGCTGCCGTCGGCAGGACCGCCGGGCAGTTCGCGGAACAGTTCGACGATCGCATCGAAACCGATGCCGTGTGCATGGAAATGATCGAGCAACGGCTGGAGCTGCTGCACGTTGCCGGCACCGGCCACCCCCACGCCATCCTGCACCATCGGCCGTAGCGTGGCCTGTGCCAGCACCGCCTGCCACAGCGTGACCAGGTTGCCATCGGTCTGCAGGCGGCTGAAGTAACAGGAGATCGCACAGTCACCGCCGCGCGTGCTGGCGGCCTGCACCAACCCGTGCAGCCACTGCGCCAGCCATTGCTGGCGGGCCGGATCGGCCCAGTGGTACTGCTCCAGTTCGTAGGGCAGGTACCAGCCTCCGAAGGCTGGCTGCTGTGCCCAGGGTGCCTGTGCCAACCAGCTGCGTGCGTGCGCCAGGCTCTCGGCCAGGAAGGCCTGCAGCGTGGCGTCGTCCGCGGCGATGGCCTGCCACCAGCGTTGCTGGAAGGGCAGGCCGACGCGGATGCGGATGCCGTTCTCGCCGGCGGCGGTGAACAGCTGCTGCAGGCTGCCGTCGGGCAGTGACCAGTCGCCGTAGCTGCCACCGACGATGCCGGTCCATTGCAGCACCAGCTGACGGCAGCCCAGCGTATGCGCAAGCTTCAAGGATCGCTGCCAGTCGGCCAGGCCCCATTGCAGGTGGCTGCGCCACGGCTGCAGGAAGGTGCCATCGACCTGCACCGGCAGCGAGCAGCCGGGCAGGGTGGCGAGCGTAGCGGCCAACGGCGCCAGCACTGCCGCGCGCAGCAAGCGACGGCGCAACGGCGAAGAAGGATCCGCGGGAAGGTCGGGCCGAACCATGCCCGCATCATCCCAGAGCGCCGTGCGTGGCGGGTGAACCCTGCGTCCGGTAGTCCCGGTCGCGGGCCGAAGCGTGCTCTGGTAGCGCCGGCCGCTGGCCGGCATCGCCTACCGCTTATTCCAGCGCGTAGCGCAGGGTAAACAGCACCGCCACCAGCCACACAGCCGGATGCACTTCGCGCCAGCGCCCGGTACCGGCCTTCAGCGCGGCATAGGCAATGAAGCCGAACGCCAGGCCGTTGGCGATCGAGTAGGTGAACGGCATCGCCAGCGCACAGAGTGCGGCTGGCACCGATTCGGTCAGGTCGCTCCAGTCCACTTCCACCAGCTCACGCAGCATCAGGCCAGCCACGAACAGCAGTGCCGGCGCGGTGGCATAGCTGGGCACCATTGCCGCAAGCGGCGAGAACAGCAGCGCCGCCAGGAACAGCGCCGACACCACCAGCGCGGTCAGGCCGGTGCGGCCGCCCACCTGCACGCCCGAGGCGCTTTCGGCAAAGGCCGTGGTGCTGCTGGTGCCAAGCATCGAACCGGCCACGATCGCGGTGCTGTCGGCCAGCAGCGCACGGCCGAAACGCTTCTGCGCGCCCGGCAGCTTCAGCAGGCCGGCGCGACCGACCACGCCGTACAGCGTGCCGGTGGCATCGAACACTTCCACCAGCACGAACACCAGCACCACCTGCAGCAGCACTGCGATCGGTGCGCCGCCGTCATGGTGCAGCAGGCCCGGCAGGTCCAGCTGCAGGAAGGTGGGTGCGAGGCTCGGCGGCAGCGAGACCAGGCCCTGGTACTGCACGTCGCCCAACGCCCAGCCCGCGCCGGTCACCGCCAGGATGCCGATCAGGATCGCACCGCGGATGCGGCGTGCTTCCAGCACCGCGATCAGCAGGAAGCCGGCCAGTGCCAGCAGCGGCGGCGCCGTGTTCAACGGGCCCAGCGCCACCAGCGTGTCTTCATTGCCGACGATCACGCCGGACTTCTGCAGCGCGATGATCGCCAGGAACAGGCCGATGCCGGCCACGATGGCCGAGCGCAGCGACGAGGGGATGCCGGACACCAGCCATGCGCGCACGCCGGTCAGCGACAGCACCAGGAACACCAGGCCGGAGATGAACACCGCACCCAGCGCCTGCTGCCACGGCAGGCCAGCGGCACCGACCACGGTGAAGGCGAAGAACGCGTTCAGGCCCATGCCCGGTGCCATGCCCACGGGGAAGTTGGCGGCCAGCGCCATCACCGCCGAACCCAGCGCCGCAGCCAGGCAGGTGGCCACGAACACCGCGCCCGCGTCCATGCCGGTGGTGCCGAGGATCTCGGGGTTCACGAAGACGATGTAGGACATCGTCAGGAAGGTGGTGACACCGGCCAGCAGCTCGGTACGCACGGTGGTGCCGTGCTGCTGCAGCTGGAACAGGCGCTCGAACAGGGACATGGGGCTTCTCGCGAAGGTGTCGCCAGCAAGCGGGCGACCCACAGAAGGAGAAAGGCCGCGCGAGCGCGGCCTTTCCGGTTGCCTTATTTCAGCGCCTTGAAGCGCAGGCGCTTCGGCGCAGCGTCGTCGCCCATGCGGCGGCGCTTGTCTTCTTCGTACTCGCGGTAGTTGCCCTGGAAGAACTCCACGTGCGAGTCGCCTTCGAACGCCAGGATGTGGGTCGCGATGCGATCCAGGAACCAGCGGTCATGCGAGATGACGAAGGTGTTGCCCGGGAACTCCAGCAGCGCATCTTCCAGTGCACGCAGGGTTTCGATGTCCAGGTCGTTGGACGGTTCGTCGAGCAGCAGCACGTTGCCACCCTGCAGCAGGGTCTTGGCCATGTGCAGGCGGCCACGCTCACCACCGGACAGCGAACCGACCATCTTCTGCTGGTCCTGGCCCTTGAAGTTGAAGCGGCCGATGTAGGCGCGCGACTGGATCTCGATGCCGTTGATGTTGAGGATGTCCAGGCCGCCCGCGATTTCCTGGAAGACGTTGTGGTTGCCTTCCAGCGCGTCGCGGCTCTGGTCCACGTAGGACAGCTTCACGGTCGGGCCGACCACGATCTCGCCGGTGTCCGGCTTTTCCTGGCCGGTGATCATCTTGAACAGGGTCGACTTACCGGCACCGTTCGGGCCGATGATGCCGACGATGGCGCCGGCCGGCACCAGGAAGCTCAGGTTGTCGAACAGCAGGCGGTCGCCGAACTTCTTGGAGACGTTCTTGAACTCCATCACCGCATTGCCCAGGCGCTCGCCCGGTGGGATGAAGATTTCATTGGTCTCGTTGCGCTTCTGGTAATCGACCGACTGCAGCTCTTCCAGGCGGGCCAGACGGGCCTTGCCCTTGGTGCGGCCGCCCTTGGCATTCTGGCGCGACCACTCCAGTTCCTTCTGGATCGCCTTCTGGCGGGCCTTTTCCTGGTTGTCTTCCTGCTTCAGGCGCTCGTCCTTCTGGGTCAGCCAGTCGGTGTAGTTGCCCTTCCACGGAATGCCGCGGCCGCGGTCCAGTTCCAGGATCCATTCGGCGGCGTTGTCCAGGAAGTAGCGATCGTGGGTGACCGCCACCACGGTGCCGGTGTAGCGCGCCAGGAACTGTTCCAGCCATTCCACCGACTCGGCGTCGAGGTGGTTGGTCGGTTCGTCGAGCAGCAGCATGTCCGGCTTCTGCAGCAGCAGGCGGCACAGGGCCACGCGGCGCTTTTCACCACCGGACAGCTTGCCGACCACGGCATCCCACGGCGGCAGGCGCAGCGCATCGGCGGCCACGTCCAGCTGGTTTTCCAGGGTGTGTGCGTCGCCAGCGGCCAGGATCGCCTCCAGGCGCTCCTGTTCCTTGGCCAGCGCGTCGAAGTCGGCGCCTTCCTCGGCGTAGGCGGCGTACACCGCTTCCAGCGCGGCCTGGGCCTGCAGCACTTCGCCCACGCCTTCCTCCACCGCTTCACGCACGGTCTTGGTCGGGTCCAGCTCCGGTTCCTGCGCCAGGTAGCCGACCTTGATGCCCGGCTGCGGGCGGGCTTCGCCCTCGAAATCGGTGTCCACGCCGGCCATGATCTTCAGCACGGTGGACTTGCCGGCGCCGTTCAGGCCCAGCAGGCCGATCTTCGCGCCCGGGAAGAAGGACAGCGAGATGTCCTTGATGATCTGCCGCTTGGGCGGGACCACCTTGGACACGCGGTTCATGGTGTAGATGTATTGCGAGGACATGCGGTCTCCGTAGGCGCGGCCCTGCGCCCGGTCCGTCACGGGAAGATCCCGTTGCGGCAGCGGGCACAGACTGAAATGGAATACCGCCAATTATAGCCGGAACCGGTTCCGGGCCGCGCCCGGGAAGGGGGCGCCGGGCTGGCCGCCCCCTGAATACTGCGTCACAGTCCTGCAACGGGAAGCGTTTCCAGCCGGAAACGGTTCAGATCGGTTGCGCAATATGGGCTCACCACCCACCCGAGCAGAGGTCTGACATGCGCATCAATCGAGTAATGGCCAGTGCCGTGGCCTCTGTGCTGGCGCTGGGCGCCGTGGCCCCGGCGTTCGCCGACAACGACCATCGCCGCAACCACGACCGCCGCGAATGGCGCGAGGATCGCCGTGAGTGGCGCCACGACCGCCGTGACTGGGAGCGCGACCGCCGCGAGGCCCGGCGCGACTACCGCCAGGATCGCCGCGAGTGGCACCGTGATCATGACCGCTACTACCGCCCGGCACCGCCGCGTGTGGTGTACCGCCCGGCCTATGGCCCGGGCTATGGCTGGAAGGTCGGCCATCGCTACCGCGACTATTACCGCGGCCCGATCTATGTGGTGAACGACTACCCGCGCTATCACCTGCGTCGCCCGCCCTACGGGCACCACTGGATCCGCGATGACCGCGGCAACATGCTGCTGGTTGCCATCGCCACCGGTGTGATCGCCCAGTACGTGCTCAGCAGCCGCTGAGTCCGCAGCCACCTCCACGCATGGCGTGGATCTACCGGTACGCCGGTACAGCGCACTCGAAACCATACGGGGCCGGATTCCTTCGGGGATGCCGGCCCCGTCCGTTTCGGCCCCGGCAGGCCCGGTGCGGGGCTACAATCGGGGGCTGAGCCGTACCCCTTTTCCCTGCCTGCTGGAGTACCCGATGTTCCCGCGTGACGTCCGCATCGAATCCTACGATCCCGAACTGGCCAAGGCCATCGCCGCTGAGACCCAGCGCCAGGAAGACCACGTCGAGCTGATCGCCAGCGAGAACTACACCAGCCCGGCGGTGATGGAAGCGCAGGGCAGCCAGCTGACCAACAAGTACGCCGAAGGCTACCCGGGCAAGCGCTACTACGGTGGCTGCGAATACGTGGACATCGCCGAGCAGCTGGCGATCGACCGCCTGAAGCAGCTGTTCGGCGCCGACTACGCCAACGTGCAGCCGCACAGCGGCTCGCAGGCCAACCAGGCCGTGTACTTCGCTCTGCTGCAGCCGGGTGACACCATCCTCGGCATGAGCCTGGCCCACGGCGGCCACCTCACCCACGGTGCCAAGGTGAACGCCTCGGGCAAGCTGTTCAACGCCGTGCAGTATGGTGTGAACGACCAGGGCCTGATCGATTACGACGAAGTCGAGCGCCTGGCCCTGGAGCACAAGCCGAAGATGGTCGTGGCCGGCTTCTCGGCCTACTCGCAGGTGATCGACTGGGCGCGCTTCCGCGCCATCGCCGACAAGGTCGGTGCCTACCTGTTCGTCGACATGGCCCACGTCGCCGGCCTGGTCGCCGCAGGCGTCTACCCGAGCCCGCTGGAACACGCGCACGTGGTCACCTCGACCACCCACAAGACCCTGCGCGGCCCGCGTGGCGGCATCATCGTCGCCAAGGGCGCCGACGAAGACCTGGTCAAGAAGCTGCAGTCGATCGTGTTCCCGGGCATCCAGGGCGGTCCGCTGATGCACGTCATCGCCGGCAAGGCCGTGGCCTTCAAGGAAGCGCTGGAACCGGGCTTCAAGGCCTACCAGCAGCAGGTGGTGAAGAACGCCCAGGCGATGGCCAGCACGCTGATCTCGCGCGGCTACAAGATCGTTTCCGGTGGCACCCAGAACCACCTGATGCTGGTCGACATGATCGGCAAGGACGTGTCCGGCAAGGATGCGGAAGCTGCGCTGGGCAAGGCTCACATCACCGTCAACAAGAACTCGGTGCCGAACGATCCGCGTTCTCCGTTCGTGACCTCGGGCCTGCGCCTGGGCACCCCGGCGGTGACCACCCGTGGTTACGTCGAACAGGACTGCGTGGATCTGGCCAACTGGATCGCCGACGTGCTCGACGCACCGAACGATGACGCCGTCATCGCCCGCGTGCGCGACGCCGTCAGCGCGCAGTGCCGCAAGTACCCGGTCTACGGCTGATCGCAGCAGGGGTCGGATCCCTTCCTGCCGGGAAGGGCTCCGACACCGGTATGGGAGTAACCGCGCATGGATGAGCGCCACCTCAAGTACCTGTACACCGCGCTGGCGGTGCTGTTCGGCCTGCCCAGCCTGGCGATGGGCGGCGCGGCGGCGACGATGCTGCTGCTGATGGGGCTGGGCCAGTTCGGCCATGGCACATTGGCCTCGGTGACGGTGATGCCGCTGTGGGGCCTGGCCGGCATTGCCGGCTGCCTGGCCTGGTTGTGGCTCAGCGCGGATTTTCTGCTGCAGGGGCGTGCCGGGTTGCACGTGCACCGCCTCTGGTGGTGGATGCTGCTGGCGGGCGGTCTCGCCGCCTTGCCGCCGCTGGGGCTGGCGCTGTGGTGGGGCATCGCCGTGCACGCCGAAGGCCTCGGCTTGTTGCTGCTGGGCCCGTCAATGCTGGTGCCGGCTGCGATGCTGGTGTGGATCAAACGCCGCGGATGATGCGGCCCAGGGAAGGAAACCGAACGCATGGATGAGCGTCTGCACAAACGCTGGATGGCCATTGCCGGCCTGTTGGTGGGCCTGCCCACGGTGGCCGCCGGAGGCACGGGTGCCGTGCTGGGTCTGATGGTCGTATGGGATGGCAAGTACCTGACCGGTGACGAGTACAGGATCCTGCTGCTGTGGTCGTCGGCCGGGATCATCGGCCTGCTGTCGTGGTTGTGGCTGAGCGGCCTGTTCCTGTGGCGCGGTGTCAGCGGCCTGCGCCAATCGCCGGTTGTCGCCTGGGTCGGCCTGGCGCTGGGGACCCTGGCCGCGCTGGGCGTGGTTGGCGCCACGCTGTACTTCACCTTCAAGCACGGGGAGATCTCGACCCTGGCCTTCCTCGGGTTCGGCCCGCCGTTGCTGGTGATGGCAGGGCATCTGGCGTGGCTGCGTTGGGCGCGTGCGGCCTCGGCGCCGCCGGCACCCGGTTGAACGCGCAGCCGTGACCGCGCTGGCGGCTCTGTTCGGCCGAAATGCAGGCACTTCCGCGCAGACAGCATTTGCTGCGGGGCCCTTTCTCAGGTACCTTTGCGACGCTGCCATGACCGTGGCAATAGGTACTTTCCTGAGCCAGGCGTTCCATGCACTGCCCCTTCTGTCAACATGCCGATACCCGGGTCATCGACTCGCGCGTCTCCGAAGACGGCGCGACGATCCGTCGTCGGCGTGAATGCGAAGCCTGTGGCGAGCGCTTCAGCACCATGGAAACGGTGGAGTTGAAACTGCCCGCCATCGTCAAGAGCGATGGCACCCGTGAAGCATTCGACCAGCGCAAGGTCCGCGCTGGCTTCGACCGCGCGCTGCAGAAGCGTGCGGTGGCCGAAGACAAGATCGAAGCGGCGGTACGCGCCGTGGTCCACCAGCTGCGCATCAGCGGCGAGCGCGAAGTGCCCTCGATCAAGGTCGGCGAGTTCGTCATGAACGAACTGCGCAAGCTCGACCATGTCGGCTACGTACGCTTCGCGTCGGTCTACCGCAGCTTCGAGGACGTGGCCGATTTCCGCGAGGAGATCGAGAAGCTGGAGCGCGACCTGCCCTCCAGTACCGAACAGCTGCAGCTGCTGGGCGACGTGATCGCCCTGACCAAGAAGAAGAAGGGCTGACGCCCCGGTAGATGCCAACCTTGGTTGGCACCGATGGCACATCCACTGGTGGGTGCCAACCGTTGGTTGGCACAGTGGCGGCCATCCACGCATGGCGTGGATCTACACCGGCACCGGTGGCGTTACCATGGTCGCATGACCACCCCGTTCTCCGCTCTCGACCACCTGCACATGGCCAACGCACTGCGTCTGGCCGAGCGTGCCGCCTACACCACCCGCCCCAACCCGATGGTCGGCTGCGTGATCGCCCACGGCGAACGCGTGGTCGGGCAGGGCTGGCACCAGCGCGCCGGTGGACCGCACGCCGAAGTGTTCGCGCTGCGCGAGGCCGGCAGCGAGGCACGTGGTGCCACCGCCTACGTCACGCTGGAACCCTGCGCACACTACGGGCGTACGCCGCCGTGTGCGCTGGCCCTGATTGAAGCAGGCGTGTCGCGCGTGGTTGCCGCCATGCGCGATCCATTTCCGAAGGTCGATGGTGGTGGCTTCGATCTGCTGCGCAACGCCGGCATCGAGGTCGCCGAAGGGCTGATGGCGGCGCAGGCACGCGAGCTCAACAAGGGCTTCCTGTCGCGTGTGGAGCGCAACCGACCGTGGTTGCGGGTGAAGCTGGCAGCCAGCCTCGACGGTCGCACCGCGATGGCCGATGGCAGTTCCAAGTGGATCACCGGCCCGGCCGCGCGCGAAGACGTGCAGCACTGGCGCGCGCGCGCCGGCGCGATCCTGACCGGCGCCGAGACCGTGCTGGCCGACGATCCGATGCTGACCGTGCGCCTGGCTGATGCCGAGGTGATGCCGCCACTGCGCGTAGTGCTGGATTCGCGCCTGCGCTCACTGGAGTGCAGCCGTGTGCGCGAGGGCGGGGCACCGACGCTGTACCTGCACGATGCAGCGGTGAGTGCGCCGGATGCGGCCGATGCCGAATTCGCCAGCGTGCCCAGTGTTGATGGGCGGTTGGATCTGGGCGCGGTGCTGGCACTGCTGGCCGAACGCGGCATCAACGAAGTGCATACCGAAGCCGGCGCGACGCTGGCCGGTGCCTTGCTGCACGGCGGCTGGGTGGACGAACTGCTGCTGTATCAGGCGCCCACGCTGCTGGGCGATACCGGTCGCCCGCTGCTGGCCGGCCTCGGCATCGATGCCATGGACCAGCAGCGCCGCCTGCGCGTGGTTGACCAGCGTCAGGTCGGTGAGGACATCAGGCTGCTGCTGCGCCCGTGAGGGAATGACGCGAAGCAGGGGCGATGCCCTTGTCGTCAGGCTTCCTCGTCGTCTTCTTCGCCGACGGGGCACTGGCCCTTCCATTGCTGCTTCCACAGCGCATGCAGGTTGCGGCAGTACGCGCCCAGTGCCTCGCCCGGCAGGTTCTTCGCCTTCAATCGCAACTGGTGACGGGTAAACCCGTCGTCGTACTCATGCGGCAATACCAACACGGCACACTGATCGTGGTACATCAGGAACGCGTGACAGTCGTCGTCTTCGCTCATCCACGCATCCAGCTGCCGGTCGCTCAGCAGGGTTGACTCGAAGGCAACCGCTGGGATGACCGAGAAGGTCGTAATCCTGGACTTGGGAGCTTTGGCTTGCCCGCACGCCACAAGCGCCAGCAGCGTCAGCAACATGACCATGGTCGACGTCGTGCGGTGTTTCATGCGGTTGCCCCGATGGAAGAGGGCAACAGCATTGACCATGCAGGCCACGCAGGGCCATGCAACGGTTCTGAAAGTGCGGCCGCCCTCGTCGTCGGCGACAATGAGCCGAGCGTGGGCTCGGCTCTACACGCGGCTCACGCGCACTCGTCGGTCCACATCATCTCGGCGATCGGGCGCAGTGCCTTGCACTCCTGCGTCATCTCATCGGCCGACTGCACCTGTGCCTTGGCCTTCAGCTCCTCGGCCATGGCGTCCACGCCGCTGATCTGGTCCGGTGCGATCTTCGCCACGCAGCCACGATGCTGCTGCAGCAGCAGGTCGCAGCCCGGTACGCCGGTCACCTTCGGCGCGTTGGCCGCCTGCGCATCCTGCATCCAGTCCTCGAACGGTGCCAGCGCACCGGCCACGGTGCCCACCAGGTCATCGAAATTGCCGCTGTACCAGTAGCCGTTGTCCTTGGCCGGGTACAGGGTGAAGGTGCCGCTGACCGGCACGCGCGCGCCACTCTGCAGCGCCTGGGTGTAGGCATCGGTGAACTGCTTGCGCGAGGCCGGGCTGGCATCGGATGCGAGGCTGGCGGCGAACAGCGGGCGCACCTTGCCCAGGTCGGGCAGCTGGCAGCTGTAGGTGATCCGCGCCAGCTTCTGGTCTTCAACGTATTCGTTGTCTTCGATCACGCTCTTGGTCGCGCGGCACTTCGAATCACGCAGCGCTTTGGCATACAGCGCTTCGGTGGCTGCAGCGTCTACCTTGGCGCCGGTGCTGGCCAGTACGGTCTGCCAGGGTTCGGCCAGTGCCTTGGCCAGCGCACCTGGATTCGGGGTTACAGCGTCCTGGCCTTCGAATGCCGGTTTCAGTGCGTCGTTGAGCGCGCGCGTGGCGGTCGCGTCGTCTTCCAGCAGGGTGCGTGCATACAGGTCGAACGCCTGTTCGGGCGACAGCGTGGCCGGGGCGGCCGTGGCGATCAGCGGGGCGCACAGCAGCATGCTGGCCAGCAGAGTACGGGTGGGGGTCTTCATGACGGTGTTTTCCTGTTCCAGAGGCGCGCAAGCCTAGCGCATCTGCGTGGACTTTCGATGGCGCGATGGGGTCACGAGGTCGTGTATGCCGGCCAAAAAAACGGGCCCCTTGCGGGGCCCGTTCGATCGCACGACGAGGAGCGATCGCTGGATCAGAAGCTGGCGCGGACGCCGGCCGAGTACTGGGTGACGTCGCGGTAGCCGGAGATCTCGCCCACCAGCCCCCAGGTCCTGGTGAAGTTGATCTGGCCACCGATGGTGCCGACCCAGGTGCCCTTGTAGTTGTTGCCGCCGTCCATGTAACCGGCCTTGGCCCAGGCTTCGGTCATGCGCGACGGCTTGCCGCGGATGCCCATGGTGGCGCGGGCCAGGTTGGTGTGGTCCTTGTAGCGGTCGCTGTAGCCGTCATAACGATCGGTCAGCTCAGCGTTCTGGCGCACCCAGGCGATGTCGGCGGTGAAGTCGACGCGGTCGGTCCACGGCATGTGGTAGCCGATGCCCAGCTCCGGCTGATTCAGTTCAACCTTCAGCGAACCGTCGCTGTAGTGATAGGTCTTGCTGGTGCGCGACCAGCCACCGAACACGTAGACCTGTTCGGCGATGGCCACAGAGCCACGCAGGTAGCCGCCGTCGACCTTCGGGTCGTCCAGTGCGTTGTCGTCAACCTTGACCTGCGTCCAACCGCCTTCAACGTAGGTGTAGCTCAGGGCGTCGGCCGAAGCCGAGAGCGGGGCGGTGGCCAGCAGGGCGGCCACGATCAGCATCTTGCGCATGGGAATTCCTGTGAATTTCAGTCCTTTGGCGGGCATGCCCAGCGGGCTGCCCGTGGCGACCTCATGTCGTCCGGGGCAGAATTTTAATGAAAGTTTTACAAATTGCGAGCGACGGCCGTCACAGCTGTGGCATCCGACCCCGTTCAGCACGGGCTGGTATACTAGCCACGCCGGTTCGCCGGTACACAAACGTCTTCAGGGCGGGGTGCAATTCCCCACCGGCGGTAGGTGCGCAAGCACGAGCCCGCGAGCGCCCCGGCCCACGGCCGGGGGTCAGCAGATCCGGTCCAATGCCGGAGCCGACGGTCATAGTCCGGATGAAAGAAGACGGTGCCACAGGGCTCATGCCCTGCGTGCGCCTGTTTGCCTTGCGGCGTTTTTCGCTCACTTTTCGCGGAGAACGTTACTTGTTTACTGGAATCATCGAAGGCGTCGGCCGTCTGGCCGCACGCGAATCCATTGGCGGCGATGTCCGCTTCACCTTCAATGTCGGGACTCTGCCGTTCGACAACGTGCAGATGGGCGAGAGCATTGCCATCAACGGCGTCTGCCTCACCGTCATCGCATTCGACGCCAGCAGCTTCCAGGCCGATGCCTCCACCGAGACCCTGGGCCTGACTACGCTGGGCCAGCTGGGCGAGGGTGCGGTCATCAACCTGGAACGCGCGATGCGCCCGACCGACCGCCTCGGCGGCCATCTGGTCAGCGGCCACGTCGACGGCCTCGGCCAGGTGCTGTCCATCCACGAAGACGCGCGTGCCCAGCGTTGGCGTTTCGCAGCGCCGGCCTCGCTGCGCCGCTACATCGCCAAGAAGGGCTCGATCTGCGTGGACGGCGTCAGCCTCACCGTCAACGAAGTGGACGATGAAGGTTTTGAAGTCGCCCTGATCCCGCACACGGTGGCCAACACCGCCTTCTCCGCCGCAGGCGTGGGCAGCGCGGTCAATCTTGAAATCGATCTGGTCGCCCGTTACGTGGAGCGGCTGATCAGTGTGCCGACCAACGGTCAGCACCCACAGGGAGATGTCGCATGAATTTCGCCCCGATTCCGGACATCCTGGAAGACATCCGCCTGGGCCGCATGGTCGTCATCGTCGATGACGAAGACCGCGAGAACGAAGGCGACCTGATCATGGCCGCCGAGCTGGTCAAGGCCAGCGACATCAACTTCATGGTCACCCATGGCCGCGGCCTGGTGTGCCTGCCGCTGAACCGTACCCGCGCCGCCGATCTCGGCCTGGCGCCGATGGTGCAGGCCAATACCGCGCAGTTCCAGACCAATTTCACGGTCAGCATCGAGGCCGCCGAGGGCGTCACCACCGGCATCTCGGCGCATGACCGCGCGCACACCATCCGTACCGCGGTGAAGCCCAACGCCAAGCCGTCGGACCTGCACCAGCCGGGCCACATCTTCCCGCTGATCGCCCAGCCGGGCGGCGTGCTGACCCGCGCCGGCCACACCGAAGCCGCCGTGGACATGGCCATGCTGGCCGGGCTGGAACCGGCCGGCGTGCTGGTGGAGATCCTGAACCCGGATGGCAGCATGGCACGCCGCCCGGAACTGGAAGTGTTCGCCCGCGAGCACGGTCTGAAGATGGGCTCCATCGCCGACCTGATCGCCTACCGCCTGGCCACCGAAAAGACCGTCGAGCGTGTGGACGAGCGCGAGATCGAGACCGAGTTCGGCCCGTTCAAGCTGGTCACCTACCGCGATCGCATCGCCCACGACGTGCATTTCGCCCTGGTGCGCGGCACCCCGGATGCGGACACCCCGACCCTGGTCCGCGTGCAGGTGGAAAACCCGCTGGCCGACCTGCTGCACTGGCGCCGTGATGACTTCGGCGTGGCTGCCACCGATGCCCTGCGCGCGATCGATGCCGAAGGCGCCGGCGTGATGGTGGTGCTGTCGGCCCCGCGCGACGGCGAGGCCCTGCTGGCCCGCCTGCGGCAGCAGCCGGCGCCGGTGGTACCGGGCAAGGACAAGGACGTGAGCCAGTGGCGCCGCAATGGTGCTGGCGCGCAGATCCTGTCCGACCTGGGCCTGGGCAAGCTGCGCGTACTGGGCACCCCGCGCCGCCAGATCGGCCTGGCCGGGTACGGCCTGGAAGTGGTGGAGACGGTGACCCTGTAATGGGTGGTGCCGGCCGCTTGCCGGCAACCGCAGTCCCCGTGATTGCCGGCCAGCGGCCGGCACTACCGGTGGGTGGCGACCGTTGGTCGGCACCCACCGGGCCCCCATCGGCCACGGCCGGGGCCCATCCACGCTAGAATTACCTCCTTATCGAGTCCCCCAAGCCGCATATGAGCCACTTCGAAGGCGATCTTCGCACTCCCGAATCGGCGCGCTTCGCCATCCTGGCCAGCCGCTGGAATGCCCGCATCACCGACACGCTGGTCGCTGGCGCCCGCCAGAGCCTGGCCGGCAACGGCATCACCGAAGCCAACATCGACGTGATCCGCGTGCCGGGTGCCTGGGAGCTGCCGCTGGTGGCCGCGCGCCTGGCCGCTGCCCACGAACACGCCGCCATCCTCACCCTGGGCTGCGTGATCCGTGGCGATACCCGCCATTACGAGCACGTGGCCGACCGCTGCGCCGAAGGCCTGATGCGCGTGCAGCTGGATTTCGGCGTGCCGGTGCTGAACGGCGTGCTGGCGGTGGAACGCGTTGAAGACGCCGAGGCCCGCGCAGGCGGCAGCCACGGCAACAAGGGCGAGGAAGTCGCACTCGCCGCATTGGAAATGGTCAATCTTCTGGAGCAGCTGCCATGAACAAGAACACCCAGGGCAAGCCCTCCGGTAAACCCGTCCGCCGTGATGGCGTCGATCCGGTGCTGCGCTCGCGCGCGCGCCGTCGTGCTGTGCAGGCCGTCTACGCCTGGCAGATCTCCGGCGGCAACGCCCAGTCGCTGATCGCCCAGTTCGCCCACGAGCAGGCCCGCGAAATCGCCGACCTGGCGTACTTCGAAGCACTGCTGCACGGCGTGCTCGACAACCGCCGCGACATCGACGAAGCGCTCGGCCCTTACCTGGACCGTGGCATCGAAGAAGTGGACGCGATCGAACGCGCGGTGCTGCGTCTGGCGGCGTACGAGCTGCGCTACCGCTTGGACGTGCCGTACCGCGTGGTGATCAACGAAGCCATCGAATCGGCCAAGCGCTTCGGTTCCGAGCATGGCCATACCTACGTCAACGGCGTGCTGGATCGTGCCGCCGTGGAATGGCGCAAGGTCGAATCGGGTCACTGACCCACCTGTGGTAGTGCCGGCCGCTGGCCGGCAGCTGCAGGGATCCTGAGGTTGCCGGCCAGCGGCCGGCACTACCGCCCACCGCGCCCTGCGCGGCACGTACAACAGCGGGAGCGCCCCATGTCCCTGGCCGAATTCGCCCTCATTGACCGCATCCGCGCCCGTACCCTCGAGCGCGACGATATCCTGCTCGGCATCGGCGACGACGCTGCGCTGCTGCAGCCGCGTGCCAATGAGCAACTGGTGGTCACTGCCGACACGCTCAACAGCGGCGTGCACTTCCCGGTGGAAACCCCGGCCTTCGATATCGGCTGGAAGACCCTGGCGGTCAACCTGTCGGACCTGGCCGCGATGGGCGCGCGCCCGGCGTGGTGCACGCTGGCGTTGTCGCTGCCGGAAGCCTCCGAAGACTGGATCGATGCGTTCGCCGATGGCTTTTTCGCCCTGGCCGATCAGCACGACATCGCGTTGATCGGCGGTGACACCACGCGTGGTCCGTTGTCGCTGTCGGTGACCGCGATGGGCCAGGTGGGACGTGGCCAGGCGCTGCGTCGCGACCGCGCGCAGGTGGGCGATGACATCTGGGTGAGCGGCACGCTCGGCGATGCCGCCGGTGCGCTGCGCCTGTGGCAGCAAGCTGCGCTGAGCATCGCCACCGCCACGCTGCTGGCCGACTACGAAAGCCTGCGCCTGCGTCTGCTGCGGCCGACGCCGCGTGTGACCCTGGGCCTGCGCCTGCGTGCGTTCGCACACGCGGCGGTGGATGTGTCCGATGGCCTGCTGGCCGATCTGGGTCACATCACCACGCGCAGCAACGTGGCCGCACATGTCGATGCCGATTCGTTGCCGATCTCCCACGCGCTGCGTGAGCTGCTCGGCCGCGATGGCGCGCGCGACTGCGCTCTGCGCGGTGGCGACGACTACGAACTGTGCTTCACCGCCGCCGCCGACCAGCGCGACGCGCTGCACTACCTGGCCGAATCGCTGGACGTGCCGCTCACCCGCATCGGTCGCATTGCCGAAGGGCAGGGCGTGCACGTGGATGGCGAAGCCGCCGACGGCGGATACCAGCACTTCGTCTGATTGATGACGCCGGGCATGGCCCGGCGCTGCCACGCGACTGAAACCGCCGGGCATGACCGGGTGCTGCCGTATCGGTGCGCGGTTGCTGGATGACATCGACGCTGCAGAGCCGAGCCTACGCTCGGCTCACGCGCGAAGCGCGGCTTTCATCGCGATGTGCCCCATGGCAGCCGAGCATGGGCTCGGCTCTGCAGATGTCGCTAAGCTGCCTGCAACTGCACATCCAGTACTCAGTCAGCCTGCGGCTGCCTGCCGCGACGCTGCTGCAGGCAGGACTCACACGTGACCGTTGCCAGCGACCGCGCATCGTTGACCGCGGCCAGGGCCTGCTCCAGGATCGGCGCGAGGTCATGTGGCAGGCGCGCAGCGGCTTCGCCAAGAGTGGTGATGACATGGGGATAGAGAGGCTTGTACATCTCGGCATCCTTGTTCGCAGGGCGTGGGCGCTGTTGCTTCGACCCAACCCGTTCGGCGGTTGCCAACGGCTCACAGAGATGCCGATGGTGCTGTCACTGCAGGCTCGCTGGACCAGGCAGCTGGCGCTCACGACGGGCGTGGGTCAGAGCTGTGTGGTGCTGTTGGCGATATGTTCCTGGCAAAGGAGCAGTTTTCCCATGCAACAAGTTGCAAAGCACACTGGACACCGGATGGAGCTTCAGTTGACGGCTGGCAGCGTGAAGGTCCGTAGCGGGTACAGTGCGACGCCTCCAGCTGGGGAGGGCTCCTGCGGGTCGTCGTCAACACATTGGCAGTGGCACTACACCGGCGGCAGCACCTTGCCGGGGTTGAGGATGCCGTCCGGGTCCAGCGCGGCTTTGATCGCTCGCATCGTCGCCAGCGTTTCTGCGGTAAAGGCCTTCGCCATGAAATCTCGCTTGGCCAATCCAATCCCGTGTTCGCCGGACAGCGTGCCTCCGAGCGCCAACGTCAGCTCGAAGATCTTCGGCAGTGCGGCATGCGCGCGCGCGTTCTCGTCGGCATCGTCGGGGTGATAGAGGATGTTGACGTGCAGGTTGCCGTTGCCGGCATGGCCAAAGGTGACGATGGTCAGCGCGTAGTCGCGTGCCAATGCCTGCACGCCGGCCACCAGTTCCGGAATGCGCGATACCGGTACCACCACGTCTTCGTTGATCTTGCCCGGGGCAACGCTGCGCAGCGCCGGCGACAGCGCCTTGCGTGCGGCCCATAGCTGGTCACGCGCGCGGCCTTCCATCGCGACGTCCAGCTCGATCATGCCGTCGCCTTCGGCAGCGCTGGCCAGTGCCTGCAGCAGGTAGGGCAGGGTGTCGTGGTCACCATCGGCTTCGACCAGCAGCATCGCACCGGCCTCCGGCACGTCGGCACCATTCAGCCGCAGCAGCTCCAGGCTGCGTGCGTCCATGAACTCCAGGCGGGTCGGCACCACCGGCTGCGACATCAGCCGCGATACCGCCGCAGCGGCGGTATCGGCATCGCGGTACAGCACACGCAGGCCGGCCTGGCTGACTGGCAACGGGGTCAGTTTGAGCGTGGCTTCTACGATCAGTGCCAGCGTGCCTTCGCTGCCCACCAGCAGATGCGTGAGGTCATAGCCGGTGGCGTCCTTGGTGTAGGCACCGCCGCAGCGGATCACGTCGCCGGTGCCGGTAACGGCAACCAGGCCCAGCACGTTGTCGCGGCTGGTGCCGTACTTCACCGCGCGCGGGCCGCCGGCATTGCAGGCCAGGTTGCCGCCGATGCTGCAGATCTCGGCGCTGGAGGGGTCCGGCGCCCAGAACAGGCCATGCGGGGCCAGCGCCTGCTGCAGGGCGCCGTTGAGCACGCCCGGTTGCACCACCGCGCAACGGTCACCGGCGCGGATCTCGACGATGCGGTCCATGCGGGTGAACGACAGCACGATACTGCCGGGCAGCGGCACCGCCGCGCCGGTGGTGCCGGTACCAGCGCCACGTGCGACCAAGGCCACGCCATGCGCACGGCAGGCCCGCACCAAAGCCTGCACCTGTTCGATGTCGGCTGGCAGCGCCACCGCCGCCGGGCGCTGGTGACGCCATGAGTTGTCCTGCGCGTTCGCCTCCAGCGCGCCGTCATCCATGCGCCAGCCCTCCGCGCCCAGCAGGGCGGACAGTTCGGCAACCAGTGCAGCAGGCAGGGCAGGACTCATGACGGATCTCGTGGGGCAGCAGGAGCGGGTTGGATCAGTTTCCAGGCAACAACGGCGGTAGCCAGTGGCAGCCACACCCAGCGCAGTTCAGAGAGCAGGGTGGCCACGCCACGCGCGCTGAAGAACTGTGGCGCGAAGGGTGAAACGCGGATGGGTCGCCACGGCGCGAAGAAGCGCTGCTCGCTCCATGGCCAGGCCAGAGCGACGCCGAGGCCGCCGGAGGTCATCGCATCCAGCAACGGATGGCTGGCGGCGCAGACGAAGACGAACACCGCCGCTTGTAGGGTCGATGCCACCGTTGGCCCTGCCTTGGTAGGTGCCAACCTCGGTTGGCACGAAACCGCCGACCAAGGTCGGCGACTACCGGAGCTGTGTGGTGCCGACCAAGGTCGGCCGCTACCAGAGCGTGCCATCGCCTCTTCGGTAGGTGCCAACCTTGGTTGGCACAGAAGCGCCGACCAAGGTCGGCGACTACCGGAGTTGCGGGGCGCCGACCAAGGCCGGCGGCTACCAAAGAACGCCAACACCGCGGCCAATGCCGCCAGCACGCCGGCAAACAGCAACGAATGGCTGGCACCGCGGTGGCCGAAGGCATCGGCATAGGGAATGTGCAGTGCAAAGGCCAATACGTCCGCATCGGGCAGCATCGCAGCGATCACACCGGCCGCCAGCAGGCGCGGCGGGATGCGGCCACGGTCAGCGGCGCACCAGAGCGCCAACGGCACAGCGGCATGGGTGATGATCGAAGGCATCAGTCACGCACCGTGGTTGTGCCGGCCAGGCTGCGCTCTGGTAGGTGCCAACCTTGGTTGGCACAGAAGCGCCGACCAAGGTCGGCCTCTACCAGAGCGGACGGTAACCATCAGCAGTCATCCAGCCGGAACGCATCACGCAGCCACCGCAGCTGCGGTGGTTCACCACTGGCTTCAACCACATCAAAACGGCAGGGTGCATTGGCCAGCGCCGGGTTGTCCTGCAGGTACAGTTGCGCGGCATGCGCCAGGCGCCGGCATTTGCGCGCATCCACCGAAGCGGCGCCGCCACCGAAATCGGAGCGCGCGCGATAGCGCACTTCCACGAACACCACGGTACCGGCGTCGTCCATCACCAGGTCCAGTTCACCGCCGCGATAGCGCACGTTGCGCGCACGCGGCTGCAGTCCGGCCTGTTGCAGGTGCTGCTCGGCGGCGGCTTCCACCGCCGAGCCACGTTGGCTGCGCTCAGCGACCACCGACGATCGGCATCGGCCGGCCGCCATTGAAGGTGGACCATGCCGGCTGGCGCAGGATGTTGCCGTTGCTGTCCAGGAACAGGGTGCCGGTGGCACCGTCCAGGCCGCCCTCGTTGGACAGCTTGTCCAGATAGGCGGTGATCTTCCAGGCATCGGCACCGAAAGCGAACAGGCGGCCAGCGGCGCCGCGAGCGCTGGGCAGCGCGCTGGCCACCTGGCTGGCCGACGGCAGGCCGGACACGCTGCGCACATTCCAGGCTTCGTTCGGGTAGACGATGCCGTCCAGCGCCACGTCTTCTTCCACCTTGCCGCTGCCGACGGTCAGCTGCGAGGTGCCGACGCGGGTCGCGCCACCGGCACCGGCCAACGCCAGCTGCGGCGCCAGCAGCCGGGCCTGCGGGGCGCGCACGGCGAGGAACACGGCATCGACCTGACCGGCATTGCGCACCTGCGCGCCGACATCGCCGACGGCTTCGCTGACATTGACCGTGGCCACCACCTGGCCGCCGCGCTGTGCGAAGCGCTGGGCAAAGGCGGCGGCGGAACGGCGGCCGGTGTCGTCGTTGCTGCTGATCACCAGCGCGCGGTTGCGCTCGCGGCCACGCAGGTACTCGGCGGCGACGATGCCGTCGTCTTCCGGTGCCAGCGAGAAACCAGCGCTGCCGGCCGGCGGTGCATCCTTGCCGCGGTTCAGGGCCAGCACCGGTACCTGCAGCTGCTGGCGGCCGTACACGGCGTCCACTTCGTCGCGGCCCAGCGGGCCGACCACGAAGTCGGCACCGGAGGCGACGGCCTTGTCGTAGGCGGCGAGGGCACCAGCCGGGGTGCCAGCGGTGTCGAAGAAATTGATGTCCGGGCGGCGACGGCTTTCACCGTAGTAGGCGCTCAACAGGCCGTCGCGCACCGGCTGCGCGGCGGTGGCCAGGCGGCCGCTGAGCGGCAGCAGCACGGCCAGCTTGGCCGGCGGCCGGTAGCCGTCGCTCATCGCCGGCGGACGCTTGCTGGTATCAAACTGGGCCGCGCCATCGCGGTCGAACGGGCGCGGCAGCGGCAGGCCGCGCGCGATCAGCGCACGGCCGGCGAAGTTGTACAGAGGATCGTTGGCCGGCAGGGCAGCGGCACGGCTGCGCAAAGTGGCGTCGTCGAGGGTACCGAGCAGGCCGGAGATGGCGGCCTGGTTCTCGCTGCGCGCACTGCCGGTCAGGCTGGCATGGGCGCGTGCACGTTCGGTGGCGGCGCCGAAGGCATCGCCGGTGCCCTGCAGCGCGTTGGCGCGGGCCAGATACCAGCGCGTACGCAGCGCCGACAGCACGTTGTCGCCGTGGTCCTTCAGCAGGGCCAGGGCCTGCGCCGGCTGCTTGTCGGCCAGTGCCAGCTCGGCGCCGGTCAGCTGGTAGCGCTGCAGGCTGGCGCCGGACAGCTGGCGGGCGGTGAGCTGGCCCAGCAGGCTGCGCGCGCGCGCACTGTCACCGGCCAGGTGCCAGGCCCAGGCCGCGTCGGCCAGCGCGTTGCTGCGAGCGCCGCCGCGCAGGGTGGCGGCCAGGGCTTCCAGCTGCAGCGCGGCGTCGCGTGGCTTGCCCTGTTCGATCAGCGCCAGCGCCTGGCTCTGGGCCGGCGAATCGGGCGTGCTGGTCAGGCTGGTGGTGGCACAACCGGCCAGCAGCATCAGCGACAACGACAGGGCGGAGATCCGTGCGGCGGGCTTGTTCATGATCGGGTCCATGCGATGAGGGCAGCGGCCTTGGCCGGGTACACGCTACGATTCTACCCTTGCCCCGTGAGTACCGCTGAAATGAGTGTGCCAACCCTGTACGTCGTCGCCACCCCGATCGGCAACCTGGCCGATCTGAGCCCGCGCGCGCAGGAGGTGCTGCGGTCGGTGGCGGCCATCTGTGCCGAAGACACCCGCCGCAGTGGCCAGCTGCTGTCCCATTTCGGCATCCAGCAGCCGTTGGTGGCCCTGCACGAACACAATGAAGAGGCCCTGGCCCAGCGCCTGGTCTCGCGCCTGCAAGCCGGTGAATCGCTGGCGCTGGTCAGTGATGCCGGCACCCCGCTGGTCAGTGATCCCGGTTTCCGCCTGGTGCGTGCTGCGCGCGCGGCGGGCATCAAGGTCAGTCCGATTCCCGGCGCCTGTGCCGCCATCGCTGCGCTGAGCGTGGCCGGCCTGCCCAGCGACCGTTTCAGTTTCGAGGGTTTCCTGCCGGCCAAGGCCAGCGGCCGCCGCGACCGCCTGCAGGCGCTGGCCGGTGAAGTACGCACCATGGTGTTCTACGAATCCTCGCACCGCATCGCCGAATCGCTGGCCGACATGGCGGCGATCTTCGGCGGTGAGCGCCCGGCGGTGTTGGCCCGCGAGCTGACCAAGCTGTTCGAGACCGTGCTCGATGGTGACCTGGCCGGCCTGCTGGCGAAGGTGGAAGCCGACGAGAACCAGCGCAAGGGCGAGTTCGTGGTGATGGTGCAGGGCGCGGGTGATGACGAAGAAGCGCAACTGGCGCATGGCCGTCGCGTCTACGCCACGCTGAGCGAGCATCTGCCGCCGTCGACTGCCGCCAAACTGGCTGCCGAGCTGACCGGCGCACCGCGCAAGGCGTTGTACGGGAGTTGATGGATCGTGCGGACCAAGGTCCGCACCCACCAGAGCGGAATCCGCACCCACCAGAGCAGCGGAGTCGGTAGATCCACGCCATGCGTGGATGAACGGGCCGCGCCAAGGTCCGCGTCTACCCGGGCGGACCGATAGCGCCAGGCCTTGCGGCGTCAGGACTGTACGGGTGTGTCGAGGGTGTCCAGATAGTTGGCAATCTCGGCAATCACCGAAGAGAGGTCCGGCGCGATCAGGCGATTCCTGCGCAGGAAGGCGCGCCACTGGGTCTGCTTCTGGGTATCTGCGGCGAATGACTGAGTCAGTCCGTAGGGCAGGGGCGTTGGCGCCGGGGTCCTTCGTCGATCAAACGTCGCGCCAATGGCCGCAACAAGGTGCGGGCGATCCATGGCGTCTTCGCGGATCAGTGCCAGCAAGTCGAAGAAGTCCTTCATCCTGCTGTTAGCGATGCCCGGTGCCGCTATAGCCTCGAGCTTTTCGGCAAACACGGTTTCGCGTGGATAGACGCGCAGGCAGGCTTGAGGGAATCCCTCCAGAATCACCGGATAGGTGATTTCCGGCGGCGGGGTGATCACCGCGTCGCCAAACCCGACGTCCCACTGCACATGGCAGCGTGCGCGACCCAGATGTGCGATCAGGCGCATGCGCAGCCCCTCGTACATGGCTTCTTCACGTATGGCCTCGATGACGATGCTGCCTGGATCGAAGCGCAGGCCGTCGTCCCCGGGCATTCCACAGAGCGAAAGTGCGATATGTAGCAGGCGATCGGGCTCAGCGCTGCCGGATCCCAGGAAATCGGCATCCCGTGTAGGGCGGTGCGGCGCGTCGAACCACACTGCGAACAGCATGGCACCCTTCAGCAGGAACTGGTTGCGGTATCGAGAAGCGGAGAGCCGGTAGAGCAGGCGCTCAACGGCGAACCTGTCCAGCACGAACTGAAAGTCCTCACCCCGCTTGCGTGCGAGATCGAGCAGCCGTTGCCGGATGGAAGCAACGCGGTGGGGAGGTGTTGGAGAGGGGATCAAGCCAGGGCATCGAGGTACGGTCTCATCAGTCTGGCAACGCGGCAGATCCGCGCATACTCCATCAACGCATCCGGCGTGGTTGCACGGCCGTGAAGCGCGTCACGCAGGGCTTCAAGTGCGACATCAAGCCCTACGAGATTGCGGAACTTGAAGCAATCGACGACGGTTTTGGCTACGTTGCTGACGTATATGAGACGTCCGCCTACGCGACGTTCTTCCAGCCCCGCATTGAGGGTCGTTGCCGACATGCGGACCACACGGAGGGGCGGCCAGTTGATCCGCGGAACGCGGTCGCTGTTGCCGATGGAGACCCAGCGTTCGAATGGTGCCTGGGTGGTCAGGCCATGCAGGCGCAGGGCACTCAGCAGGCATAGACGGGGGTGTGGCAGGCGTTCTGCAATGATCCGCAGTCCATCATCGGTGTCGTCGCTCTTTCTTTCCGCCAACGCGTAGACGCCACGGGACAGCCGGATCAGTGCGCCTGCCTCGACCAGGCGGGTCAGTTGGGCGCGGGCGATCCCGGCAGTCACCAGTTCGCGGGCGCGCAGGGTGCCTGCGCGTCGCAATAGCTTTCGTGCCTTGGCCTCGGCGTTTCCCATGACGGCATTGTTCCATAATGTCGGGTGTTTTGAATATCGACCGACAAAAAGGAACATCGTTGGCTGCGGCGAGTGAATGGTGCGGACCAAGGTCCGCACCCACCAACGCGGAATCCGCACCCTCCAGAGCAGCGGAGTCGGTAGATCCACGCCATGCGTGGATGGATGAACCGGACGCCGCGATCAGCACGGCAGGAAGGGCGTGCGTAGGCTAGAATGTGCACTGGCGGAGCCGGCCAGACAGTCGCGTCACCCCTTCGGGGGTGCCGAGGAAAGTCCGGGCTCCATAGGGCAAGGTGCCAGGTAACGCCTGGGCGGCGCAAGCCGACGGAAAGTGCAACAGAAAGATACCGCCTACGTCTTCTTCGGAAGGCCGGTAAGGGTGAAATGGTGCGGTAAGAGCGCACCGCGAGTCTGGCAACAGACCGGCACGGCAAACCCCACCTGGAGCAAGACCAAATAGGGATCCTTTGGCGCGGCCCGCGTTGGATCCGGGTAGGTTGCTTGAGCGTTGCGGTGACGTAACGCCTAGAGGAATGACTGTCCACGACAGAACCCGGCTTATCGGCCGGCTCCGCCTCTTTCTTCCATATGCGTGAACCGCGCATCGGTAGTGCCGGCCGCTGGCCGGCAGCTTCACGATGCCTGCAGGGCGGACAGAGTGCCGGCCAGCGGCCGGCACTACCTCGACGTCGCGCGTTCGTCAGCCCGGCGTACGGTACTGGCCCGCGGAAATAAACTGCGAGAAGCGTTCGCACCACACCACCACGGTGGTGTAGTCGTCCACGTTGACGTCATCGGGTACATCGACCAGGAAACGGTTGAAGGTCTTCACCTCGCCGATGCGCCGGGCCTGCGCCTTGATCTTCAGGAAGTCTGCCTTGTTGTCGACGAAATCGCGGACCAGGTAGACCTTGTAGTCCGGGCCGGGTCCCATCTTGCCGTCGAAGGCCACCTGGCGTGCGCTGACGCTGACCTTGCCTTCCGCCCAGTGCACCGCGTCGCTGCCCTTGAGGTCGCGGCGGAACGTGGTGTGATGGGTGGCGTCGTTCATGGCGGCCTGCACCTGTGCCGCGGGCGGATCATCAGGAGCGATCAGGATCGGCAGGAAGTAGACGCCCAGGCCGAAGCCGAGGCCGAGAGTGAGCAGATGGGTGGCGAGCAGGATGAGGGTGCGGCGCATGGGGCCTCCATGTGGATGTGGATCGCGCGGCATGGTGCCGGGCATGACCACCTTGGGAGGTTGCGGGCGGCATTTATAGACACAGTGCCAAGTGCAAAAAGGGCACAGTGGGGTGGCTGCGGCAACGCAGGCCCTGTGGCGCGGGCGGAAAGGCGCTGCGTCGGGAAGCTGAATGACGTTGGCAGCCTTGGATCGCAGTGACGGGTCGTGCCGGCCGCTGGCCGGCAGCGGCGTGGCCTGCCCGAAGATCCGGAGGTTGCCGGCCAGCGGCCGGCACTACCCTGCTGGAAAGAGATTCCGGCCAACGGTAGGCAATACCCCTGCTGGAGAGAGATTCCGGCCAACGGTAGGCAATACCCCTGCTGGAGAGAGATTCCGGCCAGCGGCCGGCACGACCCGGTCAGAAAATGACGTGACTCTGTCCGTTGGCTGCGCCCTGTGGGCCAAAGCGGCGCTCGTGGATCTGGCCGTGGCCGTCGGCGTCGATCAGCAGCACGGTGCTGGCGCGGGTGCCGTAGTCGTCGCCGCGGATGAAGGCGGGGCTCAGCCAGCGCTCGCGTTCCAGGCCGATGCCGGTGTCGGGCAGGTCGCTGTCGGCGGGGCGATGTTCGTCGGCCAGGGCGGCCCAGAGCGGGGTCAGGTCCGGGGTCAGATCCTTTTCGCTTTGCGAAAGGGATCTGACCCGGTCTTCCTGCAGCCAGGCTTCAAGGGCCGCCATCAGCCGCCGGGTCTTCGGCCAGGGCGCGTCCAGCGCACCGTTGGACATGCCATGCACGCCCGGGCCCAGGCGCTGCCGCTCGGCGGGGTGGTTGCCCAGGAACTCCAGGCTGTGGCCGTCGGCCAGCAACAGGTTGAACGGCGCGTAGGCGCCGGCCACGGTTGCCAGTCGGTCGATATGCACGGCGGCCGGGTCGCGGCCGCGCAGGAAGTCGGCCACCAGCGCGCCCCGTGAAGGACCGGTCTGCGAGGCCAGCGGATCACGCACATTGGTGACCACTGCCATCCGGCCTGCGGCACCGACGCCGGCCCAGCCACCACCGGAGCGCAGGTCGCGCCCCCCGATGACGAAGGTCTCATCTTGCCAGGGGGCCAGCGCCGCCGTCGGGCGGGCGTGGAACTCATCACGGTTGCCGGTCATCACCAGCCGCCAGCGGGGGTGGTGCATCCAGCCAAGAGCGAGCAGGCACATGGCCTCATTGTGCACGGTTTGCGCAGTCTGGCGCCGCTTCCGGCCCGTTTGGGATGAATGCGCGGCTGATGTTTCACGCGCTGTCCACAGCCCTGAACTTCCGTTCAATCTCAAAAATTGAGACGGATCAGCAACTTGTGGATAAGCCTTGAACAATTCTCTAAAGGTTGTTGCAAGCCATTGATGTGGCTGGCGATTTCCCCGCTGAAAAGTTGTTGACAACCCTTCGGCCGCTGCTAAGGTGGGCATCAGAGGGAAATCCGGGTGTTTTGTGGGTTTTCGTGGTTCAATGTTTCACCGGGCGAAGGATAGGTGCACGCGTCGTGTTCCAGGGCGAGACGGCCATCACAGTTGACGATAAAGGGCGCATGGCGGTTCCCACCGCTTACCGCGACCTCGTCGCGCGCGCCAGCAACAACCGTCTCGTGCTGACCTACAACCCGTTCGAAGCCGGCTGCCTGTGGCTGTATGCAGAGTCGGAATGGGAGCGGGTCCGCGACGACGTGATGTCCAAGCCCAACACCCAGCGCGTCGTGCGCCTGTTGCAGCAGAAGCTGGTCGGCTCGGCCGCCCATCTTGAGCTGGACGGCAACGGTCGCATCAGCATCCCCGCCAGCCACCGCGGTGCGGTGGGCATTGAGAAGAAGGCGGTATTGCTCGGTATGGGCGACAAGTTCGAATTGTGGAGCGAGCAGGCGCATCGGGCCCTGATCCAGCAGACATTGTCTGACGAGGATCTGGGTGATGGGTTGCTCGACCTGAAGTTGTGAGCCGGGGTGCCCGGATGCGCCCAGAAGCGCAGGCCGGTCACCTTCCGGTGTCGCAGTCGCCGGCGGTGCACCTGCCGGTCCTGTACACCCAGGTCCTTGAAGGCCTGAGGGTGATCGAAAACGGACGTTATCTGGATGGCACGTTCGGTCGTGGCGGTCATGCACGTGGCGTGCTCACCCAGCTCGGTCCCGAGGGGCGCCTGCTGGTCATGGACAAGGATCCGGAAGCCATCGCCGTAGCCGAGCGCGATTTCGCGCCGGACCCGCGCGTGTCCATCTTCCGTGGCAGCTTCGCCCAGCTGCTGCAGTGGGATGCGACGGCTGAAGGCCTGGACGGCGTCCTGTTCGACCTGGGCGTGTCGTCGCCGCAGCTGGACGTGGCCGAACGTGGCTTCAGCTTCGGCAAGGACGGCCCGCTGGACATGCGCATGGATCCGGACAACGGTGAAAGCGCCGCACAATGGATCAACCGCGTTGAAGAGCGCGAGATTGCCGATGTGCTGTGGACCTACGGCGAAGAGCGCCAGAGCCGCCGTATCGCGCGCGCCATCGTGGCCCGCCGCGAGAAGCAGCCGTTCTCCCGTACCGCCGAACTGGCCGAGTTGATCGCCTCGGTGATGCCGCGCGGAAAAGACAAGATCCACCCGGCCACGCGCAGCTTCCAGGCCATCCGCATCCACATCAACCGCGAGCTGGCCGACCTGGAAGCCGGGCTTGATGCGGCCGTGGAACGGCTGAAGCCCGGCGGCCGCCTGGCGATCATCAGCTTCCACTCGCTGGAAGACCGCATCGTCAAGCAGTACATGAACCGCCTGGCCAAGGCGCCGCCGGCCAACCGCCGCCTGCCCGAGGCGGAGGTGTTCGTACCGACGCTGGATCTGATCGGCGGTGCCATCAAGGCCACCGACGAAGAACTGGCGGCCAACCCGCGTGCCCGCAGCGCCGTGCTGCGCGTGGCCCAGAAGCGGGAGGCTGATGCATGAGCCGGCTGCTGCTGATCATCCTGTTGGCCTCGACCGTGGCCTCGGCGATCGGCGTCGTGTTCGTGCGTCACCGTCACCGGCAGACGTTCATCGAGCTGTCGCGCGCTGAGCGCAAGCGCGATGACATCAATCTGGAATTCGGCCGCCTGCAGCTGGAACAGGCCACCCTGGCCGAAGCCAACCGTGTGGATCGCATCGCCCGCGAGAAGCTCGGCATGAAGTTCCCCGAGGCCGCCGACATCGTGGTGGTGCGCCCATGAGCAAGACCGGCCGCAACCGCCCCCGCAACGCCTTCAACCTGCGCCAGCGCCTGCGTTGGGTTGCCCTGGCGCTCGGCCTGTGCTCGGTGTCGCTGGTGGGCCGTGCGGCCTACGTGCAGATCATCAACAGCGACTTCTACCAGCGCCAGGGTGAGGCCCGCTACCTGCGCGAGCTGCCGATCAAGACCTCGCGCGGCATGATCACCGACCGCAACGGCGAGCCGCTGGCGGTGTCGACCCCGGTCGCTTCGATCTGGGTCAACCCGCAGGACCTGCTGCGTTCGCCTGAGCGCATCCCTGAGCTGGCCCAGGCGGTCGGCATGTCGGTGGATGAACTGAGCAGCCGCCTGTCGCAGAAGTCGGACAAGGAATTCATGTACCTGCGCCGCCGGATCAATCCGGACGAGGCAGAGAAGGTGGTCGCGCTGAAGATTCCGGGCGTGGCCGCGCAGCGCGAGTTCCGCCGCTTCTACCCGCAGGGTGAGGCGATGGCGCACGTGCTGGGCTTCACCAACATCGACGACCGCGGCCAGGAAGGCCTGGAGCTGGCGTTCGACGAATGGCTGCGCGGCAAGGCCGGTGCCAAGCGGGTGATCCGCAACCGCAAGGGCGAAACCGTCGAAAGCGATCTGCTGCGCGCCGCCGAACCGGGCAAGGACCTGACCCTCAGCATCGACCGCCGCATCCAGTACCTGGCGTTCAAGGAACTGCGCAACGCGCTGGTGGCCAACAAGGCAGCAGGCGGTTCGATGGTGATCATGGATGTGACCACCGGCGAGATCCTGGCCATGGTCAACTTGCCGACCTACAACCCGAATTCGGTGGGTGGTGCGGCTCCTGATACCCGCCGTAACCGTGCGGTGACCGACCTGGTCGAGCCGGGTTCGACGATGAAGCCGCTGACCATCGCCACCGCATTGCAGGCCGGTGCGGTGACCAAGGACACCGTCATCGACACCAATCCGGGCTACATGCAGGTGGCGCGCTTCACCATCCGCGACGTGCCGCGCAACAACGGCGTATTGAACGTGACTGGTGTGATCACCCGCAGTTCCAACATCGGCGCGGCCAAGGTCGCGGCGAAGATGCCGGACCAGGTGTTCTATGACGGCGTGCGCCGCTTTGGCTATGGCTCGGTGCCGCACAGCGGCTTCCCGGGTGAATCCGGTGGTGTGGTGCGGCGCCCGGCCAACTGGGACGGTGCCACCAAGACCACCATGTCCTACGGCTACGGCCTGAACGTGACGCCGCTGCAGATCGCCACCGCCTACTCGGCGCTGGCCAATGGCGGCAAGTTGATCGCGCCGACCTTCGTCAAAGGCCAGCGCAACGAAGCGCATCAGATCATCGACGAGAACGTCGCCAAGCAGGTGGTGGCGATGATGGAAACAGTGGTCACCCAGGGCGGCGCCAAGCAGGCGGCGGTGCTGGGTTACCGCGTGGCCGGCAAGACCGGTACCGCGCGCAAGACCGGCCCGGGTGGTTACGAGCGCGGCCATTACAACGCGCTGTTCGCCGGCGTGGTGCCGGCCACCAATCCGCGCTTCGCCACCGTCATCGTCATCAACGACCCGCAGGCCGGCAAGTTCTACGGCGGCCTGGTGTCGGCGCCGGTCTACCACAACGTGATGGAAGGCACCCTGCGCCTGATGGACGTGCCGCTGGACGACCTGCAGTCGTGGCTGGCCGCACAGCAGTCCGGCAAGGTCGGCCATTCGGCCTCGATCCTGCCCGCGCCGCCGGCCGAGGCCGCGCTGCCGGTGGATGCCGCCGCTGAATTCGACGCTGCGCTGCCCAGCGCGCAAGCCCAGACGCCGCCCGCTACGGGAGGCACGCAATGAGTCCTTCGATGTTGCTTTCGCAGTTGCTTCCGGATGTGGCCCTGGCGGGCCACGATCCCGTTCTGACCGGCCTGGTGCTGGACAGCCGCGCCGTGCGCCCCGGCAATGCCTTCGTCGCCATCGCCGGTTTCGGCGCGCATGGCCTGGGCTTTGTCGAGCAGGCCCGTGCGGCCGGCGCTGGCGCCATCCTGTTCGAACCGCCGGCACCGGTCGAACTGCCGGCACCGGACGATGCGATCGCTGTGCCGGGCCTGCGCGCGCGCATGGGTGCGATGGCCGACCAGTTCCATGGCGCACCGTCGCGGGCGATGGCGATGGTGGGCGTGACCGGCACCAACGGCAAGACCTCCACCGTGCAGCTGCTGGCCCAGGCCTGGCACCTGCTCGGAACGCCCAGTGGCAGTATCGGCACGTTGGGCGCCGGACTTTATGGTTCGGTTGAGCCGACCGGTTTCACTACGCCGCTGGTGCTGCAGATGCATGCGCTGCTGGCGCAGCTGCGTGATGCCGGTGCGCGCGCGGTAGCGATGGAAGTCAGCTCGCACGCGCTGGACCAGGGCCGCGTGGATGCGGTGCACTACGACGTGGCGGTGTTTACCAATCTCACCCGCGACCATCTGGACTACCACGGCGACATGGCCAGCTACGGCGCGGCCAAGGCACGGCTGTTCCATCGCCCGGGACTGAAGGCCGCGGTGATCAATCTTGACGACGCGTTCGGTCGCCAGCTGTTCGCCGGCCTCCCGGCGGGCGTGCAACCGATCGGCCTGAGCTCGCGCGGCGCCACCGATGCCAGCGTGCGCGCCGAGGCGCTGCAGCTGGACGGCCGTGGCATTGCCTTCGAACTGGTCATCGACGGCCAGCGCGCGGCGGTGCAGTCGCCGCTGCTGGGCCGCTTCAACGTGGACAACCTGCTGGCCGTGGCCGGCACCCTGCACGCGCAGGGCCAGCCGCTGCCGCGCATTGCCGAGGTGTTGTCGGCGCTGCAGCCGATCCGTGGCCGCATGAACCGCCTGGGCGGCGAAGACGGCCTGCCGACCGTGGTGGTCGATTACGCACATACCCCGGACGCACTGGAACAGGCGCTGGACAGCCTGCACGGCCACCTGCAGGGCACGCTGTTCTGTGTGTTCGGCTGCGGTGGCGAGCGTGATACCGGCAAGCGCCCGCAGATGGCCGCGATTGCCGAGCGCTTGGCCAACCAGGTCATCGTCACCGACGACAATCCGCGTGGCGAAGATGGCGACGTGATCGTGGCCGACATCCTGGCCGGCTTCACCGATGCCTCCGCCGTGACCGTGCAACGCAGCCGCGCGCGTGCGATCGGCCTGGCGGTGAAGCGTGCCGGTGCCGGCGACATCATCCTGATCGCTGGCAAGGGCCACGAGCCGTACCAGGAAGTGAATGGCGTGCGCCATGACTTCGACGACACCGAAGTGGCCGCCGCTGCGTTGGCCGCCAAGGCCGGTGTGCTGGCGGCCCAGGCCGGGGAGGGCATCGCATGAAGCGCACCCTGCTTTCGCTGATCGCGCACTGGGCCGGCGGCGAGATCCATGGCGATGACGTGGCCATCGATGCGGTCAGCAATGACACCCGCAGCCTCGGCCCGGGCAGCCTGTATGTGGCGCTGCGCGGCGAGCGTTTCGATGGCCATGACTTTGCCGCCGACGCGCAGGCGCGCGGTGCCAGCGCACTGCTGGTCGAGCGCCTGCTGCCGATCGAACTGCCACAGGTGCTGGTGGCCGACAGCGAACTGGCACTGGCGAAGATCGCCACCGGCATGCAGCGCGACCGCGGCACCGAGGTGTTCGCGATCACCGGCAGCAACGGCAAGACCAGCGTGAAGAGCCTGCTGCTGTCGATCCTGCAGCAGGTGGCACAGCACGCCCACAAGGTGGTCTACGCCAACCCGGGCAACCGCAACAACGAGATCGGCCTGCCGCTGGCAGTGATCGATGCTCCCGAAGATGCCGACTACGCTGTCTACGAGATGGGCGCGGGCAAGCCGGGCGATATCGCCTACCTGACCGACATCGCCCGCCCGCGCTATGCGCTGGTCAACAACATTGCCCCGGCGCACCTGGAACGCATGGGCAGCCTGCTCGGCGTGGCGGTGACCAAGGGCGCGATCTATGCCGCGCTGCCGGCCGATGGCGTGGCGGTGATCAATGTGGACGATGCCTACGGCCGCTGGTTCGAACAGCATTTCGTCGGCACCCCGCCGCGTTGCCGCGTGCTGCGCTACGGCCTGGAACATACCGCCGAGGTGACCGCGCGCGACATCCGCGCCGGCGCGCAGGGCAGCCAGTTCACCCTGGTCGCACCGAGCGGCGAAGCCCGCGTGGTGCTCGGCCTGCCCGGTCGCCACAACGTCAGCAATGCGCTGGCCGCCGCCAGCCTGGCGCTGGCCGCCGGTGTCGACCTGGCGCTGATCGCGACCGGCCTGGCCGAAGCGCAGCCGGTGCCGGGCCGCCAGATTGCCCATCAGCTGCGCAATGGCGCGGTGCTGGTGGACGACAGCTACAACGCCAACCCCGGTTCGCTGGCTGCGGCCATCGACGCCCTGGCCGCCGCGCTGGAAGAGGGCTGGCTGGTGCTGGGCGACATGCGCGAGCTGGGTCCGGACGGCGAGGCGCTGCATGCGCAGGCCGGCATCCGTGCACGCGCCGCCGGCCTGAAGCGGCTGTATGCACTGGGTCCGCTCAGTGCCGCCGCTGCGTCCGCCTTCGGTGAAGGCGGACGCCATTTCGCTACCCATGGTGCGCTGTCGCAGGCGCTGCAGGACGAGTTGCACGCTGGTGTGCGCTGCCTGGTCAAGGGTTCCCGTGGCAGTGCCATGGACCTGATCGTCAAAGCGCTGCTGGCGCAAGGAGAGGAATCCCCGCATGTTGTATGAACTGGCTCGATGGTTGCAGCAGTTGGAGAGCCTGTTCGGGCTGTTCAACTACCAGACGTTCCGCGCCATCCTTGCCGCGCTGACGGCCCTGTTCCTGTCGCTGTGGCTTGGCCCGGCGATGATCCGCAAGCTTGCCCAGTTCAAGGGCGGCCAGCCGATCCGCAAGGACGGTCCGCAGACCCATTTCTCCAAGGCCGGCACGCCGACCATGGGCGGTTCGCTGATCCTGCTCACCATCACCCTGTCGGTGCTGATGTGGGCCGACCTGCGCAACCGCTACGTGTGGCTGGTGCTGGCGGTGATGCTGTGCTTCGGCGCCATCGGCTGGTATGACGACTGGATCAAGATCGTCCGCCGCGACCCGAACGGCCTGAAGTCGCGCTGGAAATACCTGCTGCAGTCGATCTTCGGCCTGGCCGCGGGCCTGTTCCTGTTTTACACGGCCGACGTGCCGGCGGCGCTGACCTTCTACATCCCGATGTTCAAGTCGGTGGCGTTGCCGCTGGCCGGCATCGGCTTCGTGGCCATCGCCTACTTCTGGATCGTCGGTTTCTCCAACGCGGTGAACCTGACCGACGGCCTGGACGGCCTGGCCATCATGCCCACCGTGCTGGTGGCCTGCGCGCTGGGCGTGTTCGCGTATGCCTCGGGCAACGTTGTATTCGCCAACTACCTGCAGATTCCGCAGATTCCAGGCGCCGGCGAGCTGGTCATCATCTGCGCGGCCATCGCCGGTGCGGGCCTCGGCTTCCTGTGGTTCAACACCTATCCGGCCATGGTCTTCATGGGCGACATCGGCGCGCTGGCGCTGGGCGCGGTGCTGGGCACGATCGCGGTGATCACCCGCCAGGAACTGGTGCTGGTGATCATGGGCGGCGTGTTCGTCATCGAAACACTGTCGGTGATGATCCAGGTGGCCTCGTTCAAGCTGACCGGCAAGCGCGTGTTCCGCATGGCGCCGATCCACCACCATTTCGAACTGAAGGGCTGGCCCGAGCCGCGCGTGATCGTGCGCTTCTGGATCATCTCCGTCGTGCTCGTGCTGATCGGCCTGGCCACGTTGAAGGTGCGCTGAGATGAACGACCTGTCCCGCCAGGCAACACGCCTTGAAGCCATCGAAGGCAGCTACGACAAGTGGCTGCTGGGCGCGATCATCGCGCTCACCGGCGTGGGCGTGGTGATGGTGGCGTCCAGCTCGATCGCCTTGATGAGCAGTCCGTTCTACTACCTCAACCGCCACCTGATCTTCCTGGCGGTGGGTATCGTGCTGGCGGTCATCGCCGCCCGCACTGAACTGAAGTCCATCGAGCAGTACAACCAGATGCTGCTGCTGGGCTGCTTCGTGCTGCTGCTGGCGGTGTTCGCACCGGGCCTGGGCAGCACCGTCAACGGTGCGCGCCGCTGGATCAACCTGGGCATCTCCAAGTTCCAGACGGTCGAAGCGGTGAAAGTGCTCTACATCGTCTGGCTGTCCAGCTACCTGGTGCGTTTCCGCGACGAGGTCAATGCGACCTGGCCGGCGATGCTCAAGCCGCTGGGCGTGGCCGGGGCGCTGGTGGTGCTGCTGCTGCTGCAGCCGGACTTCGGCTCGTCCACCCTGCTGCTGGCGATCACCGCCGGCATGCTGGTGCTGGGCGGGGTGAACATGCCGCGCATGTCGATGCCGGTGATCATCGGCCTGGTCGGCATGAGCGCACTGGCGATCATCGAGCCGTACCGCATGCGCCGCATCACGTCCTTCCTGGACCCGTGGGCCGACCAGCAGGGCGACGGCTACCAGCTGTCCAACGCGCTGATGGCGGTGGGCCGTGGCGAGTGGACCGGCGTCGGCCTGGGCAACTCGGTGCAGAAGCTGTACTACCTGCCCGAAGCGCATACCGACTTCATTTTCTCGGTCACCGCCGAGGAATTCGGCTTCCTGGGTACCTGCGTGATCGTGGCCCTGTACGCGCTGCTGGTCGGCCGGACCTTCTGGCTGGGCATGCGCTGCGTGGAGATGAAGCGGCACTTCTCCGGCTACATCGCCTTCGGCATCGGCCTGTGGATCAGCATGCAGACCTTCGTTTCGATCGGCGTGAACCTGGGCATCCTGCCGACCAAGGGCCTGACCCTGCCGTTGATCTCCTCCGGCGGCTCGTCGGTGCTGATGACCTGCGTGGCGATGGGCCTGTTGCTGCGCGTGTCCTATGAACTCAAGCGCGCCGAGCGCCGCCAGGCCGTGCGCATCGGCGGCACCGAAGACGCCGCTGCCGAGCCGAGCGACGAGCCGGCCGCGCCGGTGGCCGCCAGCGTACCGATGAGCGCCGAGCCGATGGCTGCCGCCGCAGCAGCGAACGCTGCGCGTGGCACCAGCCGCCTGCAGTCGCGCATCGAACCGACCTTCGGGAGGCTGTCATGAGCACAGCCACCGACAACGTGCGCCCGGTGATGATCCTGGCCGGTGGTACCGGCGGTCACATCTTCCCGGGCTTGGCCGTGGCCCGCGTGCTGCGCGCGCGCGGCGTGCCGGTCACCTGGATGGGCGCCGACGGTGCGATGGAAACCCGTCTGGTGCCGCAGCACGACATTCCGATCGACACGCTGGCCATCACCGGCCTGCGCGGCAAAGGCAAGCTGGCCCTGCTGGGCGCGCCGTGGCGGCTGATGCGCGCGCTGCGCGCGGCCGGCATGATCATCCGCAAGCGCCAGCCGCGTGCGGTGGTCGCCTTCGGTGGTTTCGCGTCCGGCCCGGGGGGCATGGCCACACGCCTGCACGGCCTGCCGCTGCTGGTGCACGAACAGAATCGCGCTCCCGGCATGACCAACCGCATCCTGTCGCGCTATGCGCGCCGGCTGCTGACCGGCTTCCCGGGCACCTTCGTCAAGGGCGAGGAGTTCGTCGGCAACCCGGTACGTGCGGAGATCGCCGCCATCGCACCGCCGGAACAGCGTTTCGCTGACCGCCAGGGTCCGCTGCGCGTGCTGGTGGTCGGTGGCAGCCAGGGCGCGCGTGCGCTCAACACCGGCGTGCCGCAGGCGATTGCTGCGCTGGGCACGAGTGTGCCGGTGCAGGTTCGCCACCAGAGCGGCGAAAAGCTGCATGCCGAAGCGGTCGAGGCATATGCCAAGGCCGGCGTGCAGGCTGAAATCACGCCGTTCATCGCCGACATGGCCGAGGCCTTTGCCTGGGCCGATCTGGTGGTGTGCCGTGCGGGCGCTTCGACGCTGGCCGAGCTGTGTGCGGTGGGTGTCGGCAGCGTGCTGGTGCCTTTCCCCGCTGCCGTCGACGATCACCAGACCCGCAATGCAGAGTACCTGGTCGAGCGCGGCGCGGCGGTTTTGCTGAAGCAGGACGGAACGCTGGCCGACGGCATTGCCGCACTGCTGCGCGATCTGTCCGAAAATCCCGCCCGCCGCATGCAGATGGCGCAAGCCGCGCGTGCCCTGGCCAAGGTCGATGCCGCCGAGCGCATCGCCGATATCATTCTTGAGGAAGCTGTATGAAGAAGGCATGCCACCGCGCCTGCCCTGCGCGAGGCCGCGCATGATCCGTCGCCTGCACGACACCAACGACCTGGTGCGCGCGTTCCCGCGCGTGCATTTCGTCGGCATCGGCGGCACCGGCATGAGCGGTATCGCCGAAGTGATGCTGACGCTGGGCTATGAGGTGTCCGGCTCGGACAATGCCGACAACGTGGCGACCCGTCGCCTGGCCAGCCTGGGTGCGCGCATCATGCGCGGTCACTCCGCAGCCAACGTGCTGGGCACCGACTGCGTGGTGGTCTCCAGTGCCATCCGCGAAGACAACCCGGAACTGATGGAAGCGCGCAGCCAGCGCATTCCGATCATGCCGCGTGCGGCGATGCTGGCCGAGCTGATGCGCTTCCGCCGCGGCATCGCGGTGGCCGGTACCCACGGCAAGACCACCACCACCAGCCTCACCGCTGCAGTGCTGAGCGAAGGTGGCCTGGACCCGACGTTCGTGATCGGAGGCCAGCTGCTGGCCGCCGGTGCCAACGCCAAGCTGGGTGGTGGCCAGTGGCTGGTGGCCGAGGCTGACGAAAGCGATGGCAGCTTCCTGCGCCTGAATCCGCTGATGTCGATCATCACCAACATTGATGCCGACCACCTGGAGAACTACGGCAACGACTTCGCCCGCGTGCAGGCGGCGTTCGCCGAGTTCCTGCAGCGCCTGCCGTTCTACGGCCTAGCGGTGCTGTGCATCGACGATCCAGAAGTCGCGGCTCTGGCTGCCAAGACCCCGCGCCACGTGATGAGCTACGGCATGAGCCCGCAGGCCGACGTGCGCGCCGAGAACGTGGTGCAGGAAGGCTCGCGCATGCGCTTCACCCTGCGCCTGCCGCAGGGCACCAGCCAGGAAGTGGTGCTGGCGCTGCCGGGCAAGCACAACGTACTCAACGCGCTGGCCGCCGCTGCGGTGGGCTGGCAGCTGGGCGTGGCACCGGACGCGATCGCGCGCGCACTGGAAGGCTTCGCCGGTGTCGGCCGTCGCTTCAACGATCTGGGCGAAGTGACCACCGCCAGCGGCGCCAAGGTCCGCATCATCGACGACTACGGTCATCACCCGAGTGAGCTGGAAGCGGTGTTCGCCGCCGCCCGTGGTGGCTGGGCCGACAAGCGCCTGGTGGTGGCCTTCCAGCCGCACCGCTACAGCCGTACCCGCGACCAGTTCGACAAGTTCGCCGCGGTGCTGTCCAGCGTCGATGCACTGGTGCTGAGCGAGGTCTACCCGGCCGGCGAGGAACCGATTGCCGGTGCCGATTCGCATGCGTTGGCCCGCGCCATCCGAGCGCGTGGCCGCAGCGAGCCGGTGGTGGTGGGCAAGGCCGCCGAGCTGGCCAGCGTGCTGCCGGACGTGCTGCAGGACGGTGACCTGCTGCTGATGATGGGGGCCGGCGACATCGGTGCCGTGGCCACCCATATCGCGGTGGAAGGCTTCAAGGGGGAGGGCGAGGCGTGAGCGCGCTGACCTTCCCGCCGCTGCGCGTGACCGACCCGGCCGTGTTCGGCCGCGTCGCCGTGCTGCTCGGCGGCAGCTCCAGCGAACGCGAGGTGTCGCTGGACTCCGGCCGCAACGTACTGGAAGCGCTGCAGTCGCGCGGCGTCGATGCGTTCGCGGTGGATGGCATTCCGGCGCTGGCCAAGGCGCTCGCCGCCGGTGGCATCGATCGCGTGTTCAACATCCTGCATGGCCACAACGGTGGCGGTGAGGACGGCATCGTGCAGGGCCTGATGGACGCCTTCGGCGTGCCGTACACCGGCTCGAACGTGCTGGGCTCGGCGCTGAGCATGGACAAGATCCGCACCAAGCAGGTGTGGCTGTCGCTGGGCCTGCCCACCCCGCAGTACCGGAAGGTGGACGCGACCACGGTGCATGCACTGGCAGCCGAACTGGGCCTGCCGGTAGTGGTGAAGCCGGCCAATGAAGGCTCCAGCGTGGGCATCAGCCGGGTCACCGACGACGCCGGCCTCGATGAAGCCGTGGCGCTGGCCGCGCGCTACGACGGCCAGCTGCTGATGGAGCAGATGGTGGTGGGCGACGAACTGACCGTGGCCATCCTGGGGGATGTCGCGCTGCCGTCGATCCGCATCGTGCCCAAGGGCCAGTGGTACGACTACAACGCCAAGTACATCGCCGAAGACACCCAGTATCTGTGCCCGGGCCTGGACGGTGACGACGAAGAAGAAATCCGGCGCATCGCGCTGGCCGCGTTCCGTGCCGCCGGCTGCCGTGGCTGGGGCCGCGTGGACGTGATGCGCGATCGCAGCAGCGGCCGCTTCTTCCTGCTGGAAGTGAATACCGCGCCGGGCATGACCAGCCATTCGCTGGTGCCCAAGGCCGCAGGCCAGGCCGGCATCAGCTTCGAAGAGCTGGTGTGGCGCGTGCTGGAACAGACCCTGGAGGCCTCGCACGCATGAACGCGGTGCTGCGCATCTTCGTCTGGCTGTTGGCGCTGTCGGTGGTTGCACTGCCGGTGGTGGCCGTGGTCAATGGCTGGGTCGGCGCCGAGCGCTGGCCGCTGGCGAAGCTGCGCGTGCATGGTGAGTTCAAGCGGGTGCCGGCCGAGCAGTTGCAGCAGGTGCTGCTGCCGTACGCGCATGCGGGCTTCTTCGCGGTCAAGCTGCAGGACGCGCAGGACGCCTTGGAACAGCTGCCGTGGGTGGAAAGCGCGCAGGTGCGCAAGCAGTGGCCGGACGTGCTGGAAGTGACCCTGGTCGAGCACAAGCCGTTCGCGCGCTGGGGCAACGACCGCCTGGTTTCCGAGCAGGGCAAGTTGTTCCCCACGCCGAAGAAGCTGGCCGATCTGGCGCTGCCCGAACTGGACGGCCCCGACAGCCAGACCGAAGAAGTGATGAAGCTGTACAGCGACTCGCGTGCATTGTTCGCACCGGCCGGCGTCGACGTGCGCCGGGTGACGATGGATGCGCGCGGCAGCTGGTCGCTGGTGCTGAGCAACGGTACCGAAGTGGTGGTCGGCCGCGACGACGCGCGCTCGCGCATGCAGCGCTTCGTCAAGGTGCTGCCGCAGCTCAACCGTCAGGACGCGCCGATCGAGCGCGCCGATCTCCGTTACACCAATGGTTTCACGCTGAGCTGGGGTACCCCGGCCACGCCGGCGAAAACGCCGGCGACCCCAGCCAGCAGGACGCAGGAAAGGACATGAATCGCAAGGGTGACAAATCGCTGATCGTTGGCCTGGACATCGGCACCTCCAAGGTGGTGGCGCTGGTGGGCGAGTACTCGCCGGGCAACCCGATCGAAGTGATCGGCATCGGCTCGCACGAGTCGCGCGGGCTCAAGCGTGGCGTGGTGGTGGACATCGAATCGACCGTGCAGTCGATCCAGCGCGCGGTGGAAGAAGCCGAGCTGATGGCCGGCTGCGAGATCCGCTCGGTGTATGCCTCGATTTCCGGCAACCACGTGCAGTGCAAGAATTCGCCCGGCATCGTGCCGATCCGCGACGGCGAAGTGACCTGGGGCGACCTGGATCGCGTGCTCGATGCGGCCAAGGCCGTGGCGATTCCGGCCGACCAGAAGATTCTGCACGCGATCCCGCGCGAGTACGTGCTGGACGATTCGCAGGAAGGCATCCGCAACCCGGTCGGCATGACCGGCGTGCGCCTGGAAGTACATGCCCACCTGGTGGTGTGCGCGCAGTCGGCTGCGGCCAACATCAGCAAGTGCGTCCAGCGCTGTGGCCTGCAGGTGGACGACCTGGTGCTGTCCTCGCTGGCCTCCAGCGTGGCGGTGCTGACCGCCGACGAGCGCGAGCTGGGCGTGGTGCTGGTCGACATGGGCGCCGGCACCACCGATATCGCGGTGTTCGTGCAGGGCGCAATCTGCCACACGGCTTCGCTGCCGATCGCCGGCGACCACGTCACCAATGACATCGCGCACATGCTGCGCACGCCGACCCCGGAAGCCGAGCAGATCAAGGTGCGCTATGCCTGCGCCCTGGCCCAGCTGGCCACCGCCGAGGAAAGCATCCAGGTGCCGTCGGTGGGCGACCGCCCGCCGCGCCGTATGCCGCGCCATTCGCTGGCGCAGGCCGTGCAGGGCCGCTACGAGGAAATCTTCGAGATGGTGCAGGCCGAACTGCGCCGCTCCGGCTTCGAGGAACTGGTGCGCGCCGGCATGGTGCTGACCGGTGGCGCTTCGAAGATGGAAGGCGTGGTCGAACTGGCCGAGGAGATGCTGCAGATGCCGGTGCGCGTGGGCATCCCGCAGCACGTCACCGGCCTGGGCGAAGTGGTGGGCAACCCGGTGCATGCCACCGGCGTGGGCCTGCTGCTGATGGGCAGCCAGATCGAGCACCCGCGGCGGCCGTCGCTGCCGACCGGGCGCGCTGGAAGCATGTTCAAGAAACTCAAGACCTGGTTCCGCGGCGAGTTCTGACGCGGAACCCGTAACACCGGGCATCGCCCGGGCGCAGCACCCGCAGTACCCGTAGCACAACGCAACACCGGCAACACACAACCCACACAGCCGCAACGCCGGCATGCAGCAGGACGGCAGGACGCCCGAATGCCCATGCCAGCCAAAGCGGATACAACGAGGACACGGACATGGCGCATTTTGAACTGATCGAAAAGATGGCACCCAATGCGGTGATCAAGGTGGTTGGCGTGGGCGGCGGCGGCGGCAATGCCGTGGCGCACATGGTCAACTCGGCGGTGGACGGCGTGGAATTCATCACCGCCAACACCGACTCGCAGGCCATCAAGAATTGCGGTGCCAAGCTGCAGCTGCAGCTGGGTACCAACGTGACCAAGGGCCTGGGCGCAGGCGCCAACCCGGAAGTCGGCCGTCAGGCCGCGCTGGAAGACCGTGAGCGCATCATGGACGCCCTGCAGGGTGCGGACATGGTGTTCATCACCGCCGGCATGGGCGGTGGTACCGGCACCGGCGCTGCGCCGGTGGTGGCACAGCTGGCCAAGGAAATGGGCATCCTGACCGTGGCCGTGGTCACCAAGCCGTTCCCGTTCGAAGGCCGTCGCCGCATGCAGGTGGCGCTGAAGGGCATCGAGGAACTGAGCCAGCACTGCGACTCGCTGATCACCATCCCGAACGAGAAGCTGATCACCGTGCTGGGTCGCAACGCGACCATGATCCAGGCCTTCCGTGCCGCCAACGACGTGCTGCAGGGCGCCGTGCAGGGCATCGCCGACCTGATCGTGCGTCCGGGCCTGATCAACGTCGACTTCGCCGACGTGCGCACCGTCATGTCCGAAATGGGCCTGGCGATGATGGGTACCGGCACCGCCCGTGGCGATGACCGCGCCCAGGCCGCGGCCGAAGCCGCGATCCAGAACCCGCTGCTGGACGATGTGAACCTGGCCGGTGCCAACGGCATCCTGGTCAACATCACCGCCGGCGCCGACTTCACCATGGCCGAGTTCGACGAGATCGGCCGCACCATCGATGGCTTCGCTTCCGAGGACGCCACCGTGGTGGTCGGTACCGTGCTGGATCCGGACATGCAGGACGAAGTGCGCGTGACCGTGGTCGCTACCGGCCTGAACCGCGTGTCGGCCAGCAAGACCCAGCGTCCGGGCGAGCGTGCGCCGATCAAGCTGGTCCGCAATGCCACCACCGGCCAGCCGGAATTCGGTGACTTCGACAACGGCGGTGACGCCGTGTCCAAGGCCGTGGGCGGCATGGGTCTGGGCCTGCGTCGCGCCAGCAGCGATACCGCGGCAGCCTCCGCTCCCTCGGCCCCGGCCGCTTCGGCCCCGGCGGCGGCGGAACTGCCGAACGATTACCTGGACATCCCGGCGTTCCTGCGCCGCCAGGCGGACTAAGCGGGGCGCCCGGGGCTTGTCCTCCCCGGGTTGCGCCACCATGTCCTGAAAACGCGGGCGCCGGGCCAGGATGGGTCCGGCTGCCCTGCTTCACGCGCGTCCCCGCGGCGTGCCGATGCGTCCTGCCGGCAGCCTTCATTGGCGTTTCAGCCAGGGTAGGGGAGGGCGCGTGTTAATCTAATGTGTCACTTCCGGCCCATCCCCCATGATCCAGCAACGCACCCTCAAGAACACGATCCGCGCCACCGGCGTTGGCCTGCACAGCGGTGACAAGGTCTACATGACCCTGCGCCCGGCACCGGTCAACCATGGGATCGTGTTCCGTCGCGTGGATCTGGACCCGGTGGTGGAAGTGCCGGCCAAGGCCGAACTGGTCACCGAAGTGACCCTGTGCACCGGCCTGACCTGCAACGACGCCAAGATCCAGACCGTCGAACACCTGATGTCGGCGCTGGCCGGCCTGGGTGTGGACAACATCATCGTCGAACTGTCCTCGGCCGAGCTGCCGATCATGGACGGTTCGGCCGGCCCGTTCGTGTTCCTGCTGCAGTCGGCAGGCATCGTGGAACAGGACGCGCCCAAGCGCTTCATCCGCGTGCTGAAGACCGTGGAAGTGACCGAGGGCGACAAGGTGGCCCGCTTCAGCCCGTACGAGGGCTACAAGCTGGGCTTCACCATCCAGTTCGATCACCCGATGATCCCGGCCAAGCAGTCGCGCCAGGAAATCGAGTTCTCGACGCTGGCCTACACCAAGGAAATCTCCCGCGCGCGCACCTTCGGTTTCATGCGCGACCTGGAATACATGCGCGAGCGCAACCTGGGCCTGGGCGGTTCGATGGACAACGCCATCGTGCTGGACGAGTTCCGCGTGCTCAACGAAGACGGCCTGCGCTACGCCGACGAATTCGTGCGCCACAAGATCCTCGACGCGATCGGCGACCTCTATCTGGCCGGTGGCCAGGTGCTGGGTGCCTACGAAGGCTTCAAGTCCGGTCACGCCCTCAACAACAAGCTGGTGCGGGCGCTGATGGCCGACGCCACCGCCTGGGAATGGGTCAGCTTCGACTCGCCGGCCACCCCGGACCCGGTGGAATATGCCACTCCGGCCTACGCCTGATGCCTGTAGATCGTTGAATTGAAAGACAAAAGCGCCGCCTTCCAGGGCGGCGTTGTCGTTTCAGGCGTGTCCGGCGCATTCAGCATGCTTGACGCGCGTCAAGGCCGGTTCGAGGTCACGGTTTTGTGAACCTGTTGGATCGGAAGCCTGAATTTAACGTATTTTTAACAGCAATCTAACGACAGGCCCCCGGATGGCAGCTAGGATGCGACCCGGCCCCCGAAATGTTTCACGCCGTGGTGACACGCGCGACGGGGAGCGGAGCCGGATGCTCCGTTGTCGTCAGGACCGCTTCTTCGGCTTCGAAGGAACGTCCTGCAGGCAAGCCAAGGCGTCGCGTAGCCCTTTGTGCGTGGCGGCTGAAACTGCGTGGGGTCCATTCCGGTTGTCGAGCGCTGGGGAGCGCGTGGGAGTGGGAGACGCAGTCTTGATGGTCACCCTGGTGGCCTTCAGCCCGATGGAACGGGCCGCGTCGAGCAACTGGGCTTCGGCAAGCCGCAACTTGGCATGCCAGACCGGGGACTCGACGAGAAAAACGAGGTGTTCCCCGTCCACATTGGCCAGCCGGCAACGGCTGCGCAGAGGTGGCGGCAACTGGGGGCGCAACTGACGGTCCAGCGCGTCGAGCCACAAGGCACGCCGCAGCGGGTTCCCGCTTTTGTCCGCCATCACCGCATCCAGCGCCGGCTTCGGCACTGACGCGGGGCGAACGCTGGATTTCGGCTCAGACATGAAAACTCACTGATGGCATTCAAAAAGATCGTAATCAAAACGCGTGAAGGACAGGCCAAAGCGTCGCCGATCGCGCGTTTGCGGTTCTATTTCGAGGACCGCCCCCGCGCCCTGCTGGGCAGCGTGCTCGGGGTAGGCTGCATTATCGGCCTTGCCGGCGGCATTGGCGCCAGCGCGCTGAATGATTCCCGCCTGCAGGCCAAGGTCGAGCGCCAGGATGCAGAGCTGGCCAAGGTCAAGCGCGATGCGCAGACCCAGGTCAACGCGCTGGCGGCCCGCCTCGGCGAGCTGCAGGCCCAGGCCACCCGCCTCAACGCCCTCGGCGAACGGCTGACCCAGATGGGCAAGCTGGAAGACGGCGAGTTCGACTTCAACGAGACCCCCGGTCTCGGTGACGGCGACGCCGGCGGCCCGACCAGCGACATCCCGGTCAAGGACGTCAACGCCGACTTACAGGTGCTGGAGCAGCGCTTCGCTGCTTCAGGCCGCCAGTTGTCGGTGATGGAATCGCTGATGTTCGACCACCAGCTGCAGCAGAACGCCGTGCCCTCGCGCATGCCGATCCGCAACAGCTACGTGACCTCCGGTTTCGGCACCCGTGCCGACCCGTTCGGCCGCGGTGCCGCCACCCACAAGGGCATGGACTTCCACGCCAAGGTCGGTGACCCGGTGATGGCCGTGGCCGAAGGCGTGGTCAGCTTCGCCGGCGTGAAGGGCGGCTACGGCAACGTGGTCGACGTCGACCACGGTAACGGCTACGTCACCCGCTACGCGCACAATTCGCGCCTGGTGGTGAAGGTCGGCGACCTGGTCCGTGCCGGGCAGGAAGTGGCCAAGGCCGGTTCCACCGGTCGTTCGACCGGCGCCCACGTGCACTTCGAGGTGTGGGAGAACGGCAACGTGGTCAACCCGCGCAAGTTCCTCGGCGACGGCGGCAACACGCCGGTCGGCCGCGTCAGCCGCGGCTGAAGCCCCATTGGGGTGCCGGCTGCTGTCGGCACTACCGCCCCCGGAGTACGGGGGCAGCGCCGTAGGCGCGGGGGTGTGGAGGCGAGGTAAGCGGGGCCCACGGTTCGCGCAGCGAAGCGTGGGAGCGCCAGCGCGCATGCGCTGACGCGTACCCGGCCAGCGGCCGGCACTACCCCACGGGGTTGAAACCCCTTGCGGCCGTCCCAAGCTACAATGGGTGTTGCCATCGACAGGGCGCCAGGCGCCCTGTTTCGTTTGCGGCGGACGGATCCCAAGGGGGAGGCCGGGCGTCGTGTCCATCCAACCCGGTTCCTTCAATGATCAACAGCCTGCTTACCCGCGTATTTGGCAGTCGTAACGAACGACAGCTGCGCCAGCTCAACCGCATCGTCGCCAAGATCAATGCGCTGGAGCCGGAGATCGAGAAGCTTTCCGACGAGCAGCTTCAGGCCAAGACGCCGGAGTTCAAGCAGCGCATCGCCGACGGTGAAGCCCTGGACAAGGTGCTGCCGGAAGCGTTCGCGGTCTGCCGCGAAGCCGGTCGCCGCGTGCTGGGCATGCGCCACTACGACGTGCAGCTGATCGGTGGCATGGTGCTTCACCTGGGCAAGATCGCAGAAATGCGCACCGGTGAAGGCAAGACCCTGGTGGCGACCCTGCCGGTGTACCTCAACGCGCTGGAAGGCAAGGGCGTGCACGTGGTCACCGTGAACGACTACCTGGCCCGCCGCGACGCCGCGCAGATGGGCAAGCTGTACAACTGGCTGGGCCTGAGCGTGGGCGTGGTGTACCCGGGCATGCCGCACAGCGACAAGCGCGAAGCCTACGCCTCGGACATCACCTACGGCACCAACAACGAATTCGGCTTCGACTACCTGCGCGACAACATGGCGCTGTCCAAGGCCGACCGCTACCAGCGCGGCCTGCACTACGCCATCGTCGACGAAGTCGACTCCATCCTGATCGACGAAGCGCGTACCCCGCTGATCATCTCCGGCCCGGCCGACGACTCCCCGGAGCTGTACATCCGCGTCAACCGTGTCGTGCCGAACCTGGTCAAGCAGGAAGCGGAAGACGGCGAAGGCGACTTCTGGGTCGACGAGAAGGGCAAGCAGGTGCACCTGTCCGAAGCGGGCATGGAGCACGCCGAGCAGCTGCTGGTCGAGGCCGGCATCCTCGACGGCGAGACCGAAGGCCTGTACGCGCCGCAGAACCTGACCGTGGTCCATCACCTCAACGCCGCACTGCGCGCGCACGCGATCTACCAGCGTGACGTGGACTACATCGTGCGCGATGGCGAAGTGGTCATCGTCGATGAGTTCACCGGCCGCACCCTGTCCGGCCGTCGCTGGTCCGATGGCCTGCACCAGGCGGTGGAAGCGAAGGAAGGTGTGCCGGTCCAGCGCGAGAACCAGACGCTGGCGAGCATCACCTTCCAGAACCTGTTCCGCATGTACAAGAAGCTGTCCGGCATGACCGGTACGGCCGATACCGAAGCCTTCGAGTTCCAGAGCATCTACGGCCTGGAAGTGGTGGTGATCCCGACCAACCGCCCGACCATCCGCAAGGACAGCCCGGACCAGGTGTTCCTGAACCGCAAGGGCAAGTTCAACGCGGTGCTGGCCGACATCGAAGAGTGCGCCAAGCGTGGCCAGCCGGTGCTGGTGGGTACCACCTCGATCGAAACCTCGGAAATGCTGTCCGAGCACCTGCGCAAGGCCGGCGTGAAGCACGAAGTGCTGAACGCCAAGCAGCATGACCGCGAAGCGACCATCGTCGCCAATGCCGGTCGTCCGGCCGCGGTCACCATCGCCACCAACATGGCCGGTCGTGGTACCGACATCGTGCTGGGCGGTTCGCTGGAAGCGGAAATCCACGAGCTGGGCGAAGGCGCGACCGACGAACAGAAGGCCGCGGTCAAGGCCGATTGGCAGAAGCGCCACGAGGCCGTCAAGGCTGCCGGCGGCCTGCACATCGTCGGTACCGAGCGCCATGAATCGCGCCGTATCGACAACCAGCTGCGCGGCCGTTCGGGCCGCCAGGGTGACCCGGGTTCGTCCCGCTTCTACCTGTCGCTGGAAGACAACCTGATGCGCATCTTCGCCTCCGACTGGGTGCAGAAGGCCATGCGCATGATGGGCATGAAGGAAGACGACGTCATCGAAGACCGCCTGGTCAGCCGCCAGATCGAGAAGGCGCAGCGCAAGGTCGAGGCCCACAACTTCGACATCCGCAAGAACCTGCTGGACTTCGACGACGTCAACAACGACCAGCGCAAGGTGATCTACGCACAGCGCGATGAACTGCTGGACGCCGAGTCGGTGAAGGACAACGTCGACGGCATCCGCGACGACGTGATCTTCGACGTGGTGGCCCGCTTCGTGCCGCCGAACTCGATCGACGAGCAGTGGGACCTGCGTGGCCTGGAAGCGACCCTGGAGTCGGACTTCGGCCTGCAGATGTCGCTGACCGACCTGGTCAAGTCGCACGAAGAGCTGGACGCCGAAGCCATCGCCGCCAAGGTGCAGGAGCGCGTCAACCAGCACTTTGCCGAGAAGGAAGCGGGTGTCGGTGAGGAAACCATGCGCGCGCTGGAGAAGCACGTGATGCTGACCGTGCTGGACCAGAGCTGGAAGGAGCACCTGGCGCGCATGGACTACCTGCGCCAGGGCATCTACCTGCGTGGTTACGCGCAGAAGCAGCCGAAGCAGGAGTACAAGAAGGAAGCCTTCGAGCTGTTCTCGGACATGCTGGAGAACGTCAAGCGCGAAGTGGTGACCCTGCTGTCGCGCGTGCGCATCCGCAGCGACGAGGAAGTGCAGGCGCTGGAAGCAGCCGAACGCCAGCAGGCCGAAGCGCGCCTGAGCCAGTCGCAGTTCCAGCACCAGGACGTGGGCGGCTACAGCGCCGACGAGGAAGCCGCGCAGGTGCAGGCTGCCCAGCAGGGCATTGCACAGGCGCAGCGCGATGAGCCGAAGATCGGCCGCAACGATCCATGCCCGTGCGGCAGTGGCAAGAAGTACAAGCACTGCCACGGCCAGCTGAGCTGACCCCGAAGAGCCCCGCGAAAGCGGGGCTCTTTTTTCATGGCGGCTGTTTCGCGGGGCTGATCCGGCCCGATCCGAGATTGCGCGGGCCGCCCTGTTCTGGGCATGCTTCCCCCATGGCTCCCCCCACCCGATCGATCCACGTCGTGGCCGCCGTCATCACCGACGCCCGTGGCCGCGTGCTGCTCAACCGTCGTACCGAGAACCGCGACATGGCCGGCCTGTGGGAGTTCCCCGGCGGCAAGCGCGAATCCGGCGAGACCTCCGAACAGGCGTTGGTTCGCGAGCTACGCGAGGAACTGGGCATCGAAGCCGATGTCGGCGAATGGCTGATGGATGTGCCGCAGCGCTACCCGGACAAGCACCTGACCCTGGAAGTGCGCCACGTGCGCAGCTGGAAGGGGACGCCACGTGGCCGCGAGGGCCAGGCCATTACCTGGGTGGCGCCGGACAAACTGGGTCGCTATTCGATGCCACCGGCCGATCTGCCGGTGGTGGCCGCGCTGCGCCAACCCGACAGCTACCTGATCACCCCGGCGCCGGCCGATGACGCCGACGGCGTGCAGCACTGGCATGAGCAGCTGCAGCGCGCGGTGGCGGCGGGCCAGCAGCGCATCCAGCTGCGGTTGCCGACGGCGCATCCGCAGCGCCAGGCGATGGTCGAACAGGCCGTGCGTACGCATCGTCGCAGCGGGGTGCAGTGGCTGCTCAACCGCGATATCGAACGCGCGCGCGTACTGGGCGTTGGGGTGCACCTGGGCAGCGAGCAGCTGCTGGAGCTGTCGCAGCGTCCGCTGCCCGAAGGCCAGCTGGTGGCCGCGTCCTGCCATGACCTGCAGCAGCTGCAGGCCGCACAGCGGTTGGGCTGCGACTTCGCCGTGCTGGGCCCGGTGCAGGCCACGGCCAGCCATCCCGATGCCGTGCCGCTGGGCTGGAACGCGTTCGCCGAGCTGCGCGCGCAGGTGTCACTGCCGATCTACGCCCTGGGCGGTATCGGCCGCGGTCACATCGCCGAAGCGCGTCGCCATGGTGGGCAGGGCATCGCCGCCATCCGCGCGCTGTGGCCGGAGTAAGGCTGCTTCGCTCGCCGGGCATGGCCCGGCGCTACCGTGTGGGATGGAGGCAGTAGATCCACGCCATGCGTGGATGGATGCTCGCGATCACAGCGTGATCCAGAAACACCCGTATTGCCGTCGCAACCCCAGCACCGTCGAAGCGCGCGACGCGCTGCCGGGCAACGTCTGCTCCAGGCGCAGGCCGATGGGATGCCGCGCCACAGAGGCCACAGGGTCGGATCCCAGCGCGGCAGGGCTCTGATCCTCATCCTGCGATTGCGGCAGCGCCTGTGACGGATACACCGGCACCACGTCCACCAGGGGCCGCCGCGCCAACGATTCCAGCTGGCCGAGGATGCGCTGCGCGCCCGCATCGGAAACCGCGCCCCACAGATACAGTGAGGACAGCCGATTCACATCGTTGCTGACGATGCCGATGCGCAGCGCGTCCACCAGTTCACTCAGCCGCCGCGGGCAGCGTGCCCCCAGGGTGTCGCGCTGCAGGGTATTGCCGGCGGGCGCAGGCGGTGGCAACCGCGACCGCGCGCCCAGGCTGTCGCAGGGCCGGTCGGTGTAGACGCTTTGGCCCTGGGCATCGGTGCAGCGGTTCAGGCGTGTGGACTGTGCGTGGGCGGCGCTCGACAGAACGCACGGCAGCAGCAGCAGGAAGGAAAGCCGGATCATCCTCGCAGGGTAGCGCTGATCACGCTTGCGCGCCGTGCTTTCAGCCCTGCAGCAGCTTCAGCACCGAAGTGGTCGGCTTGGCCAGGTTCAAGGTGTAGAAGTGCAGGCCGGGTGCGCCGCCTTCGATCAGGCGCTGGCACAGCTTGGCCACCACTTCAGTGCCGAATGCACGCACCGACTCCGCATCATCGCCATAGGCCTGCATCTTGCGGCTGATCCAGCGCGGGATCTCCGCACCGCACTGTTCGGAGAAGCGGCGAAGCTGGCTGAAGTTGGCGATCGGCATGATGCCGGGCGTGATCGGTACCTGCACGCCCAGCCGCCGCACTTCGTCGACGAAATGGAAGTAGGCATCGGGGTTGAAGAAGTACTGGGTGATCGCCGCATCGGCACCGGCGTCGATCTTGGCCTTGAAATGCTTCAGGTCGGCCAGTGCGTCGGAAGCCTGCGGGTGCGTTTCCGGGTACGCGCCCACTTCGATATGGAACGCATCGCCGTGCTCGGCGCGGATGAAGTCGATCAGTTCGGCGGCATAGCGCATGTCACCGGGGAAACCCATGCCCGACGGCAGATCGCCGCGCAGCGCGACCAGGCGGCGGCAGCCGATGGCGCGGTACAGCTTGAGCAGCTCGCGGATTTCCTGACGGGTGCCGCCGACGCAGGACAGATGCGGTGCGGCATCGAAGCCATGGTGCTGGTTGAGGTGGCGCACGGTCTCGGAGGTATAGCTCAGGGTCGAGCCACCGGCGCCGAAGGTACACGACACGTACTCGGGACCGTAGTCCTTCAGTCTGGCCGCGGCGCGGTCCAGCTGGCTGCGCTGTTCGTCGGTCTTGGGCGGATAGAACTCGAAGCTGATGGCGGTCATGGCACGGGCGGCAGCGGCGGGTGTGGATTAGTATATCGCTTCATCAAGATGGATGTTGTCAATTTCTGCGGGCGTATATCGTCAGCCGCCTGCGACCGTTCGCCCCGGCGATCGGCCGCTGCTCCGAAATCGCCCCCCGGGTGCCATGGCCGGCGGCACGCTGAGCCCATCCCGGCACCACCCACCTGACGAAGGAGCAGACGATGAAGATCTTCCTGGCACTCTGGTATGCAATGAAGGCCCTGGCCCGGCTGGCGATGATCGGTATGGCGATGGCCGTGCTCGGCTCCGGCTTGGCGCACGCCGCCAGCGCCCCGGCGGCGGGCAAGGTGCAGGTCGAGGTGGTCGGCAAGGGCCGCCCGCTGCTGATGATTCCCGGCCTCAACAGCAGCGCCGAGGTGTGGCGCGAGACCTGCCTGGCCCTGAAGGATGTGCAGTGCCATCTGGTGCAGCTGCCCGGCTTTGCCGGTGCGCTCGCGGCCGATCCGCGCCCGGTCGAGTTCCTGCCGGCGATGCGCGGGCAGCTGCTGGCCTACCTGCATGACCAGCATCTGGGGCCGGTGGTGGTGGTTGGCCACAGCCTCGGTGGCCTGCTGGGCCTGCAGATGGCGCAGGCCGAGCCGAAGGCGGTCAGCGCGTTGGTGGTGGTTGACGCCCTGCCATTCCTGCCGGCCGCGCGTGACCCGAAGGCCACCGCTGACAGCGTGCGGCCGGTGGCCGACCAGCTGCGCAAGGGCATGCTGGCCGCCGACGCCGCGCAATGGCAGGCGCAGTTGAAGGCGGGCCTGCCGGGGATGACCCGCGATCCGCAGCGCCAGGCTGAACTGGGCCGCTGGGGCGAAGACAGCGATCGCCAGACCACGGCCGATGCCATGCATGCGGTGATGACCACTGACCTGCGTGACAGCATTGCCTCGATCACCGCACCGACGCTGGTGCTGGGCAGCTGGGCCGGCTACCAGCCGATGGGCGGCACCGAGGCCGGCACCCGGGCGGTGTTCCAGGCCCAGTACGCGAAACTGCAGGGCGTACAGATCGCGATGAGCGCGCAGGGTTTCCACTTCCTGATGTGGGATGATCCGCGCTGGTTGCAGGAACAGGTGCAGGCCTTCCTCGACCGCCACCACTGAGTTTCAACACGCCTCGGAATGGACATGCCGGATTCCTCCTCGACGGTACGCTTCTGGCTGCTCAATGCGCTGGTATGGGCGCTCTATGGCGTTGCCGGAATCGGCCTGCGCCAAGCCTATTTCAGCGATGCCGGAAGCGCAGGCGTGTTGATCACGCTGGGCCTGGCGTTGGCCCTGTTCGGATGCAGCGGTGCCATCCGCGCGCTGGCGCTGCGTGCAGACTGGTGGGCGCGCGGAACGGCCGGGCTGTTGCTGCGGCTGGCGCTGTCGGTGGCATTGGGCGCGGCAGTGGCGCAGCTGCTGGTGAACATCGCGCTGCACTCGGCGCTGGCCTGGAACTGGGTGAGCCTGGGGCGGCAGACGGCCGACTTCAGCCCCAAGGCGCTGCTGCTCTACTGGTACACCACTGCGGTGATGCTGGCCCTGTGGGTAGCGCTTTGGGCAAGCCTGCACAGCCTGCGCCGGATACGCGGGGCGGAACTGGCCCGCCTGCGCGCCGAAGCCGAGCGCAGTGCGCTGGAACGCGATGCGCTGCGTGCGCGGCTCAACCCGCACTTCATGTTCAATGCGCTGAACAACCTGCGTGCGCTGATCCTGGAAGATCCTGAGCGTGCGCGCGACATGGTCACCCGCCTGTCGCGCACGCTGCGCCAGGCGCTGGCGCACAACCGCAGCGAGCAGGTCACGCTGGCCGAGGAACTGGCGGTGGTCGACGACTATCTGGCCATCGAGGCCATCCACTTCGAGCAGCGCCTGCAGGTGCGGCAGCAGATCGATGCCGATGCCATGCAGGCGCAGTTGCCGGCGATGGCACTACAGCTGCTGGTGGAAAACGCGATCAAGCACGGCATCGCCAGCCGCCCCGGCGGCGGCGAGGTGCAGATCCGTGCCACGCTGGACAATGACGTGCTGCGCCTGCAGGTGGATAATCCGCTGGGCAGCGCCAACGAGCCCACCCCTGGGCATGGCGTCGGCCTGGCCTACCTGCGTGCGCAGCTCGGTACGCAAGGTCGTTTCATCCTGCAGCCGGTCGGCGACCGCATGCGGGCCCTGCTGGAGATTCCGCAATGAATGGCGTGCTGCGCGTGTTGATCGTTGATGATGCGCGGCTGGCGCGGCAGGAGCTGCGCACGCTGTTGTCGGCGCTGCCGTGGGTGCAGTGCGTGGGCGAGGCCGACGATGTGCCGGCCGCGCGCGAGGCGATCGCCACACTGGCGCCGGACCTGGTGCTGCTGGATGTGCAGATGCCGTCCGGCAGTGGCTTCGATGTGCTGGACGGGCTGGAGGCGGTGCCGGCGGTGGTGTTCGTTACCGCCTATGACACCTACGCGGTGCGTGCGTTCCAGGCCAACGCGCTGGACTATCTGGTGAAGCCGGTCGAGGCACCGCGTTTGCTGGAAGCGTTGCAGCGGGCGCGCCAGCGCGAGGTGGTGGCGGGCGAAACGCCGGAGCCGCGCAGCACGCTGGGTGCGCAGGACCAGGTGTTCGTGCGCGAGGGTGAGCGCTGCTGGTTCGTGGCGGTCTCGGAGATCCGCCGGCTGGTGGTGGATGGCAACTGCACGCGGCTGTGGTTCCGCGACCAGAACGCGTTGCTGACCCGCAGCCTGAGTGCGCTGGAAGCACGTCTGCCGCCGGATCTGTTCTTCCGTGCCAACCGCAACACGCTGGTCAACCTGCGCCGTATCCGAGGCGTGACGCCCAGCATCGCTGATGGTTATGACCTGGCACTGGACGACGGCAGCGAGGTGGAGGTGTCGCGGCGGCAGGCGCGTGAACTGCGCGAGCGGATGGCGTTGTAGTTGCCGCTACAGCTCGGCACTGACCGGGCTGGTGATGAAGCCCCACAGCAGGCGCGCCATCACCGTCGGTGAACGTGCCTGCGCGCGGGCGTAGGCGAGCAGTGCATCCAGCCGCGAGCGGTCGTAGAGGTGTCCGGCCAGCAGCACCGCGTGCACACGACGGGTGTTGGCGGTGTCCTGCAGCGGGTTGCCGTCGAGCAATACCAGGTCGGCGGCTTTGCCGACCTCGACACTGCCATGCGATGCCTGCAGCTCCAGATGACGCGCCGCGTGCAGCGTTGCCGCGCGCAGCACGTCGGCCTGGCTCAGGCCTGCCTGCCGCAGCCACTGCAGTTCCTCGTGATAGCGGAAGCCACCCAGCCCGGTATCGGTGCCGACCAGCACGCTGACGCCGGCACGGTGCGCGGCACCGGTGAGGGCCAGTCCATGCTCGAAGTACGCCTTCAACGCGTCTTCGCCGCGCAGGCCAGGATAGCGTTCGGTGGTGGCCGTCAGATCATCGCGCCATGCCCAGCGCGAAAGTGGATCGAGATAGGCCAGACGCGGATCGTTGATGAAGGCGGGGTCGCGCGCACGCGCATCCTCTTCGCGGGTGACATGGGTGGGTACGAACGCGGCGCCGCTGGCCTGCATCAAGCCGAACGCCTCATTGCACACGGAAGGCTGGTAGCCACCGACCATGCGTTCGGCCAGTGCGGTCGGATCTTCGCCATCCAGCGTACCGCCGCGCCACGCGGCGGCGTTGTCGAAGCAATGACGCACGAACAGGTGCGCATGCTCGAAACTGCGCTGGCCTGCCTGAAGCGCGTCCTCCAGCGGAACCGCCCTGGGCAGGTGGCCGACCAGCGGGCGATGCAGGTGCCGCGCTTCGCTGGCCAGCCGCTGGTAGGTATCCGCACGCAACCGGTTGTAGACCTTCAACGCGTCGACACCGCGCGCGCTGTACGTGCGCGCACGCTGTGCCGCGGTGTCCGGCGCCAACGCTGGATCTTCGAAATAGAAGCTGGCGATCTGCACGAAGCGCGGTGCGACCTGCTGGCCGGCAACGGCCTGTGCGGTCCAGCGGCGCTTGTCGGCCACGCAGGCGATCAGCGGATCGGTAGCCTGCGGGCAGTCCATCATGTCGCGGGTGCCGGTGATGCCATTGGCCAGCATCAGCGGGAACTGCAGCTGCGGCGACAGCTGCAGGGCGTGGGTGTGCATGTCCCAGAAGCCGGGCAGCAGCCAGCGGCCGCCGGCGTTGAAGACCGGCAACGCTGCATCGGCAATGCCTTCGCCGACGGCGGTGATCGTGCCGTTGCGGATGGTGACCGTGGTGGGTTCACTGGCTTGGCCGCGCATGACGTCCACCACCCGCGCGTTGATGATCATCCGGTTGTCGCCGGCCTCGGGCAGCGGCGGTGCACGCAGCGGCCAGAGCAGGGCGGCGATGAACAGCAATGGCGGTGCCAGCAGGACGACGGCCAGCACCTTCAGCCATCGGCGGCGGACGGGGTGGGGCAACGCACGTGCTGCTTCCATGAGCCGACGATCCTTGTGGTGGGTCGCGCGCAGGGTGCGGCAAGAGGGCGGGGGATGCCAGTGACCATCGGCATGCCGTCCTCCCTGGCGCCGGGGCGGTTACCCTGTGCAGCGGATTCCCTGACCACGCCACGCCATGTCCATCGTCCTCACCGATTTCGCCCGTCCCCGCCTGTTCCCGCGCGTGCCGCGCGGCAACACCATCCAGGATTGCACTGCCGAGCAGTTCGAGGCACACCTCAATGCGCACGCGCCGCTGAAGGTGCTCGACGGCTACGCGCCGTTCTGCAAACTGTTCGTCTACGAGAACTGGACCAGCACGCGCTGCCTGACGGTGCCGGTCACCGACGCCAACCGCCACCAGCTGCGCAGCGGCTATGAGGCGCGCAACCGCGAGGAACTGCCGGTGCTGGTGCGCTGGTTCGAGGGCGTGGAATCACCGCGCGCGAACTACCTGGTGGTAATCCTGTACAGCGCCGGGCAGCTGGCGAAGGAGGGTTCACCGATCGAAGCCGACTGGGGCATTGTCGGTTGCATCTATACCTCCGAGCCCGAGGAAGTGCCGATGGCACCAATCACCATGATGCGCAATGCACTGGGCGTGGAGGAGGGCGGTTCCGGTGTGCCGCTGGATCGCGAGGCTTACCAGCGCTCCGTCGCGTTCTGGGAGAACAACGCCAACTGGCGGCCGTGAGCCCACGCTGCGGCCGGACAGTCGGCATGTGAACAGGGAGGATTGCAGCGGGGCGCTACCATGGGGGTGGATCAACGCAGGGAGCACAGGGATGGATGTTCGCAGTTGGATGCCGTTTGCATGGGTCGCCGCAGGTCTGCTGGCCGCAAGTGAAGGCTCGGCAGCAAAGTACGATGCAGGCGCCGCCTGTGGTGCCCTGTCCGACGTGACGCCGATCCGTGATGCCGGCGTGGGTTCACTGCAGGCGCAGGCAACGTCGGGGCGCTGCACGTTCCATGTGGAAGCGGATGACGCTGCAGCGCTTTCGCGTCAGCAGTCGTTGCTGCAGAGCGTGTCTGCGATCGCCTGTGGTGCGCCAGCCACCACCCGGCCTTCGCAAGGGGCTGCAGGCTTCGACCTGCAGATGCCTGCACGTTGCCCACTCTCTTCCAGCACGCCGTTGATTGCCCGGGAAGGAGGCTGGCACCAGCGGCGACTTTCGTCGGTCCCGACGTATCCTGCGGCCGCCATGCGCGAGGCCCAGCAGGGAGGTGTCGAGCTGATGCTGCTGCTGGATGCGCAGGGCAAGACCCAGGCGATCATCCTGTCCCGATCCAGCGGCTACCCGCTGCTCGATGCGGCGGCGCTCAAGCACGCGCGTGACTGGCGCTACGAGCGTGAAGCGGCAGGCAAGGCACCAAGCATGAGCCTGATACGCGGCACGGTCACGTTCAAGCTCAACTAAGGCGTCTGCAGGGCGGGCTCGGGCTTCCACTCCCACCAGGTGTAGTGGTATTCGCGCTCGGTCGCGCTCCATTGCTGCGCGCAGCAGGTGCATGTCAGCCGGTAGCATTCGCCCCAGCCGTCCTCCGCTTCGCCCCGTGCACGCAGCTGCACGTGACCTTGTTCCAGCAGCGGTTCGGGGCTGAAGAACACATAGGATGGGTAGAGCGCGCACAGGCAGCCTTCGCGTGCCTGCCAGTAGCGCAGCCGTTGCAGGGCCGCCTTGAGGTGCGCCTGGTTGCTGATCAGCATGCCGCCAAGGGCGATGCCTTGGCAGCTGCGTTCGATCGTATCCACATGCGCGACCAGCGCGTCCAACGATGAGGCGTTGAACAGCCGAGCGACCGTACGCGCGGCATCGGTGATGCGCGTTGCATCGCGCGACAACAGGTCCTGCAGCAGCACATCGGCCTGTGCATCGTCGAGCCGGGGTATCGGTGCTGCAGACCACGGCCAGCGCATCAGCGTGACTTGCCGATGGCGGCGTAGTGGCCGGCCGTCAATCGCAGCAGGTCGGTCGGCGCCAGTTCCACCTCGAGGCCGCGGCGCCCGGCGCTGACATGCAGGTTGGGCAATGTCTGCGCGCTGGCGTCCAGGAACGTGCGCAGGCGCTTCTTCTGCCCGAGCGGGCTGATGCCACCGACCAGATAACCGGTCGCGCGCTGTGCAGCGTCAGCAGCGGCCATCTCGCACTTCTTGCAGCCGGCCGCTTCGGCCAGCGCCTTCAGGTCCAGCTGGCCGGCCACCGGCACGATCGCTACCAGCAGTTCGTGGGTCTCGGTGCTGGCCAACAGGGTCTTGAACACCTGGGCCGGGTCGAGGCCGAGCTTGTCGACGGCTTCGCCCCCATACGATTCGGCGTGCGCGTCGTGCACGTAGCTGCGCACGGTGTGGGCGATCTTCTCGCGCTTGAGCAGGTTGATGGCCGGAGTCATGGGTGCATCCTAGCGCGGGGCAGGGGTGTTGCCTTGACCGAGGCTATTGTTCCCGCTCCGGTGGGGAACATCCACGCATGGCGTGGATCTACTGTGGGTTGGCTGGGGGATATCCACGCATGGCGTGGATCTACTGGGGCCGGACGATCAGTAGATCCACGCCATGCGTGGATACGTGGTGTACGGCTGCAGGCAGACGCAGAACGGGCGCCCGAAGGCGCCCGTTCCGTGTGTTGCATGCACCGGTAGTGCCGGCCGCTGGCCGGCACCGCGCAGGCATCAGTAGCGGTAGTGGTCCGGCTTGAACGGGCCTTCCACCGGCACGCCGATGTAGTCGGCCTGTTCCTGGCTCAGGGTGGTCAGCTTCACGCCGATCTTTTCCAGGTGCAGGCGGGCCACTTCTTCGTCCAGCTTCTTCGGCAGCAGGTAGACCTTCTTCTCGTAGCTGTCCTTGTTCGCCCACAGGTCGATCTGTGCCAGGGTCTGGTTGGCGAAGCTGTTGGACATCACGAAGCTCGGGTGGCCGGTGGCGCAGCCCAGGTTCACCAGGCGGCCTTCGGCCAGCAGGAAGATCGCGTTGCCGTTCGGGAAGATGTACTTGTCCACCTGCGGCTTGATGTTGACGTGCTTGATGCCGGCGAACGACACCAGCGCATCGACCTGGATCTCGTTGTCGAAGTGGCCGATGTTGCAGACGATGGCCTGGTCCTTCATCGCGCTCAGGTGCTCGATGCGGATGATGTCCTTGTTGCCGGTGGTGGTGACGTACAGGTCGGCACGGCCCAGGGTCGATTCGATGGTGTTGACTTCATAGCCTTCCATCGCCGCCTGCAAGGCGCAGATCGGGTCGATCTCGGTGACGATCACGCGCGCGCCGTAGGCACGCAGCGAGGCCGCGCAGCCCTTGCCGACGTCGCCGTAGCCGCAGACCACGGCCACCTTGCCGGCCAGCATCACGTCCATCGCGCGCTTCAGGCCATCGGCCAGCGACTCGCGGCAGCCGTACAGGTTGTCGAACTTGCTCTTGGTGACCGAGTCGTTGACGTTGATCGCCGGGATCAGCAGGGTGCCGGCCTGGGCCAGCTGGTACAGGCGGTGCACGCCGGTGGTGGTCTCTTCGGAGACGCCCTTCCAATCCTTGACCACGCGGCCCCAGTAACCCGGGCGCTCGGTGGCGACGCGCTTGAGCAGGTTCTTGATGACCTGTTCTTCGTGCGAGGCAGAGGCGGTGTTGACCCAGTCGCTGCCGTTTTCCAGCTCGTAGCCCTTGTGGATCAGCAGGGTCACGTCACCACCGTCGTCGACCACCAGCTCCGGGCCGGTCAGGGTGCCGTCGGCCAGGGTGAAGGTCAGCGCGTCCAGGGTGCAGTCCCAGTACTCTTCCAGGGTTTCGCCCTTCCAGGCGAACACCGGGGTGCCGGTGGCGGCAATGGCGGCAGCGGCGTGGTCCTGGGTCGAGAAGATGTTGCACGAGGCCCAGCGCACGTCGGCACCGATGTCCTTCAGGGTCTCGATCAGCACCGCGGTCTGGATGGTCATGTGCAGCGAGCCGGTCACGCGCACGCCCTTCAGCGGCAGCTCGGCCTGGTACTTGCGGCGGATCGACATCAGGCCCGGCATTTCGTGCTCGGCGATGTCCAGTTCCTTGCGGCCCCAGTCGGCCAGCGTGATGTCGCGGATCTTGTAATCACCTTCGGTGGAGAAGGTCTTGGCAACAGCGTTCATTCGTGTGCTCCGGTTGTGGGCGAGCGGGTGCTCGCATCTAGCCGGGCGCCGTTGTTACAAAGCCACCTTACCGAGCCTGGCCGGGCCTCATGGGATCCGGTCGCAGCGCCCCTCGGCAGGGGAGAACCCCCATTATATCGCGGCCTCGGCGTGACATCCGGATGACCCAACCATCGGCAGGTGGGATCGCGTGCACGGCCTGTTAAGGTCGGTGTTTTCACGCATCACACAGGTGGAACGATGAGCATGCACGCGCGCCGCACACGGCGCTGGACCGGCCTGGTCCTGTCGATGGGACTGCTGGCGGTGGCTCCGCTGGCCTGGGCCGCGGCCCCGCAGCCCGCCCAGGTACAGGCCCAGGGCGTCAACGGCTACGAACTGCCGTCGGCGGCGCTGCAGGCGGTGGTGGACGCGCCGCGCGCGCCCTCGCTTTACCTGTCGCCACGCCGCGATGTCGCCGCGATGATGCAGATGCCGTCGCTGCCGTCGATCCAGGTGGTGGCGCAGCCGGAACTGAAGCTGGCCGGCCTGCGCATCAACCCGCGCACCTTCTCCGACAGCCGCTTCAGCTTCGGCGAGAAGCTGTGGCTGATGAACGTGGCCGACGGCAAGGAACGGCAGATCAGCGGCCTGCCGGCCAAGCTGTCGATCGCCAGCGTGATGTGGTCGCCGGATCAGAAGTGGCTGGCCTTCAACCAGGTCGACGCCGCCAGCGGCGCCAATGAACTGTGGCTGGTGGATGTGGCCGGCGGCAGCGCCCGTCGTCTGGTCGCCGGCCTGAACACGGTGATCGGCAGTGGCTACCAGTGGCTGCCGGACAGCCGCGGCCTGGTGGTGTTCACCCGTCCGGCCAACCTTGGTGCGGCCCCGGCCGCTGACGGCATTCCGACCGGCCCAGCCGTGCAGCAGACCAGCCAGGGCGGCGGCGTGGTGTCGATCCGTACCTACCAGGACCTGCTGAAGAACGAGGCCGACGCGCGCCAGTTCGATTACTACGCCACCACCCAGCCGATGGAAGTCAGCCTGGATGGCAGTACCCGCGCGATCGGCGCAGCCGGCATCTTCATGGGCTTCTCGGTGTCGCCAGATGGCCGCTTCGTGCTGCGCCAGCCGGTGCAGCGGCCGTATTCCTACGTGGTGCCGGTGGACAGCTTCCCGCGCCGCATTGAAGTGATCGACCGTGCCAGCGGCAAGCTGGTGCACACCGTGGCCGTGCGCCCGCTGGTGGAAGGGCTGCCGACCGGCAACGACGCCGAAGTGACCGGCGCGCGCGACATCCGCTGGCGTGGTGATGCCGACGCCACCCTGGTCTGGGCCGAAGCGCAGGACGGCGGCGACCCGAACAGGGAGGCCAAGGTGCGCGATGCGGTGCTGATGCAGGCCGCGCCGTTCGACAAACCGCCGGTCACCCTGGCCCAGCTTGGCAGCCGCCTGGCCGGCATCAGCTGGGGTCGCGGTGACCTGGCCCTGCTGACCGAATCGTGGTGGAAGACCCGCAGGACCAAAACCTGGTTGATCGCCCCGGACAATGCCGGAGCCGAGCCGCGCCTGCTGTGGGATCGCGACGGGCAGGACCGCTATTCCGATCCGGGCCGGCCGCTGTTGTCCAGCGACGACCGCGGGCGCTCGCTGCTGCAGACCAGCGCCGATGGCAGCAGCCTGTATCTGGCCGGTGCCGGTGCATCGCCGGAAGGCGATCGTCCGTTCGTGGACCGCTTCGACGTTGCCACGGGCAAGGCCACCCGCCTGTTCCACTCGCAGGCGCCGAGCTATGCGCTGCCGGTGGCGCTGCTGGACAACCAGGCCAGCTCGCTGCTGCTGAGCCGCGAGAGCCCGGATGAGCCGGCCAACTTCTACGTGCAGTCGCTGGCCGATGCCGGTGCTGCACCGCGTGCGCTGACCCACTTCGCGCATCCGCTGCCGCAGTTGAAGGGCGTGCAGAAGGAGCAGATCCGCTACAAGCGCAAGGATGGCGTCGACCTGACCGCGACCCTGCTGCTGCCGCCGGGCTACGACCCGAAGCGCGACGGCCCGCGGCCGCTGCTGATGTGGGCCTACCCGGGCGAGTTCAAGAGTGCGGCTGCGGCCAGCCAGGTGACCGATTCGCCGTACCGCTTCAATGCGGTCAGCTACTGGGGCCCGCAGGCGTTCCTGGCCAAGGGGTATGTGGTGCTGGCCAGCCCGTCGATGCCGATCATCGGCGAAGGCGACAAGGAGCCCAACGACACCTACATCGAACAGCTGGTGGCCAACGCGCAGGCCGCCGTGGATGAAGTGGTGCGCCGTGGCGTGACCGATCGCGATCACATCGCCATTGGTGGCCATTCCTACGGTGCGTTCATGACCGCCAACCTGCTGGCGCACACGCGCCTGTTCAAGGCGGGCATCGCGCGCAGCGGCGCCTACAACCGCACGCTCACGCCGTTCGGCTTCCAGGCCGAGGAGCGCAACTACTGGCAGGCGCAGGACGTCTACCAGAAGATGGCGCCGTTCAACTACGCCGACAGGATCAAGGATCCGATCCTCTTCATCCACGGCGTGGACGACAACAACTCCGGCACGTTCCCGATGCAGAGCGAGCGCATGTTCGCCGCAGTGAAGGGCCTGGGTGGCACCGCGCGTCTGGTGATGCTGCCGAACGAATCGCATGCCTACCGTGCACGCGAGTCGATCATGACCATGCTGGCCGAAAGCGAGCGCTGGCTGGAACAGACCATCGGCCCGGCCGAGCAGGGCAAGGCGAAGAAGAAGCGCTGACGTGACCCGGTAGTGCCGGCCGCTGGCCGGCAACCTCATGGACTCACGCGACCTGAGGTTGCCGGCCAGCGGCCGGCACTACCAGATGAAACCATTTTTGCATCGCAGCACGATGCCCGTTCTGGTTTAGGCTTGGGGTCTGGATCCGTTGACCGAGGCCTGTGCGTCGCCGATGAACGAGTACCGCAGCAGCATCGAGTTTGCTTCCCCCGATCTTCCGCTTCGCGATGACGTGCGCCGGCTCGGCGCGCTGGTTGGCGACCTGCTGGTTGAACAGGTCTCCGCCGCCTTCCTCGACGATGTCGAGGACGTGCGCACCCGCGCCATCGCCCGCCGCGAGAACCAGGCGCCGTTGTCGGAGCTGGCCGATGGCCTGGCCGGGCGCACGCCGCAGCAGGCCGAAACCATGGTGCGGGCCTTCAGCACCTACTTCCAGGTGGTCAACATCGCCGAGCGCGTGCATCGCATCCGCCGTCGCCGTGACTACCAGCGCGCCGGTACCGCAGGGGCGCAGCCCGATGGCCTGCAGGATGCACTGCAGCACCTGAAGGCGCAGGGTGTGGGCCTGGACGAGCTGGCGCAGTGGCTGCCACGCATCGACATTGAACCGGTGTTCACCGCACACCCGACCGAAGCGGTACGCCGCGCGCTGCTGGAGAAGGAGCAGTTGATGGTGGCCAGCCTGGTCGACAATCTCGACGGCCAGCGCACGCCGGGCGAGGCCGCCGCCGATGCCGCGCGCTTCCGTATGGCGCTCACCGCGTCGTGGCAGACCACCGATTCTTCGCCGGTGCGGCCCACCGTCGATGACGAACGCGAGCACGTCGGCTTCTATCTGGTGCAGGTGCTGTACCGGGTGATTCCGGTGCTGTACGAATCGCTGCAGCAGGCGTTGCGCGATACCTATGGCGAAGAACTGCCGCTGCCGCGCCTGCTGCGTTTCGGCACCTGGGTGGGCGGCGACATGGACGGCAACCCGAACGTGGATGCCCATACCATCCGCAATACGCTGGATGCGCAGCGGCAGGCGGTGCTCGCGCGCTACCAGAAGGAACTGCTGCAGCTGGCCAGCCTGCTCAGCCAGTCCACCGAGCGGGTGGGTGTGAGCGATGCGCTGCAGGCACGGGTGGCGCACTACCAGCAGCTGCTGCCGCAGGTGCAGTCGCGCCCGCGCCATGCTGACATGCCGTACCGCCTGCTCAATGACCGCATGCGTGCACGCCTGCAGGCCACGCTGGATGACGGCGAAGGCGCCTACGCCGGTCCTGATGAACTGATCGAGGATCTGCAGCTGATCCTCGACAGCCTGCGCGCCAACCGTGGTGAGCATGCCGGTGGCTTTGCCGTACAGCGCCTGCTGTGGCGGGTGAAGACCTTCGGCTTCCACCTGGCACGGTTGGACGTGCGCCAGGAATCGAGCGTGCACGCGCGCGCGCTGGCCACCGTTCTGGGCGGCGACACGGCGTGGGACAGTCTCGATGCCGTGGGGCGTGCGCGCCTGCTGGCGCCGCATGCCAGTGGTGACACGCCGTTGCCGAAGGGCGACGACGAAGGCAACCAGCGTCTGGATGCGGTATTTGCGGCGTTGGCCGATGCGCGTGCGCGCCATGGTGGCGATGCGCTGGGCAGCTACATCATCTCGATGGCACACGACCGCAGTGACGTGCTGGCCGTGCTGGCGCTGGCACGCCGTGGCGGCCTGGTGGAAGAGGGCGGTTCGGTGCCGCTGGATATTGCGCCATTGTTCGAAACCGTGGACGACCTCAAACGTGGCACCGCGACCCTGCGCGACCTGCTGGCCGACCCGGTGTACCGTGCGCATCTGCGTGCACGCGATGACGTGCAGATGGTGATGCTGGGGTACTCGGACAGCAGCAAGGACGGAGGCATCGCTGCCTCACGCTGGGGCCTGCAACGTGCACAGGTGGAACTGATGGAAGTGGCGGCCGAGGCGGGCATCCGCCTGACCTTCTTCCATGGCCGTGGTGGTTCGATCAGCCGCGGTGGCGGCAAGACCACGCACGCGGTGGATGCTTCGCCGCGCGGCAGCATCGATGGCCGACTGCGGGTGACCGAGCAGGGTGAGGTGATCCACCGCAAGTACGGCATCCGTGCATTGGCCCTGCGCTCGCTGGAACAGGCCACGGGTGCCGTGCTGCGCGCCAGCCTGCGCCCGCGTGCAGCGGAGCCGCGCGAGGATGACTGGCGGCCGGTGATGGATGTGGTCGCCGGCTCCAGCAGCGAGGTCTACCGCACCTTCGTCGGCCAGTCTGGCTTCATGGACTACTTCCGCACGGCCACGCCGATCGACGTGATCGAGCGGATGACGCTGGGTTCGCGTCCGTCGCGCCGGCTCGGCCAGGACGCGGCGTTGGGCAACCTGCGCGCGATTCCGTGGGTGTTCGCCTGGAGCCAGGCGCGTGCCGTCATTCCCGGCTGGTACGGGGTGGGCAGCGGCCTGCAGGCGGCGGTGGATGCTGGCCACGAACAGACGCTGCGCGAGATGGCGCGTGACTGGCCGTTCTTCCGCACCTTCCTGGACGACATCGCGATGGTGCTGTCCAAGGGCGATATCACCATTGCCGAGCAGTTCTCGCTGTTGTCGGGCGACCTGCACGGACGCTTCTTCCCGCAGGTACAGCGCGAACTGGAACTGACCCGGCACTGGCTGCTGGCATTGATGGACCAGCAGACGCTGCTGGACCACGATGCGCGGCTGTCGCTTTCGATCCGCCTGCGCAATCCCTATGTCGATCCGATCAGCGTGCTGCAGGTGGATCTGCTGCAGCGCTGGCGCGAGAACGGGCGCGAGGATGACGACCTGCTGCGCGCACTGGTGGCCTGCGTGAACGGTGTTTCGCAGGGTGTGCAGAACACCGGGTGAAATGCATCCGCCGGGCGTGGCCCGGCGAATTCGAAATGGTAGTGCCGGCCGCTGGCCGGCAACCTCATGATGTCTGGCAGCACGCGCGAGGTTGCCGGCCAGCGGCCGGCACTACCGGGTTCACGCTCATTCTTCCGGCGACGGCGGGTTCGACGCCAGCAGTTCCAGATGGCGCTGCTCCATTTCCTGGCGCAGCTGGCGGCGGATCTGTGCGGCGGCCTGGCGGCGCTTCTCGTCGGAGGTGGCCGGCTGCAACGGCGGCACCGGCGTCGGCCGGCCTTCCTCATCCACGGCTACCATGGTGAAGAAGCAGCTGTTGGCGTGGCGCACGCTGCGCTTGAGGATGTCCTCGGCCACCACCTTGATGCCGATCTCCATCGACGAGGTGCCGGTATGGTTCACCGAGGCCAGGAAGGTGACCAGCTCGCCCACCGCAATCGGCTGGCGGAACATCACCTGGTCCACCGACAGGGTGACCACGTAGCTGCCGGCGTAACGGCTGGCGCAGGCGTAGGCGACCTGGTCGAGCAGGCGCAGGATGGCGCCGCCGTGGACCTTGCCGGAGAAATTGGCCATCTCCGGCGACATCAGCACGGTCATGGACAGCTGGTGGGTTTTCAGTTCGGTCGACATGGGGCGATTGTATCGGCAACCGGTTGTGCCGGCCGCTGGCCGGCAATCACGCGATTGTTTCCGGAGGCCATGAAAAAGCCGGCCAGCGGCCGGCTCTACCAGAAGCAGAAGGGCCGCGTGAGCGGCCCTTCGTGTTTCTTACTTCAGCTTCGCATCGGCGCGCAGGGCGGCGGCGCGGTCGGTCTTCTCCCAGGAGAAGGCCGTGGCGTTGACGGTCTCGCCTTCGCCGTTGAGGTAGCTGAACTCCTTCGGCTTGCGGCCGAAGTGGCCGTAGGCGGCGGTCTGCTGGTACATCGGGTGCACCAGGTCCAGCATCTTGATGATGCCGTACGGGCGCAGGTCGAAGTGCTTGCGGATCAGCTTCTCGATCTTGTCGTCGCTGATCTTGCCGGTGCCGAAGGTGGTGACCGAGATCGAGGTCGGCTCAGCCACGCCGATGGCGTAGGAGACCTGCACTTCGCAACGGTCGGCCAGGCCGGCGGCAACCACGTTCTTGGCGACGTAGCGGGCCGCGTAGGCCGCCGAACGATCGACCTTGGACGGGTCCTTGCCGGAGAACGCGCCACCACCGTGACGGGCCCAGCCGCCGTAGGTGTCGACGATGATCTTGCGGCCGGTCAGGCCGCAGTCGCCCACCGGGCCGCCGATCTCGAACTTGCCGGTCGGGTTGATGTGGAACTTGGTGCCCTTGTGCAGCCACTTGGCCGGCAGCACCGGCTTGATGATCTCTTCGCGGACGGCCTCGATGAGGTCCTTCTGCTTGATGCCCGGGGCGTGCTGGGTCGACAGGACCACGGCGTCGATGGCCGAGACCACGCCGTTTTCATAGCGCAGGGTGACCTGGCTCTTGGCGTCCGGGCGCAGCCACGACAGCGGCGAGTTCTTCTTCTTGCGGATCTTGGCCTGCTGCTCGACCAGGCGGTGCGACAGGTGGATCGCGGCCGGCATGTAGCTGTCGGTCTCGTTGGTGGCATAGCCGAACATCAGGCCCTGGTCGCCAGCGCCCATTTCTTCCGGCTTCTTGCGGTCCACGCCCTGGGCGATGTGCGGCGACTGCTTGCCGATCAGGTTCAGCACCCCGCAGGTGGCGCCGTCGAAGCCGACGTCGGAGCTGTCGTAGCCGATGTCCGTGATGACCTTGCGGGTCAGCGCTTCCAGGTCGATCCAGGCGCTGGTGGTGATCTCACCGGCCACAATGGCAACACCGGTCTTGACCATGGTCTCGCAGGCCACGCGGGCGCGCTGGTCCTGGGTCAGGATCGCGTCCAGCACCGCATCGGAGATCTGGTCGGCAACCTTGTCCGGATGGCCTTCGGAGACCGACTCGGAGGTGAAGAGATAGCTGGACATCAGGCGTAATATCCCTTGATTCGGATGGAAAGATGGGCGCGAATGATACACGGGGTGCGCCGCCTGTGCATTGTGAACCTGTACCGGTTGCCGGTGGTTAAGCCCGCGTAGGCCCGGCAGGGGCCGTCCGGCCGGGATTGGGGCTCAGCCTCGAGGCCCAGTGTTCCACCAGCGTGACAACGCAGCGGGCGCCTACCGGCCCCGACTGCGCGGGCCACAACGCCCGGCAGCGGCTGTGCGGCCGTCATCGTTCTGCCCAAAAACCGCCATCTGGCTGCCGCCTGCCGGGCGCAGGCTGTCGGCCAATCCGGCCGCCGGGCATGAGTGGATCCGCCATGCAGGAACTTGAACAGCGTCTCCAGCAACGCTTCCCCGATTGGTTCCATGGCCGCCGGGGCCAACTGGCGCGGCCGTTGCTGCGCAGCGTCGGTCGCTGGTCGCGGTTGGACCAGATCGAAGCCTTCCTGCAGCGCAGCTCAGGCCTGCGTGGCTTCGGCTTCGTCGCCGCCGGCCTGGAGTTCATCGACGGCCAGTACCAGGTGGACCCGGCCGCGCTGGCCAGGATCCCGGCCACCGGCCGCCTGCTGATCGTCGCCAACCATCCCTCCGGGGCACTGGATGCCCTCGCCCTGCTGGACGCGGTCGGCCGCATCCGCCGTGACGTGCGGATCGTGGCCAACGACCTGTTGGGGGCAATTGCGCCACTGCAGGACCTGCTGCTGCCGGTACGCATCCTCGGTGGCAAGGCCCAGCGTGGCAGCCTGCATGCCGTCGAAGAGGCGCTGGCCGCCGAGCAGTGCGTGATCGTGTTCCCGGCCGGCGAGGTCTCGCGGCTGTCGCTGCGCGGCATCCGTGATGGTCGCTGGCAGCGCGGTTTCGTCCGCTTTGCCCGTGCCGCTGGCGCGCCGGTGCTGCCGGTGCGTGTGGAGGCGCGTAACTCGGCGCTGTTCTACGGCGCCTCGACCCTGTTCAAGCCGGCGGGCACCGCGCTGCTGGCGCGCGAGATGTTCACCCGTCGTGGCCGTCCGCTGCGGCTGAGCATCGGTGAGCCGATGCAGCTGGGCAAGGGCGGCGACCCGGGCGCACAGCTGCTGGCGGTGCGCCGCGCGCTGTATGCGCTGGGCCGTAATGGGGCGGCGGGCGATGCAGCCGCTGTAGCAGGCCCCGAGCCGCTGGCGTCCCCGGTGCCGCCTTCACAGGTGGCCGCAGGCATCGCCGCGGCGACCCAGCTGGGCCAGACCGCCGACGGCAAGCAGATCCTGCTGGCGACCTGTACCGCCGATTCGCCGCTGCTGCTGGAGCTGGGGCGTCTGCGCGAGCTGACCTTCCGCCAGGTAGGCGAGGGCACCGGGCGCAGCCGCGATCTGGACGATTACGATCCGCGGTACGAACACATCGTGATCTGGGACGCGGCCGCGCAGCGCATCGCCGGCGCCTACCGGATCATGCGTGGTGCCCACGCGCTGGCCCGGCACGGCCTGTCCGGGCTCTACAGCGCGTCGCTGTTCCGCTATTCCGACGATGCCATCACCCACATCGCCGAAGGCCTGGAACTGGGCCGCAGCTTCGTGGTGCCTGATTACTGGGGCAGCCGCAGCCTGGACTACCTGTGGCAGGGCATCGGCGCCTACCTGCAGTGCCGGCCCGGCATCCGCTACCTGTTCGGCGCCGTGTCGATCAGCGCAGCGCTGCCACGCGATGCACGCGAGCAGCTGGTGGCGTACTACCAGCGCTACTACAGCGGTACCGCCGGCCTGGCCGAATCGAACCGCCCGTTCCAGTACTTCGCCGCGCCGCCAAGTTTCGGCGAGCTGGATGCAGGTGCCGCGTTCGATGTGCTCAAGGCCAACCTGGCCGCACTCGGCACTGGCGTGCCGACGCTGTATCGCCAGTACACCGATCTGTGCGAACCCGGTGGCGCCCGTTTCCTTGCCTTCGGTGTCGACCCGGACTTCAGTGATTCGATCGACGGCCTGATTGAAGTGGACCTGTGCGCGATCAGGCCGAACAAGCGCAAACGCTACCTGCGCGATGCGGGGACGCCGGCATGAGCGCGCTGGCGAACCTGTCGCCGCACCGGCGCGCAGTGTTCGTCTCCGACGTGCACCTGGGGTCACGTCATTGCCATGCCACCGAGCTGGCGAGGTTCCTCTCGCAGCTGCGCTGCGAACGGTTGTACCTGGTGGGCGACATCATCGACCTGTGGTGGATGGCGCATCGCCGCGCCAACTGGCGCCAGTCGCACAGCGAAGTCATCCAGGCCCTGCACGCGCTGCGCCGTGCCGGGACCGAGATCGTCTACATCCCCGGCAACCATGACGCGTCACTGCGCCACGTGTGCGGGCTGATGCTCCCAGCGATGCAGGTGCGCCGCCGCGCCATCCATGTGACCGCCGATGGCCGTCGCCTGCTCGTTGCGCATGGGGACGAGTACGACGGCGTGACCCACTTCGGTGGCCTGCAGGAAAAGTTCGGCGACTGGCTGTACTACCGCATCCTGACCGGCAACCAGGCGTTGAACGCGGTGCGGCGGCGGCTGGGGATGCGCTACTGGTCGCTGTCGGAGTTCCTGAAGAAGCGCAGCGGCGCGGCCGAACGCTATATCGAGCGCTTCGTGCAGGCCGGGCTGGACGACGTGCGGCGGCGCGGACTGGATGGCATCGTCTGTGGCCACATCCACCGCGCCGCGCTGATCGAGCGCGATGGCCTGGTCTATGCCAACGACGGCGACTGGGTGGAGAGCCTGACCGCGCTGGCCGAAGACCATGATGGCGCGCTGCGCCTGCTCGACCACAATGGCCAGACCCTGGTGGAACTGCCGGGCGCGCGCATCAAGCAAGCGGCTTGACCCACTCTTGTAGAGTCGAGCCATGCTCGACTGCTCTTCTCAGACTGCCCCGCGTACAGCAGTCGAGCATGGCTCGACTCTACAAAGGAGCGCGAGCGGCTGTGCCATCAAGACGGCACGCCCGCAAGCCGCTAGCATCGGCCCATGGATTCCCTGACCCAGATCGTGCTCGGCGGCACCGTCGCTGCTGCCATCGCCCCGCCCGGACATCGCCGTGCGGCCCTGCTGGCCGGTGCCGCGCTCGGCACCCTGCCGGACCTCGACGCCCTGTGGCTCGGCTTCACTGCCGCCGACCCGGTGGCGAACATGATCGAACACCGCAGCTTCAGCCACTCGCTGCTGGTGCTGCCTTGGGTGGCGGCACTGATCTGGTGGTTGTTCAAGCGCTTCGGCAATGGCCGCGTCGCCCAGTCACCTGTGCGCTGGTTCTGGGCGATCCAGCTGGCGCTGGTCACCCATCCCATGCTGGATGCGTTCACCGTCTACGGCACCCAGCTGTGGTGGCCGCTGCGCCCACACCCGACCATGGGTTCCAGTGTCTTCATCATCGATCTCGGCTACACGGTATGGCTGCTGCTGGGCTGCGTGCTGGCCTGGTTTGGTCGCGCCCGCCCCTGGGCTGGCAAGGTGCTGGGTGTGGCGTTGCTGGTCAGCAGTGCCTACCTGGGTTGGGGCCTGATCGCCAAGGCGCAGGTCGACCGTGCTGCCCAGCAGAGCCTGGCGGCGATGGGCCTGGGCGATGCGCCGCGCTTCTCGGTGCCGATGCCGTTCAACACCCTGCTGTGGCGCGTGGTGGCAATGACGCCGAACGGCTACGTGGTGGGCGACCGCTCGCTGGTGGCCGACCACGGGCCGATGCGGTTCGAAGGCCACGCATCCAACGTGCAGGCCTTGCGCGAAGCGCAGGCCATCCCGGCGGTGCAGCAGCTGACGTGGTTCAATCGTGGCTTCATGCGTGCGCAGGTGGTGGACGGCCGGCTGGTGCTGAGCGACCTGCGTATGGGGCTGGAACCGGACTACACCTTCAACTTCGCGGTGGCCGAGCAGGCTGATGGGCAGTGGCGGGCGATCACGCCCGAGCAGGTGCGGGTGGATTACAGCAGCCCGGCTGCACGCGCCGACGTCGGACGCCGGTTGGCCGCGATGTGGCAGCGGATCTGGCATCAGCCGGCAGCACAGCCGGGTGCGGCCGACCACAGCGCCGTGCATTGATCAGTAGATCCACGCCATGCGTGGATGGCGCGGACATTGGCGAAGACAGCCACGCATGGCGTGGCTCTACTGCCTCAATCG
>NZ_JBTMUR010000012.1:88417-168082 GCF_054473855.1 Stenotrophomonas genospecies 3
CAGTAGATCCACGCCATGCGTGGATGGCGCGGACATTGGCGAAGACAGCCACGCATGGCGTGGCTCTACTGCCTCAATCGGCAGTGCAGTGTCGCATCCGCAGATCCACGCCATGCGTGGATGGTGCGGGCATCGGAAGGCAGCCACGCATGGCGTGGCTCTACTGCCTCCATCGGCAGTGCAGTGTCGCATCCGTAGATCCACGCCATGCGTGGATGGCGCGGACATTGGCGAAGACAGCCACGCATGGCGTGCGCTCTACTGCCTCCATCGGCAGTGCAGTGTCGCATCCGCAGATCCACGCCATGCGTGGATGGTGCGGGCATCGGAAGGCAGCCACGCATGGCGTGGCTCTACCGAATCAATACACCGTGGCGCGGCCCTGCACGAACGAATAGAAGAACACCGCGTTCGGGTCGTTCTGCACCAGACGGAACTCGCGACGCATGCCTTCCACGGTTTCCTCGTCCACCGATCCGGCCTGCAACAGCTGGTCGGCAGCCGACAGCAGCAGTTGTTCCCAGAACGCGATCATCGTCTTGCGACGGGCCGGTTCGCGGTTGTCCAGGTGGATGGTCTTGATCTCGGTGTGCACGTCGCGGAAGCCGCCGGCCAGCAGCAGGTTGCCCAGCTTGGCGCCGACGAACGGATCTCCCCCGTGGTCGTACTGGAAATCGTTGAAGGCCATCCAGTAGCGCCAGATATGCGGCGAATACGGGTCGAGCAGGAACGAGGCATTCATCACCTCGGTGATGTAGACCGGCGAACCCGGGGCCAGCACGCGGCGCACTTCGCTCAATACGCGTGCTGGTGACGGCACGTGCTCCAGCACCCAGCACAGGAACGCCGCGTCGAAGCTGCGTGCTTCGAACGGCAGCTCGCCGGCGTCGGCCTGCTGCAGGGTGTAGCGGTCGCTGCACCACGGTGTGCGCGCCAGGTTCTCGCGCGCGGTGGCCAGCTGTGTTTCGCTCAGGTCCACGCCGGTCACGTGCAGATCGGGGAAGCGGCGCAGCAGGATTTCGGTCTGCGCGCCGACGCCGCTGCCGACTTCCAGCAGGCGACGCGCGCCGCTGTAGTCGATCTGGCCGAAGATGCTCGATTCCAGCAGCCGTGCTTGGGTCATCAGGCGCTGCTGCTCGGTGCCGGAGAATCCGTGCAGGTAGGTCGGGGAGGAGATCGGCGGGGTCATGGGGGCGGGCTCTTGTAGCGTCGATCGTGATCAATGGAAGGGGCGCGTAGAGTCGAGCTCGCTCGACTGTTCAGAAAGCCAGTCGAGCACGCTCGACTCTACGGTGTGGAGCAGTCGAGCAAGCTCGACTCTACGGATCAAGGCAGTCGGGCGGGTTACGAGGGGCTGGCGCGCTCAGGCTGCCGAAGACAACGCCGGTTCCCCGGCAATCAGGCGGTCGAAGTACTCGGTCGTCAATGCGATCTGGCTGGCCGGATCTTCGGCACGGTTGACCACCGCGCGGAAGGCGGCATTCTCCGGCCGGTCCTTGGCGTACCAGCCCAGGTGCTTGCGCGCGATGCGCACGCCCTGCGGCTCGCCATAGAACGCATGCAGCGCATGCAGGTGACCAAGCAGGATGTCGCGCACTTCCGCCAGTGACGGCGGCGGCAGTTCCTCGCCGGTGGCCAGGTAATGCGCCACCTCGCGGAAGATCCATGGCCGGCCCTGTGCCGAGCGGCCGATCATCACTGCATCCACGCCGGTTTCCTTCAGGACGTAGGCGGCCTTCTGCGGCGAATCGATATCGCCGTTGGCGATCACCGGAATGCGGAGTGCGGCCTTGATCTCGCCGATCGTGGCGTACTCGGCCTGGCCGGTGTAGTGCTGGTCGCGGGTGCGGCCGTGCACCGCCAGTGCGGCGATACCGCTGTTCTCTGCGATGCGCGCGATCACCGGACCATTGCGATGGTCGCAGTCCCAACCGGTACGGATCTTCAGCGTGACCGGCACGTCCACCGCGTTGACCACGGCTTCGAGGATGCGCGCCACCAGCTGCTCGTCGCGCATCAGTGCCGAACCGGCCCAGGCGTTGCACACCTTCTTGGCCGGGCAGCCCATGTTGATGTCGATGATCTGCGCGCCGTGGTCCACGTTGTAGCGCGCGGCCTCGGCCAGCTGCTGCGGCTCGGTGCCGGCGATCTGCACGCTGATCGGTGCCGGCTCGCCGTCATGGTCCATGCGATGGATCGACTTGCGCGTGGTCCAGAAGCGCGGGTCGCTGATGGTCATTTCCGAGGCGGCCAGTCCCGCGCCCAGCCGTTTGCACAGCAGGCGGAAAGGCTTGTCGGTGACGCCGGCCATGGGCGCCAGCACGACGTTGGGGGCAATGGTGTACGGGCCGATCTGCATGCGCCCATTGTAGGGCGCGGGCGGCGGTACGGCCGTGTCGGGGGCGTTCCGGTTCAGGCCGATCCGCACCCAGCTCATGCCGTACCGGCATCAACAGATGCTTGACGGTTGCTTCCGCCGCCCCCAGGGGCGGGCGATGGTAGGCGGCTACCCCAGGCTCTGCCAGGCCTGGCGGGTACCCAACGCGAAGGCCAGCCCCAGGCTGAGGCAGGCCAGTGAACTGACTACCCAGAAGTACCGGCCGTTGTAGCCGGGCCGGAGCAGCGCCAGCCCGAAGCCCATCGCCGCGCGCACCAGCAACAGCAGGGCGATGCCCGACAGCACCGGACGGGTGGCCGGCAGCGGCGAATGCCAGCCTGCGGCTGCCAGCGCGTACAGCGTCCAGGCCACCAGCACGGCAGTAATGCCGGCGGTCATCAGTGGTGGCCACCAATGCCCCGCCTGTGCCAGCCGGACCATGCGCTGGCCAGCGCCGAACCACCGGTACCAGGGTGCCCCAAAGGCAATGCAGCCGATATGCAGCAAGGCTGCGATGGCACTGCCGGCGGCGGCAACCAGCAACCAGGGGAATCCGTCCATGTCCTGCCCGTGCAGAGAAGCTGCGCGGATGTTCGGCGAGGGGCGGGGTGAGGGCAATGCGGCAGGCGGTCGCAGAGCTGGACAATGGGCAAAAGAAAGGCCCGGATGCCAGCGCACCCGGGCCTTCCCATCCACGCATGGCGTGGATCTACTTCACTTCCACGTCGGCCGGGGTGAAGCGCGGCATTGCCGCAGCAGCGCCTTCCTTCTCGGTCGAACGACCGGCGAACTGGTTGGCGAAGCGCACGTGGCGGGCGAACGGGGCGTCGGCCACCTGCGCCAGCGACGCGGCCAGCGCACCGTTGAAGGCGTCACCGGCACCGGTGGTGTCGATCGCCTGCACCTGTTCGGCACCCACGCGGTAGTACGGCTGGGTATCGCCGCGCAGGTTCTCGTCGGCATGCGACACGAACACACCCACCGAACCCAGGGTCACCACCACGGTGCCGTTGCCGACCAGCTTGCGGCACAGCGCATGCAGGCTGGCACCGTCCAGCGCGGCGACGTCATTGGCATCCACGCGCTCACCGACATGGCGGCCGAGCAGGGCTGCGAACTCGGTTTCGTTCGGGGTGATCACATCGGCCAACTTGAGCAGGCCGATGGTCGAGGGGGCGTCGGCCGGTGCGGTGTTGAGCACGGTGGTGACGCCGGCCTCGCGGGCCGTGGCCAGTGCCGCTTCGATGGTCTGCACCGGCGATTCCAGCTGCACCAGCACCACCTTGGCGCCGGTCAGCAGGGCCTGCTGCTGTTGCAGGAAGTCGGTGCTCAGCGCGGCGTTGGCACCCGGTCCGATCACGATGGTGTTGCGGCCACGGGCATCGACGTAGATGCCGGCGGTGCCGGTCGGTTCGCTGCTGGCTTCGGCGATCAGACCGAAGCCGTCCTGCGCGGCCAGCTCACGGGCGGTGGCGCCACCAGCGTCGTCGCCCAGCGCGCATACGAAGTGCGTGTCGGCACCGGCGCGGCAGGCCGCCACGGCCTGGTTGAAGCCCTTGCCACCGGGGCCGGTGCTGTAACGGCCGGCAATGGTCGCACCCGGTGCCGGCAGCGACTCGCACCGCCACACGTGATCGACATTGAAGGAACCGACGACAACGACACTGCTGCTCATAGGGAATCTTTTCTCAACCAAGGGTTCAACTGAAGTGCGTCAGCACGCCGGCGATGGTCGCCGTCATGAAGGTGGCAATGGTACCGCCCAACACCGCGCGCAGGCCGAACTTGGCCAGATCGTGGCGACGTTCCGGGGCCAGGCCGCCGATGCCGCCGATCTGGATCGCGATCGAGCTGAAGTTGGCGAAGCCGCACAGCGCGTAGGTGGCGATCAGGCGACCTTCCTCGGACAGGCTCACGCCCGCGATCTGGCCGTTCACGATCTGCGACAGCTCGGTGTAGGCCACGAACTCGTTGATCACGACCTTCTGGCCGATCAGCGAACCGACGGTGGTGGCATCGGCCCACGGGGTGCCGATCACCCAGGCGATCGGGGCCAGCACGTAACCGAAGATGGTCGACAGGTTGGTCGGCTTGCCGATGGCGGCGGCCAGGCCGGTCACATCGCCGATCCAGGTCAGCGGGGCGTTCAGCAGCGCGATCAGGGCGATGAAGGCCAGCAGCATCGCACCGATGTTCAGCGCCAGCTTCAGGCCGTCACCGGCGCCGGCGGCGGCCGCGTCGATGATGTTGCTGGAGGTCTTCTCGACTTCCATCTTCACCGTGCCGCGGGTCAGCGGGGTGCCGGTTTCCGGAATCAGCAGCTTGGCCACGACCAGCGTGGCCGGCGCGGCCATGATGCTGGCCGCCAGCAAGTGCTTGGCGTAGAAGGCCTGCTGCGCCGGATCACCGCCGCCAAGCATGCCCACGTAGGCCGCCAGCACGCCGCCGGCGATGTGCGCCATGCCGCCGATCATCATGGTCAGCAGCTCGGACTGGGTCATCCTGGCGATGTACGGGCGCACGGTCAGCGGCGCCTCGGTCTGGCCGATGAAGACGCTGGCGCAGACGCTGGTGGTTTCCGCACCCGACACGCGCATCACCTTGGTGATCGACCAGGCCATCACACGCACGATGCCCTGCATGATGTTGAGGTGGTACATCACCCCCATCAGCGCAGAGAAGAAGATGATGGTCGGCAACACCTGGAAGGCGAAGATGAAGCCGTAGTTCTTGGTGTCCATCAACGAGCCGAAGATGAAGCCCGAGCCCTCGTTGACGTAGCTGAGGATCTTGACGAAGCCCTTGCCCAGCGCGTCGAACACGTCGCGCCCGCCCGGCACCAGGATCACCAGCGCCGCGAAGGCGATCTGCAGAGTGATACCGGTGGCAACCAGCTTCCAGTCAACCGCGCGCTTGTTATTGGAAAACAACCAGGTGATGCCGATCAGCACCGCCAACCCGAACAGGCCGAAGCCGATCCTGCCCAAACCTTCGACCATGTGAGTGACTCCCCTGGGGCGTCGCGAAAAACGGGAAGCCTAGTGCAGGGCAGGGGCCGGGGCAAGAAAAAGCAGCGTGCGCGCGGCCAACTGTACCGATCAGGCCAGCAACGGCAAGGGCTTGCGGCTGGCGGCGGCGGGTAGAATGGGGTTCGATCCCGGCCCGGATGCGGGCCCGCAGCAGGAGATTCGCATGCAATACCGTCGCCTGGGCTCCACCGGCCTGCCGATTTCCGCCTTGTCCTTCGGCGCCTGGGTGACCTTCGGTGACCAGATCCCGCGCGACGAGGCCCGCAACCTGGTGGCCGCCGCCTGGGATCATGGCGTCAACTTCTTCGACAATGCCGAGGGTTATGCCAACGGCCGTGCCGAACAGGTCATGGGCGACGTGATCACCGACCTGCGCCTGCCGCGCGACGGTTTCTGCGTGTCCAGCAAGGTGTTCTTCGGCAGTGCCAAGGACCCGCGGCCGACCCAGCGCGGCTTGTCGCGCAAGCACGTGACCGACGCCTGCCATGCCGCGCTCAAGCGCCTGCGGGTGGACTACCTGGACCTTTATTACTGCCACCGCCCGGATCCGGACGCGCCGATCGCCGAGACCGTGCACGCCATGGATACCCTGGTACGGCAGGGCAAGATCCTCTACTGGGGCACTTCGGAGTGGTCGGCGGCGCAGATCCAGCAGGCGCTGGACATCGCCGAGGCGCGCAACCTGCAGGGCCCGTCGATGGAGCAGCCGCAGTACAACCTGTTGCACCGCGAGCGGGTCGAGGTCGAGTACGCGCCGCTGTATGCGGGTGCCGGCCTGGGCACCACCATCTTCTCGCCGCTCGCCTCGGGCCTGCTCACTGGCAAGTACGACCAGGGCATCCCGGCCGATGCGCGGCTGGGGCGGGAAGGCATGGAGTGGTTGCAGGACCTGGTGCTGGGGGCCGACGCCGGGGCCCGCCTGGGCCAGGTGCGGCGCTTCAGCGAGGTGGCACGCGCGCTCGGCCATGCCCCGGCCACGCTGGCCATCGCCTGGTGCCTGCGCAACCCGAACGTTTCCAGCGTGATCCTCGGCGCCAGCCGGGTCAGCCAGCTGCTTCAGAACCTGCAGGCACTGGACGTGCTGGGGCAGGTCGACGCGGCCGGCTGGGCCCAGGTCGAAGCCGTCTTCGCCTGACAACCCTTTGGAGAGTCGAGCCACGCTCGACTCCAGGTTGGTCGGGTCTTCGTAGAGTCGAGCCATGCTCGACTCCGCACGTAGCGCGGGCATTTCCAGGCGACGGCGCGAGAGCAGTCGAGCGTGGCTCGACTCTACAAAAGCCGCCCGCTCCATCTTTCAATTGATGAAATCTATCGCATTTCAGAATTCGATCATTAATCTCATCAATGAAATTGAGAATGGTTGTTGATTGTCAACTGAGAATCATTATCATTTAACTCGTCCCTCGCACGAGTCCAGATGCTCATGAATGCTCAACCTGTACTGCTGCGCCCCGAAACGCTGACCCTCCGCGATCGACCGGTCCGCGTCGTTCCGCCGGAAGAGGTCATCGACAGCGAAGCCCTGCTCAAGGGCCGTCGTGAAATCCTGATCCAGCACGGCGACCGCTTCTATCGCCTGCGGCACACTAGCAACGACAAGCTGATCCTGACCAAGTAATCGCGGCCTGGTCGCCCGCCTCCCTCCCTCCTGCCGGCAGCGCCGACAGGGTGGGCGACCCGTCCGCTCCCGCTCTCTCCCCCTCGGTCTACCGCGTGCACCTTCCGGGTGTGCCGGTAACCGGGGGTTCCCCTGCCTGACCGAATGAACCTGATGACCCGCCATACCGCCCTGTGTCTTGCTGTCTGGATGGCGTTGCCGCTGTCCGCCCACGCTGCTGCCACCGCCGCCCCTGATGCGCGCGAATTCGATCGGGTGCAGGTCACCGCCACCCGCACCGAGCGGGCCGTGAGTGACGTGGCGGCCACCGTGGACGTCATCGACCGTGAGCAGATGGACCGGCATCTGGTGCAGGACATCAAGGATCTGGTGCGCTACGAGCCGGGCCTGTCGGTCACCCGCAGCGCGACCCGCTTCGGCCTGGATGGTTTCCGCATCCGTGGCCTGGACGGCAACCGCGTGCGCATCCAGACCGACGGCATCGTCATGCCGACCCGGTTCGACATCGGTTCGTTCGCCAGTTCCAACCGCAACTTCACCGACCTCGATACGCTCAAGCGCGTGGAGATCGTGCGCGGCCCGGCCAGCTCGCTGTACGGCTCCGATGCGCTGGGCGGCGTGGTGGCGTTCGTCACCAAGGACCCGGCCGACTACCTCAAGGACGGCAAGAACAGCTACTTCGGACTGAAGTTCGGCTACGACGGTGAGTGGAAGGGCCTGCTCGGCGGTGCCACCGCCGCCTTTGGTGGCGACCACTGGAGCGGCCTGGTCAACGTCAACCACCACCAGGGCCAGGAAACGGACAACAAGGGCACGGTGCGCAGCGACAACGACACCCGTACCGCGTCCAATCCGCAGGACCGCGACGGCCGCAGCCTGCTCAGCAAGCTGGTCTATGCACCGAGCGAAGACCAGCGCTTCCGCTTGACCGTGGAAGGCAACGAAGACACCACCGATACCAATGTGTTGTCGGCGATTGCCAGCGTTGCACCGCGCCCCGGCGCGATGGCTGCGGCTACTGGCATGAAGTCCCACGACACGCAGAAGCGTACCCGCGTGTCCTTTGCCCACGAAATGGATGCGCTGGACCAGCCGTTCGCCGACAGCCTGCATTGGCAGGTGTATGCGCAGAACAGCGAAACGCGGCAGCAGACCGACGAGACCCGCACCGACGGCAGCCGCCGTCACCGCGTGTTCTCCTTCGACCAGCATGCCTTTGGCCTGCAGGCGCAGTTCAACAAGGCGTTCAGCACCGGCAGCGTCGAGCACGCATTGACCTACGGCTTCGAAGGCACCCGTACCGAGATCCGCCAGAAGCGCGACGGCTACCAGGTCAACCGTGCCGGTGTGGTCAGCAACATCGTTACCCCCGACACCTTCCCGGTGCGTGACTTCCCGATCAGCAAGACCACCGAGTTGGGCCTGTACGCGCAGGATGAAATGCGCCTGGCCGACGGCAAGCTGTCGCTGGTGCCGGGCGTGCGCGTGGACCGTTACGAGCTGAAGCCGGAAGTGGACAGCATCTTCGCCGAAGACAACCCGACCACGGCCGTGGCCCAGCTGAAGAAGACCAGCGTGTCACCGAAGCTGGGCATGGTCTGGCGCTTTACCGACGAATGGTCGCTGTTCGCCGGTTATGCGCGTGGCTTCCGTTCGCCGCCGTACAACGACGTCAACATCGGCCTGACCAACGTCGCCTTCCGCTATACCGCCATCGCCAACCCGGATCTGAAGCCGGAAACCAGCGACGGTTACGAACTGGGCCTGCGCTTCATCGCGCCGGCGGCGTACGTCAGCGTCAGCGGCTACTACAACGACTACAAGGATTTCATCCAGTCCAACGTCGATACCGGTCGCAACGCACAGGGTCTGACCGTGTTCCAGTCGCAGAACATCGCCGACGCGCGCATCTATGGCGCGGAAATGAAGGCCGGCATCGAGTTCGGCGAACTCAGCCCGGCGCTGAAGGGCTGGGCGCTGCGCAGTGCGTTGGCATGGTCGCGTGGTGACAACCGGACCGATGACGAACCGCTGGCCTCGGTCGATCCGCTGCGTGGCACGCTGGGCCTGATGTACGACACCGATACCTGGGGCGTCGAACTGGCCGGTACCTTCGTGCAGCGCAAGAAGCGCCTGCCGCCGCCTGCGGCGCAGACCAATCCGAACGCACCGGCGCCGTTCGTCTACCAGCCGGCCGGCTACGGCGTGCTGGACCTGATGGCGCACTGGAACTTCGCGCCGGGTGCCACCTTCAATGTCGGCGTGTTCAACCTGGCCGACAAGCGCTACATCGAATGGTCGTCGATCACCCCGAGCCTGATCACCGATCGCGCACTGAGCGATCGTTTCAGCAGCCCGGGCCGCACCTTCTCCGCCAGCCTTGCCGTTTCCTGGTGATCTCATGAGCCGAGCCTTGTCCGCACGCAGGAATGACTCCATCGCCGCGCCGAACAGCGCGGCCTGGCCGACCCCGGCACAGCTGGCCACGCTCGGCACCGTGCTGTGCCTGTACCACGCCGACGGCAACGAGCTGGGCGGCTGGCGCCAGGCCGTACGCGTGCATGCCTGCCAGGGCGTGGACAGCGAAGGCCTGCGCGAAAGCCTGTGCTTCCTCGATGGCCGCGGCCGCTGCGTGTGGCGCCTGTACCTGCTGCCGGACAGCGACTTCCTGGCCTGGGACCGGCTGGTGGCTGCGCTGCCGCCGGGGCCCGAGCACGACAGCGATGGCAGCGTCGGCGAACGCCTGTGGCGGCGCCTGGCCGGTCATCTGGGTGGCCAGCGCTGGCGCCTGTGCGCGCTGCGCCTGCATGCCGCCGACGATGGCCGCACGCTGGCCGCCAGTCTGTCGACCCTGTCCTCGCTGGGCGCAGCCACCGCGCGCCGCATTGCACGGCTGGAAGGTGCCGAAGGCGAGCTGGCAATCGACGATTGCTGCTGTGCCGATGCCGCGCGGCGTCCGGCGCCGCGGATTCCCGGCGACCTGCCGCTGATCCGCCTGTGACCCACTCCTGATGGAACGCCTGTCGGCCACGGACGGCCTCTCAACGCATCTGCAACCCCGAAGGAAGACCCCGATGAAGCTCCAGACAGCCAGCGCCCTGCTTGTGCTCGCCGCCAGCGGCGTGGCCAGCGCGCAGCCCTCCGATATCGCCCGTGACCACGACAGCATCCTTGCCATGCAGGGTGAGTACACCGTGGACTTCGCCTTCGACGAGACCGTGCTGCTGAAGCCGGGCTACGAGCGCGCGCCGGCGATGCGCAGCGGCGGCAGCGAAGTGGTCATCGTGGTCGAAGACACGCCGAAGCGCATCGTGCTGCAGCACCTGCTGCTGGACGAGAAGAGCGGCCACATCACCAAGCACTGGCGCCAGGACTGGGTGTACGAAGCACCGAACCGTTTCGAGTTCAGTGCCGACCAGACCTGGAAGGTGCGCAGCATTCCGGCGGCGGTGAACCAGGGCGCCTGGACCCAGTGCGTATACGAAGTGAGCGACGCACCGCGCTATTGCGGCACCGGCACCTGGACCTACACCAACAACGTGCCGAGCTGGACCAGCGACCTGAGCTGGCGTCCGCTGCCGCGCCGCGAGTACACCAAGCGCAGTGACTACAACGCGCTGGCCGTGATCAACCGCCACACGCTGACCCCGAACGGCTGGACCCACGAGCAGTTCAACACCAAGGTGCAGCGCAACGCCGATGGCAGCCAGGTGGAGATCGCCCGCGAGTTCGGCTTCAACGACTACGTGAAGACCACCGAGGTCGACTTCACCCCGGCGCGAAACTACTGGAAGGCCACTGCCGGTTACTGGGCCAAGGTGCGCCAGCGCTGGGACGGCTTCCTCGGCCAGGCGCCGGGCGTGCACCTGAAGACCAAGATCGACGGCATGGCGATGATCATCCCGATGTTCACCCAGGCCGAAGAGATCCAGGCCGGCAAGAAGGTGAAGGACAAGCAGATCGACGACGTGTTCGCCAAGTACGTGGAAAAGGCCCAGTAAGTCGAGCCCTGCTCGATTCATGGCGCGGATCCTCTGGTCAGGTGCCGCGCCGCATGTTCGCTTCTGGTAGGTGCCGAGCTTGCTCGGCACGCTCTTCGCCGGCGATTGCACGTGGCATCCATGCTCGGGGTCGCGTTACATGGCGCCTGATGCGTATCGCTTTGACGTAATTCGCCACATTCTCTCGAAACCTCTGCTCGGAGGTTGGGTGTGCGATAGGGTGGGTGGTTCATTCCGCCCATGATCATGCCGGTCGATGAAACTCTCCGAAATCTGCAGCCAACTGCTGTCCGGCGAAGCCTGCGACGACATCGACAGTTTCCATCTCGAAATCGACGACTTCGAGGAGGTGGAACTTGTCTCGCGCTTGAGTCGGATTGATGGAGTGCTGGAGCGCCTTGGGCCTCGATGGACCTCGGCCTATCTGCTCAGTCTCTGCAGTCACGTGCTTTCAACAGTCCGCATTTCCGGTCGTGCACGTGATTCAGCCGATGCGAAGATGTTCCTCGCATTGAGCTTCACCGACTTCGAGCTGCACGCGCAAGAGGGCATCCTGCTTCCAAGCGTCTTCTATTATCCAGGCCCCGAAGGGGTCGCGTTCGGGAGCCACCGTCGGCACGAATCCGACAGGGCGGCTTCGGCTGAAATCGACATCGTGCGCTCCGTGTTCGAAGATGCTGGCATGCTCGCCGGCTTTCGCTTCTGCGAGAGCCGCACTGATGGTCCCCCAGGTCACGACGTGGTTCGTGTCTTTGCGATTCCATTGGTCGAAAATGAGGGTCGCTGATGCTCGTGGAAGAGCGCCAGGTGTTCGAAACCTACCTGCCCGATCCGCAGTCCATGATCGTCTCGAACAGCATTTCCTCGACGCGTTCACGGCCGGCATCCGGGCGGCCAATCTGCGTGCTGAAGACTTCCGCAGCCCGCATTACAACGTGTTCTTCGTCGATGGTACGAAAGACCGCGAAGCCAACCCCATTTTCTCCGCCAAGCATCTGATCAGCGGCAACATCGTCCGTATCGTCATTTTCGAAAGCCCTCCGGACTACACCGAAGTCCACAACCGGGTAGGGGATGACAATGCCAAGGACGAGCTCTGCGTGTTCACAACGCTTTCGGGAATACAGCGTGCGATGGATACGACCGTGGCTTGGGCAAAGCAGCAGGCGTTGTGAGCCGCATCCACGCATGGCGTGGATCTACCGACCCCTGCTTCCGGTAGGTGCCGAGCTTGCTCGGCACGCTCTTCGTTGGCGATTGCACACCGCATCCACGCATGGCGTGGATCTACCGTGCCGCATATCCGCTCCTGGTAGGTGCCGAGCTTGCTCGGCACGCTCTTCGTCGGTGATCGCACACCGCATCCACGCATGGCGTGGATCTACCGTGCCGCATATCCGCTTCTGGTAGGTGCCGAGCTTGCTCGGCACGCTCTCCATCGGTGATCGCACGCTGCATCCACGCCATGCGTGGATGCGATGCACTCAGGACGACGGCCCACCCAGCGTGGTCAGGTCCAGTCCCGCGTCCTGGAAGGCACGTAGGGTGGCCTGCAGGCTCGCCTCGTCATCGCGGGTGCGGACGCCCATGGCAGCTTGGTGGCAACGCACTCGATCCGTGCTGCAGGCGCTCCGGTCCGGCAGCAGCAGCGCGGTCTGTGCGACGAGGATCGCCATGTGCGCCACTTCCTTTCTCGGCTTCGGTTGGCCCCGGTAGAACCGGTCGAACTCAGCACGCAGTTCGGCCACCACGTCGGCATCGCTGCGCGTGCGTGACACGCTGGCCGGAACCAGATAGGTCGGGTGGCCCTCGTGGAAGGCTTGCGCCTCGTCTGCCAGCACCGTTTCCAGTAAGAAGGCCTGCACCGCGTCAGGAACATAGCCATCCGCCGCGCGGGCGTCTGCAGGCAGCATCGCACCGAGCAGCGGGGAACTGGCCAGAAGGATGCGCAGACAGAGGCCGTATTTCATCTTCATTCCTTGAACCTCGGGAGCACGGGAGCAACCTTCCGCGCTTCCGGACGATCTGATCGGGTGGGGCGCGCAGCATAGCGCCCCACCCGAGCGTGTCACGATCGCGTCAGGCTTCGCGCAGGGCCAGTGCCGGTGGCGTATGCAGGATCGCGCGCGTACCCCACCAGCCTGCCAGCAGGCTCAAGCCGATGCCGACCACGCCGCCGATCAGCAGGCCCGGCCACGGCGGCAGCAACGGCAGTTCGAACACCTTCTGCGAGACCGCCACGCCGATCGCAGCGGCCGCGCCCACCGCCAGCAACGCGGCCAGCGTGCCCAGCGCACCGAATTCCACCAGCACCGCGCCACGCAGCTGGCGACGGGTCGCGCCCAGCGTGCGCAGCACCGCGCTGTCGTAGCGCCGTTCGCCCGCCGTGGCCTGCAGCGCGGCCAGCAGTACCAGCACGCCGGCCAGCAGACTGAACACCATCACCAGCTGCACCGCCTGTGCCACCCGTTCCATCACATCGCGCACCTGCGAGATCACCGCGTCCACGTCCAGCAACGACAGGTTCGGCTGCGCGCGTACCAGCTCGCCCAGTCCGGCGGCCTTGCCGGCCGGTAGATGGAATGCCGACAGCAGGTTGTGTGGCGTATCGCCCACCGCATTCGGGTTCAGCAGCACGAAGAAGTTCGGACGGAAAGTGTTCCAGTCGGCCTTGCGCACGCTGGTGACAGTGAACTCGCGTTCCTGCTCGCCCACCGCAATGGTGATGCGGTCGCCGGGATGCACGCCGTAGCGCTTGGCCCAGCCGATTTCCACCGAGGCTTCGGCGGCGGTGCTGTCTGCCTTCCAGAAGGTGCCGTTGACCAGTGTGTTGGCCGGCGGGAAGCTGCTGCGCCAGCTGAAGTTCAACGGCCGGTTCTCGTCGTCGTCATCGCGCTGGCCTTCGCCCTGTGCCGGCTGCCCGTTCTGCTCAGGCGAGCGGTCCACGCGCAGCGGCGGCTTGCCGTTGATCGCGATCAGGCGGCCAGTGGCCATCGGTTCGATGCTGGCGTCGTTGGCGCCCAGTCCACGCAGTGCGGCCAGCACGCTGTCGCGCTGTTCGGGCTGGATGTTGATCAGGAAGTAGTTCGGCGTATCCGCGGGCAGTCGCTCGCGCCACTGCTGCAGCAGGCCGGGGCCGGTCACCGCCAGCAGCAACAGCGCGCACAGCGACAGCGACAGCCCCACCAGCTGCATCACCGCCAGCATCCGGCGCCGGGTCAGCGCGGCCAGTCCCAGCCGCCAGTGGCCATGCAGGCGGTGCTGCAGGCCGCGCAGCAGCTGCAGCAGCACGAAGCCGACCACGCCGGCCGCCACCGCCAGCGCGGCCAACCCGCCCAGCACCCACAGCGCCAGCTTGAGATCACCGGTGACCTGTACCGCCAGCAGCAGGCTGGCCGCCAGGGCAGCCACGTAGGCCAGCAGCGAGGCCGGCGGCAGGGCGGCGAAGGAACGGTTGAGCACCCGCATCGGCGGCACCCCGCGCAGGCGCAGCAGCGGCGGCAGGCCGAAGCCGAACAGCAGCAACAGCCCGATGCCGGCACCGGTCAGCGCAGGCATTGCCTCGGGCAGCGGCAGGCGCTGCGGCACCAGACTGCCCAGCACCTGCACCAGGCCCTCCTGCGCCGCCATGCCCAGGCCGATGCCGAGTGCGCAGGCCGGCACCGCCAGCATCAGCAGCTGCAGTGCCAGACCGGACAGGATGTCGCGCTGGCGCGCGCCCAGGCAGCGCAGGATCGCCACCTGGTCGATGCGGCGCAGGGCGAAGCGGTTCGCCGCCAGCGCCGTGGCAACACCGGCCAGCAATACCGCCAGCAGCGCGCTGAGGCCGAGGAAGCGCCCGGCCAGGTCGAACGCCTGGCGCACGCCACGCTGGGTGTCGTCCACACTCAGCAGGCGCAGGCCCTTCACCTGCGGCAGCAGCCATTGCCGAAGTGCCGCGATCGGCTCTGCTGCTCCGGCGAACATCAGCCGGTAGTTGATGCGGCTACCCGGACCGAGCAGGCCGGTGCCTTCCACATCGGCGCGGTTGACCAGCAGGGTGGGGGAAAGCGTAAGCAGGTCGCCGCCGGTATCCGGCTCGGCCTCGATGATGCCGGCGATGCGCAGCGTGCCAGCGCCGAATTCAAGGTCGTCACCGGCCTTCAGTCCCAGCCCCTGGAGAAGGCGTGGGTCGGCATAGGCCTGGCCCTTGGCCGGCATGCCGGCGTTGTCGATCAAGGCGCCCCCGGGCGTGGCCCGCACCCGCAGCGTGCCACGCAGCGGATAGCCCGCCTGCACCGCCTTGATGCTGGCCATCTGGCTGGCATCACCGTTGAACAGCACGCTGCCAAAGCTGGCGATACGGGTGTAGGCCAGTCCGCGCCGCTGCGCCTCGTCGGCGAACGCCTGCGGCGGGTCATCGCGCCCGGCGATGCCGAGGTCGCCGCCTAGCATTTCCGCTGCGCTGCCGGTCAGTGCCAGGTTGACCCGGTTCACCAGCGTGCCGACCGCGGTCATCACCGCCACGCCCAGCACCAGCGCGGCGAACACGGTCAGCAGGTCGCCGGCCAGCGCCTCGCGGCGCAGCGCGCGCCACGCGTGCCGCAGCAGGTTCATGCCTGCGCCCCACGCTCGACCGGCAACAGGCGGCCGTCGTCGATGCGGTGGATGTACTGGCAACGCTGGGCCAGGCGCAGGTCGTGAGTGACCAGCACCAGGGTGGTGCCGCTGCCGGCGTTGAGTTCGAACAGCAGGTCGCTGATGTGCTGGCCGGTGGCGTGGTCCAGCGAGCCGGTCGGTTCGTCGGCGAACAGAATGCGCGGGCGGGTGACGAAGGCACGTGCCAGTGCCACGCGCTGCTGCTCGCCGCCCGACAACTGGCGCGGATAGTGGCGGGCGCGATGGGCCAGGCCGACCTGGGCCAGCACTTCTTCGACCCGCGCCCGGTCTTCGCGCCCAGCCAGTTCCAGCGGCAGCGCGACATTCTCGGCGGCGGTCAGTGCCGGCAGCAGATGGAAGCTCTGGAACACGAAGCCGACCTCACGCGCGCGCAGCTGGGCGCGGGTCTCCTCGTCCAGCGCCGCCAGGTCCTGGCCGGCCAGCGCGATGCGGCCGCGGCTGGGCAGGTCCAGCCCGGCCAGCAGGCCGAGCAGGGTGGTCTTGCCGGAACCGGAGGCACCGACGATGGCCGCGCTGGTCCCTTCATGGACGGTCAGGGTGATGTTGTCCAGTATGTGGACTTCACCCTCCGGGCCCTGCACGGATTTGCCGACCTGGTCGACGGCGATGGCAACGGACGCGCTGCGGGGGGACAGGCTGTCGATGAGGAGACTCCAATGCGCAAGACGGGATGGAGCCGGCGAGCCGGCGCGATGATGGTGCTGCTGCTAGGGTTCCTGCTGCTGCCCGGGCTGGCCTGTGCCAAAGGTCCGGCCGGCACCGTGCTGGTGCTCGGCGACAGCCTCAGTGCTGCCCACAATATCCCTGCCGACGCCGGGTGGGTGAGCCTGCTGCAGCAGCGGGTCAGGCAGCAGTCGAAAACACCGGCGCGCATCGTCAACGCCAGCATGAGCGGGGAGACCACCGCCGGCGCACTGACCCGCCTGCCGGGCCTGCTGGCGAGGGAAAAGCCGACCGTGGTGGTGATTGCCCTTGGCGGCAATGACGCACTGCGCGGGCTGACCCCGGCGCAGGTGCAGGGCAACCTGGAAAAGATGGTGCAGGCCAGCCAGAAGGCCGGTGCCAAGGTGCTGCTGCTGGGCATCGACGTGCCGCCCAACTACGGGCCAGCCTATCGCCAGCGCCTGGCGGCGGCCTACAAGGCGCTGGCCACGCAGTACAAGGTGCCGCTGCTGCCCTTCCTGCTGGAGGGCGTGGCCCTGCAGCCGGGCATGATGCAGGCCGACGGGCTGCACCCGACCGCACAGGCGCAGCCGAAGGTGCTGGACAACGTCTGGCCGCTGCTCAGACCGCTGCTCTGAACCGTTTGTTTACCTCTTGACGGAACTTCACATCGCGTCCACCGTCGATCCGGCATGTTTCACAAAGCTGAAGTTAGAGGGAATCACATGCGTCAGACGAAGGAGACCTCCGGCTTGGTGCTGGTGGTCGAAGACAACCGCAACATCTCCGAGATGATCGGGGAATACCTGGAAGGTCGCGGCTTCGAAGTCGACTATGCACAGGACGGCCTGGATGGCTACCGCCTTGCGGCGGAGAACAGCTATGACGTCGTGGTGCTCGACTTGATGTTGCCGCGCCTGGATGGCATCGAAGTGTGCCGTCGCCTGCGCAACGATGCGCGCAAGTCCACCCCGGTGCTGATGCTCACGGCACGCGACACGCTGGACGACAAGCTCACCGGCCTCGGTTTCGGCGCCGATGACTACCTGACCAAGCCGTTCGCGATCCAGGAGCTGGAAGCCCGCCTGCGCGCGCTGATCCGCCGCGAGCGTCGCCAGGTCGGTTCGGAAGTGCTGAAGGTCGCCGACCTGGTGCTCGATCCGGTCAGCATGCGTGCCACCCGTGCCGGTACCGAGCTGCAGCTGTCGCCGATCGGCCTGCGCCTGCTGACCATCCTTATGCGCGAATCGCCGCGCGTGGTCACCCGCCAGGAGATCGAACGCGAGATCTGGGGCAACGGCCTGCCGGATTCGGACACCCTGCGCAGCCACCTGTACAACCTGCGCAAGATCATCGACAAGCCGTTCGACCGTCCGCTGCTGCATACCGTGCAGAGTGCCGGCTACCGCATTGCCGACATCGCCCAGCCGATGGCCTGAGCAGGCCCGCGCCGGTGCAGTCGCAGGCCGGGCCGGGCTGCGGCCAGGCACAAGGGCAGGGGATGACCGTCCGGCAGTGCCGCCGGTCATCGCCCGTGCATCCCAACGGCGCGGTGCGCTGCCTATAATCGCAGCGCTCTGACCGGGACCCCGCAATGCCGCACGGCCTGCCGCGCAAGATCCGTATCGCTTTCATCCTGCAGGCAGTGCTGGCCAGCCTGGGCATCCTGCTCGGTGCGTGGCTGGTTTCGCTGGTGATCAAGCACAGCCTGGTCGGCGCCGCCCTGCGCGAGGAGGCGGCGTACTTCTGGACGCTGCACGAGGCCTCGCCGGTGCAGCCGCCACCCAACACCCAGAACATCCGTGGCTACCTGCTGGAAAGCGGGCAGTCGGCCCTGTCGTTGCCGGCCAATCTGCGCAACCTGGAGCCCGGCTTCCACGAACTGCCCAAGGACGACCAGCTGGTGCTGGTCGATGTGCGCCCGGCCGGCCGCCTGTACCTGGTGTTCCTGCGATCGCGCGCGGAAATGCTGGCGTTCTGGTTCGGCATCGTGCCGGTGCTGCTGACCCTGCTGGCGGTGTATGGCGCCAGTTGGGTCACCTATCGTGCGTCCAAGCGCCTGGTATCGCCGGTGAACTGGCTGGCGCGACGCGTCTCGCGCTGGGACCCGGGCCACCCGGAGGCGGCCGACCTGGAGCCGAACAAGCTGCCGGCGGACATGCAGGGCGAAACCCGTCAGCTGGCGGCCGCACTGCATTCGCTGGCCAACCGGGTCAGCGCGCACGTGGCGCGCGAGCGCAATTTCACCCGCGATGCCAGCCATGAACTGCGCACACCGCTGACCGTCATCCGCGTGGCCAGCGACATGGCGCTGGGCGATGACAGCCTGGAGCCGCGCCTGCGCCGCAGCCTGCAGCGCATCCAGCGTGCCGGCCGTGACATGGAGGCGGTGATCGATGCCTTCCTGATCCTGGCCCGCGAGGCCGACGTCGAGCCCCAGGTCGAGCTGTTCGACGTCAACGACATCGTCCGCTACGAAGTGGACAACGCCAACGAACTGCTGGGTACGCGCCCGGTGTCGGTGCACCTGCACAGCGATGGCCCGGTGCAGCTGCATGCGCCGCCGCGGGTGCTGCAGGTGGTGGTCAGCAACCTGGTGCGCAACGCGTGCAGCTATACCGACGAAGGGCGCATCGACGTGCATGTGCACAACGATCGGGTGGTGGTGCGCGATACCGGTATCGGCATGTCGGCCGACGCACTGTCGCGGGCCTTCGAGCCGTTCTACCGCGCCGAGCCGAGCCGCCCGCAGGGCACCGGCCTGGGCCTGTCGATCGTGCGCCGGCTGTGCGATCGCTTTGGCTGGAAGGTCAGCCTGGCCAGCGAGCCGGGTCAGGGCACCGAGGCGACGGTGATCTTCCGGTAGAGGGCTTTTGCCGGGCTGCGCCCGGCACCCGCCGAGGCGACATCAACATCAAAAGCGGGCATTCCGTGAAATGGCGGGGCGGTGTGGGTTTGCAGGACACGCCGTAAACCCGTCCATGGGGGCTCGATGGCGCCATCCATGGCGCCAACGGTCCTGCAAACCCACACCGCCCCGCCTTCGACAGTTTCCCGCGATCCGCAGTAGATCCACGCCATGCGTGGATGGGGTTGCTCAGTTGCACTTCACCTTCGGCGCCAGCGCCTTGGTCCAGATCGCATAGCCGGCCGGGGTCATGTGCAGCATGTCCTCGCGGAACAGCGACGCATCCGGCTGGCCGTCGGTGCCGAGCATCGGCGTGTAGACGTCGGTGAAACCGGTGTTGGGCAGCCTGGCCAGAGCTGCCTTGATCAGCGTGTTGGCTTCGTTGATCGCCGGCAGCAGGTGCGCACGCGACGGGCTCGGCTTGATCGACAGGTACTCCACCTTCGTCTTCGGCAGGTCGCGGTGCACGCGCTGCACGAAGGCGACCACATCGTCGCGCACCTGCACGGCGCTGCGGCCGCTGTTGAGGTCGTTGTCACCGGCGTAGAAGAACACCTTGCACGGTGCATACGGCACCACGATGCGGTCGGCGTACCAGGTGCTGTCGCGCACTTCCGAACCGCCGAAGCCGCGGTTGAACACCGGCTGGCCGGGGAAGTCGGCTGCCAGGCCTTCCCACATGCGGATCGAGGAGCTGCCGATGAACTCGATGCCGCCCCGTGGCGGCGGGCTGGCCTGGTCGGCGCTGGCAAAGTGGGCCATGTCGCCGGCCCAGGCCACGTTGGAGACCTGCTCGGGCACGCGCGGCGGCTTGGCCGGGCTCAGCGCCTGGGCCAGGGGGGCGGCGGTCAGCAGGCCCAGCATCAGCAGGCAGGTACGGCGACGGGACATCAGGCGCTCCAGCAGGGAAGGGGAAAGCCATCATAGAAGCTGGGGCGGGCCGGGGCTTGCCCCTGGCAGTCCATTCACCGGGCCGGTGCCGGGATGCGGCTGGCGGCCTTGTGGCAAAATGGCGGCCATCTGCCTATCCCTGTGCACCCATGATTCCCTGCCGTGCGTCTGAGCGGTCGCTGCGCCGCGCCCCTGTTGCTGGATGTTCCACCCGTGGCTGATCAGTTCGGCCATCTGCCCCGCGGCCCGCGCCGCATCTTCCAGGCCGCCCGCTGGTCCTGGCAGGGCCTGCGCGCCGCCTGGCTGCATGAGTCCTCGTTCCGGCTGGAGGTCTACCTGCTGATCCTGCTGACCCCGGTCGCGGTCTGGCTGGGCCAGACCCCGGTCGAGCGTGCGCTGCTGATCGGCTCGATGCTGCTGGTGCTGGCGATGGAACTGGCCAACTCGGCCATCGAGGCGGTGATCGAACGTTACGGCAGCGAGATCCACGAGCTGGCCGGCCGCGCCAAGGACATGGGTTCGGCGGCGGTCTTCGTGCTGATGATGAACGTGCTTCTGTGCTGGGCGCTGGTCGTGGTCCCGCATGCAATGGCCGGCAATTACGGCTGATCCCCATTCCCCCACTGCCCTGAAGAGTTTCCATGTCCTTTGAGTTCCTCGCCGACCCCAATGCCTGGGTGACCCTGTTCACCCTGAGCGCACTGGAAATCGTGCTCGGCATCGACAACCTGGTGTTCATTTCCATCGCGGTCAGCAAGCTGCCGGAAGAGCGTCGCCCGTTCGCGCGCAAGCTCGGCATCGCCGTGGCCTGCATCACCCGCATCGCCCTGCTGGTGTCGCTGGCCTATCTGGCGCACATGTCCGCCAACCTGTTCACCGTGGCTGGTATGGGCATCTCCATCCGCGACCTGGTGCTGATCGTCGGTGGCCTGTTCCTGATCATCAAGGGCTACATGGAGATCAAGGAACTGATCACCGGTGGCGAAGACGAGAACCCGGCCACCAGCAAGGCCTCGGGTGTATTCGGCATGGTCATCCTGCAGATCGCCATCATCGACATCGTGTTCTCGCTGGACTCGGTGATCACCGCCGTCGGCATCGCCGATCACATCCCGGTGATGGTCGCCGCCATCCTGCTGTCGGTGCTGGTGATGCTGCTGGCCGCCAACCCGCTGGGCCGCTTCATCGACGCAAACCCGACCGTGAAGATGCTGGCACTGGCCTTCATCCTGCTGATCGGTGCGGTGCTGATCCTGGATGGCCTGGACGTGCACGTGCCCAAGCCCTACATCTATGCCGCCATGGGCTTCTCGGTGCTGGTGGAATGGCTGAACCTGCTGATGCGCCGCCGCGCACGCGATCACCACGTGCCGGGTGCTGGCGACTGGTAAGCAGATCACAGGCAAATGTGTCTCCCAGACCCCCCGGCCAGCGCCGGGGGTTCTGCGTTATGGGACCCATTGGGCTCGCCGGGCCATGCCCGACGGGGAGGTTCCCGCCAGCTGTGAATTGAGGTCAACAGTGTTTTCCCGGGGCGAGGCTTAATCCGGGCCGACAAAGCGCGCAGGCTACGCGCTCTTTTCCAGGACCTGCCCCACGCAGGATGACCCCATGAACTCCAGAGCCGCCTTGTTGGCCCTTGCTGTCGGCGCCTTCGCCATCGGCACCACTGAATTCGCGCCGATGGGCCTGCTGCCTGTCATTGCCGACGGCGTCGGCGTGAACATTCCCACCGCCGGCATGCTGATCACCGCCTATGCCGTGGGCGTGATGCTGGGCGCGCCGGTGATGACCCTGCTGATGGGACGGTTTGGCAAGCGCACCGCGCTGATGCTGCTGATGTCGATCTTCGTGGTCGGCAACCTGCTCTCGGCACTGGCCCCGAACTACGGCCTGCTGTTGCTGTCGCGTCTGGTCACCAGCCTCAATCACGGTGCCTTCTTCGGCATCGGTGCGGTGGTCGCCGCCAGCCTGGTGCCGAAGGACAAGCAGGCTGCCGCCGTGGCCACCATGTTCATGGGCCTGACCATCGCCAACATCGGCGGTGTGCCGCTGGCCACCTGGGTGGGCCAGCAGCTGGGCTGGCGTCTGTCCTTCGCCGGCACGGCGGTGCTGGGCCTGGTCGCGATCACCGCGCTCGGCCTCGCGCTGCCGGCATCCGCGCCGGGGCCGCGCCCGGACGTGCGCCGCGAACTGAGAGCGATCCTGCAGCCGCAGGTGCTGCTGGCGATGGCTACCACCGTGCTTGGCGCCGGCGCGATGTTCACCCTCTATACCTACGTGGCACCGGTGCTGACCGAACTGACCGGTGCCTCCAACGCCTTCATCGCGATGTCGCTGGCGCTGATCGGTATCGGCTTCACCTTCGGCAACGGCATCGGTGGGCGCATGGCCGACTGGTCGCTGGATGGTGCCACCCGCATCCTGCTGGCGGTCCTGGCCGTGTTGATGTTCGTGCTGCCGCTGGCCTTCATGAATCACGCCACGGCGGCGCTGGGCGTGCTGCTGTTCGGTGCGGCGACTTTCGCCATCGTGCCGCCGTTGCAGATCCGGGTGATGCAAGCGGCCAGCGAGGCGCCGGGACTGGCGTCGTCGATCAACGTCGGTGCGTTCAACCTGGGCAATGCCGTGGGTGCGGCGCTGGGCGGTGCGGTGATCAGTTCGGGCCTGGGCTATGCCGCGATTCCGGTGGCCGGTGGCCTGCTGGCGGCCTCGGGGTTGCTGCTGGCATGGCTGGGGCGTCCGCGCACTGCGGTGGCCGAGGCTTGCTGAGAGGGGAGGGTTTCCGGCAGGGCTGCGCCCTGCACCCGCCGAAGCAACAGCAACAGCCTGCATTCCGTGGGTTGGCGGGGTGGGGCCGGTTGCGGGGGACGCCGTGAATCCGTCCATGGAGGCTTGGCCGCGGCATCCATGCCGCGGACACCCCCGCAACCGGACCCACCCCGCCTTCGACAGATTCCCGCGGTCTGTCGGAACGTCGTTCTGCTTTGGTAGGTGTCGACCTTGGTCGACACGAATGCCTGAAGAACCGGCTTTTGCTTTTGTTTTTTTCTTTGTGATCTTCCCGCGGTGCGCAGGAAATTGTCCGTGGCCGGGAGGGTGGGTTGGCTGGGGCGTGAGCCGCATGGATGCGGCGATCGAGCTTACATGGACGTACTTGCAGCGCCCCCCAGCCAACCCACCCTCCCGGCCACCCCCAGAGAACCAGCAAACAACCACCGCGGAGGGGGCGGCGCCCGATGGCCGGTCTTTCACCCGAACCATGGCATGCTCGGCGCCAAGCCCACCCGGAACCTCCGCCATGCGCCTGTTCACCCGTGTCCTGCCCCTGATGCTGTTGGCCTCCCTGCTCTCCGGCTGCGGCTACAACGCCATCCAGCAGAAGGATGAAGCGGTCAAGGCCAGCTGGTCGGAGGTCATCAACCAGTACAAGCGTCGCGCCGACCTGGTGCCCAACCTGGTGCAGACCGTGAAAGGCTTCGCCAGCCAGGAAGAGCGCGTGCTGACTGAAGTGACCAACGCCCGTTCGCGTGTCGGCCAGATCAACGTCAATGCCGACGACGAAGCCTCGCTCAAGCAGTTCCAGCAGGCCCAGGGCGAACTTGGCAGCGCGCTGTCGCGTCTGCTGGTGGTCACCGAGAACTACCCGGAACTGAAGTCGAACCAGAACTTCCGCGACCTGCAGGCGCAGCTGGAAGGTACCGAGAACCGGGTCACCGTCGCCCGTGGCCGTTACATCCAGCAGGTGCAGGACTACAACACCTACATCCGCTCGTTCCCGCAGGTGATCACCGCCAAGATCTTCGGCTACAAGACCAAGCCGAACTTCACCGTGGACAACGAAGCGCAGATCTCCAACGCGCCGGCGGTCGATTTCGGCAACGCGCCGCAGCAGCAGCCGGCACCGCAGCCGGGGACCTGATCGATGCGCCTGGCCTTTGCGCTGCTGGCCCTGCTGCTGTGGCTGCCGCTGGCCTCGCATGCGCAGCAGCTGGCGCCGGTTCCTGCGCTGGATTCGCCGGTGGTCGATACCACCGGCACGCTGGATGCCGCGCAGAAGCAGGCGCTGGTGCAGCAGGCGATCGAACTGCAGCAGCGCAAGGGCAGCCAGCTGCAGGTGCTGGTGGTGCCGACCACCCAGCCGGAGGACATCGCGCAGTACACCACGCGGGTCTTCGACCAGTGGCAGATCGGCCGCAAGGGCGTGGATGACGGGGTGCTGCTGGTGGTGGCCAAGGACGACCGGCGCGTGCGCATCGAGCCGGGCTACGGTCTGGAAGGCGCCATTCCCGATGCCATCGCCAACCGGGTCATCCAGGAATACCTGGTGCCGCGCTTCCGCAGCGGCGACTACGCCGGTGGCATCACCGACGCCACGGCGGTGCTGGTCAAGCTGATCGACGGCGAAACGCTGCCGGCACCGGTCAGCGACCATCGCGGTCGGGAACCCGGCGGTGGCGGCGATACCTGGTTCCTGGCGTTGTTCATCGGTGTGTTCGCCGGCAGCATCCTGCGCGGCGTGTTCTCGCGCGTGCCGCGACCGCTGCGAGGCCTGCTCGGTGGTGCCGGTGCGGCGCTGGCGGCGTTCCTGTTCACGTCCACGCTGCTGGCCAGTGGCCTGGCAGGCGTCGTAGGGCTGATCGTGGCCATGCTCTCCGGTCATCCGGGCCGCTTTGCCGGCGGCGGCGGCTGGGGCGGTGGCAGCTGGGGCGGCGGAGGCGGCTTCGGCGGGGGCGGTGGATTTGGTGGTGGCGGCGGCTGGGGTGGCGGTGGTGGCCGCTCCGGTGGTGGCGGTGCTTCGGGGGGCTGGTGATGATCCAACGTCTATGTCGGCACGTGTTTTCGCCGTCGGTACGGCGCGCGTTCCCGCCCGCCACATTGCAGGCGATCACCGAGGCCATCGCGGCCGGTGAGCAGCGCCACGGTGGGCAGGTGATGTTCGCGGTGGAAGCGGACCTGCCGCTGGCCGCGCTGTGGCACAAGGTCACCCCGCGCCAGGCTGCCGAGCATGCCTTTGCCCGCCTGCGCACCTGGGATACCACCCACAACAACGGTGTACTGATCTACCTGCTGCTGGCCGATCACGCGATCGAGATCGTTGCCGACCGGGGCCTGCACGGCCGGGTCAGCCCGGCACAGTGGCAGCGGGTCTGCACCCACCTGCGCGAGGGCCTGCGTGGTTCCCATCCGGTGGAAGCGCTGCAGGATGCCATCGACGAGGTCTCCAGCCTGATCGAAGGGCACTTTCCGGCCTCGACGCGGTCGAACGATGACGCGTTGCCGAACTCGCCCCAGCTGCTTGGTTGAGCCGGGGCGGCACTGGCCCGAGAATAGGCGTTCAACCGCAAGGCACCTTCCATGATCTATTTCCACGACATCGACCCCATCGCCCTCTCGCTGGGGCCGATCAAGGTGCACTGGTACGGCATCATGTACCTGCTCGGCTTCACCGCAGCCTGGCTGCTGGGCCGCAAGCGCATCGCCGATGGGCGCCTGCCGGGCGTCGATGCCAACGGCTTCTCCGACCTGCTGTTCTACGCCATGCTCGGCGTGGTGCTGGGCGGGCGCATCGGCTACATGCTGTTCTACGCGCTGGGCGATTTCCTGCACAACCCGCTGCTGCTCTTCAAGGTCTGGGATGGCGGCATGAGTTTCCACGGCGGCCTGTTGGGCGTGATTGCCGCCTGCTGGTGGTGGTCGCGCAAGCACAAGCTGCATTTCTTCGACACCATGGATTTCATGGCGCCGCTGGTGCCGCTGGGCCTGGGCTTCGGCCGTATCGGCAATTTCATCGGTGCCGAGCTGTGGGGCAAGTACACCGACGGTAGCTGGGGCGTGGTGTTCCCGTCCGGCCTGCCGGCGCCGCTGAACCAGCTTGACCACGCCACCCTGCAGGCGCAGTTCGCCACCGGTGCGTTGAACCAGTTCGCCCGCCATCCCTCGCAGCTGTATGAGGCGTTGCTGGAAGGCCTGGTGATGTTCGTGGTGCTGTGGGCGGTGTCGGCCAAGCCGCGGCATCGCTACCTGGTCGGTGGCCTGTTCGCGCTGATGTACGGCCTGTTCCGCTTCGCGGTGGAGTTTGTGCGCATGCCCGACAACGGCGTCTACGTGGCCTTCGACTGGCTGACCCGAGGCCAGATCCTCAGCCTGCCGCTGATCGCCTTCGGCCTGGTGCTGCTGGTGATGTCGCGCCGCGCGCCGGTACTGCAGCCGCAGCCGCTGGTAGCTGCCGAGGGCAAGGCATGAAGGCTTACCTGGACCTGCTCTCGCACGTGCTCGAACACGGCGCCGAGAAAAGTGATCGCACCGGCACCGGCACCCGCAGCGTGTTTGGCTGGCAGATGCGTTTCAACCTGGCCGAAGGCTTCCCGCTGGTCACCACCAAGAAACTGCACCTGCGCTCGATCATCCACGAGCTGCTGTGGTTCCTGAAGGGCGACACCAACATCGGCTACCTGAAGGACAACCAGGTGCGGATCTGGGACGAGTGGGCCGACGAGAACGGCGACCTCGGCCCGGTCTACGGCAAGCAGTGGCGTAGCTGGGCTACCGCCGATGGCGGTGAGATCGACCAGATGCAGTGGCTGGTGGACGAGATCAAGCGCAACCCCGACTCGCGCCGGCTGGTGGTCAGCGCCTGGAACGTGGGCGAGCTCTCGCAGATGGCGCTGATGCCGTGCCACAACCTGTTCCAGTTCTACGTGGTGGACGGCAAGCTCAGCTGCCAGCTGTACCAGCGCAGCGGCGACATCTTCCTCGGTGTGCCGTTCAACATCGCCAGCTACGCGCTGCTGACCCACATGGTGGCGCAGGCCACCGGCCTGGGCGTGGGTGATTTCGTGCATACGCTGGGCGATGCGCACCTGTATTCGAACCACTTCGAGCAGGCCCGCGAGCAGCTGTCACGTGAGCCGCGCGCGCTGCCGAAGCTGTGGTTGAACCCGGAGGTGACCGACCTGTTCGGCTTCCATTTCGACGACATCCGCATCGACGGCTACGATCCGCATCCGGCCATCAAGGCGCCGGTGGCGGTATGAGTACCCGCCTGATTTCCAGGGGCCTGCTGGCGCTGTGCGGCCTGCTGCCGCTGGCCATGGTGCAGGCCGGACCGGCCGATGCGCTGTCGTTGGCCAGGCAGGTCAATGAGCAGATCGTGCACAAGCACATGCGCGAGGAAGTGCAGGCGTTCGCCGGGGCATTCAACGGCAGCACGATGATGCCCCAGGATGTTCCGGAAGGCTGCCGCGCGCAGATGCGTGAGGCGGTAACCGGCATGTACACGGCGATGACCGAGCACCTGAAGGCGGGCGTCGAGAACCCGGCGTATCAGCGTGAGCTTGAACAGGGTCTGGCCACCGTCTATTCCAACGACCAGCTGAAAGCGTTCCTGGCGCGCGGTGCCAGTGACGATATCGCTGCGCTGTCGGCAGAGATCCTGTCGGGACCGGGCCTGAAGGAGATCGAAGAGGCGCAGAAGCAGAAGATCCTCGCTGGCCTGGATGAGCAGACCACGTCCAGCCCTGCGCTGGCTGCGGCGTTGCAGGCCGCCAGTGCCGCGAACGCTGCCTGCGAACGCCTGCAGATCGACGCCAGCTGAGGAGGTGGTAGCAATGAAGCTGTCGATGATCGTGGCGCTGGACCGCAACCGTGGCATCGGCCAGGGCAATGCCATGCCCTGGCATCTGCCGGATGATTTCAAGCATTTCAAGGCGCTCACCCTGGGCAAGCCGATCCTGATGGGGCGCAAGACCGCCGAGTCGATCGGCCGCGTGCTGCCGGGGCGGACCAACCTGGTGCTGACCCGCAGCGGCCAGGTGCCATTCGAGGGCATGCGTGCGGTGGCGTCGCTGGACGAAGCGAAGTTGATTGCCGAAGGCGAGGGCGCCAGCGAGCTGTGCATCATCGGCGGCGGCGAAATCTTCCACCAGCTGCTGGAGCAGGCCAGTGACCTGTACCTGACCTGGGTGGATGCCGAAGTCCCCGCCGATACCCATTTCCCCGAAGTGGACGTGCAGGACTGGCGGGAAGTGAGCAGCGAGCCGCACCCGGCCGACGAACGCCACGCCTACGCGTTCCGCTTCGTGCACTACGTGCGCCGTTGACCGCCGCCCATCTGTAGAGCCGAGCCATGCTCGGCTGCTGTTGCCGGACACATCCCGTAGCCGAGCATGGCTCGGCTCTACAGGATTGCCTACGGCATCCGGTAATGCCCGATGATCGTGTGCTGGAACAGCAGGTTCTCTTCCCGCGTGCCGCGCGCGATGTTGTGCAGCACCAGCGGCGTGCCATTGGCCAAGCGCCGGTCGGAGACGATACCCACATGCAGCAGGCCGTTGCCGTTGAGCTTCCAGGCGACGATGTCGCCGGCTGCGTAGTCGGCGGCGGCGGTGCTGATCGGCTGCTGCCAGCGCTGCCGCTCGAACCAGCGCATCAGGTTCGGTACGCGACGATGATCGATGTTGCGGTCCGGCCGTGACAGGCCCCAGATCGCCGGATAGGCGCTGAAGTTGCCGCGCATGTCTTCATGCACGCGTGCCTGCAGGTCCAGGCCCTGGCTGCGCAGGGCGCGCACCACCACATCGGTGCACACGCCGCGATCCAGTGGCACGTCGCCGCCGGGATAGGCCAGCACTTGATAGGCAGGGTCGTAGCGGGTGGTGACGCCGATCTGCGCGCGCGCCGCAGCCACCAGTGGCGGCGAAGGCGCCTGTGGTGGCGTCGGTGTGCGTTCAGCGCTGTCCGCAGCCGTGGGAGCAGTCGGCGAGCCGGGCTGGCAGCCGCTGGCCAGGGCCAGCGTCAGCAGCAGCACCGTCCATGGTGCCCAGCCGTGCCGCGTCATGCCTGCGGCGGGGTGCTGTTGTTGTTGGGACCGCCGGAGCCACCACCACCACCGCCACCACGGCGACGACGACGGCGCGGGCCGCGGTTGCCCGGGTTGGCGGCCGGAGCATTGCCGCCGCCCTGTTCCTTGCCCTGCGCCGGTGCAGCCGGGCGCTCGTGCGCCGGGCGCGCTGGCGGGCGGGCGTTGGGCACGGGTGCCGGTACATCGCGGCCTGGCACCTGCACCACGCGCAGTTCATCGGTATCGAGCTGGATCGCGGTCAGCTTGCCGCCCCAGACCGCGCCGGTGTCGATGGCGTGCACGCCCTGGGTGATGGTCAGGCCCAGCGCCGACCAGTGGCCGCAGACCACCTTGAGGTCACGCTCGACCCGGCCCGGCACTTCGAACCAGGGATACAGCCCCTGTTCCTGGGTGCCCGGCGTGCCCTTGTCCTCGATGCCGATACGCCCGCGCGGGGTGCAGTAGCGCATGCGGGTGAGCACGTTGATGATCGCGCGCGAGCGGTCGTAGCCGGACAGGTTCGGTGCCCAGCTCGGCTTGTCGCCGTACATGTTGCGGAACAGCTTGCGGTAGCCGGCGCCGTGCAGCTGTACCTCGACTTCGGCTGCATGCTTCTCGGCCATCTGCGTGGTCCACTTCGGCGCCAGGCCGGCGTGCACCATCATCCAGCCCAGCTCGCGGTCCACGTGCACCAGCTTCTGCAGGCGCAGCCAGTCCAGCAGTTCGTCGCGGTCCTCGGCCTGCACGATGCGCAGCAGGTCCGGGTTGACCTTGCGCTGTTCCTCTTCGGTGCGCGCACCGACGGCCAGCAGCGAAAGGTCATGGTTGCCCAGCACCACCACGCTGTGCTCGCGCAGCGAATGCACCAGCCGCAGCGTTTCCAGTGACTGGCCACCGCGGTTGACCAGATCGCCGCAGAACCACAGGGTGTCCTGCGCCGGGTCGAAACGGATCTTCTCCAGCAGTCGCTGGGTGACGTCATAGCAGCCCTGCAGGTCGCCGATCGCCCACACACTCATCGTTCGGCCTCCGTGTCAGTGCAGGGTACGCGGGATGGCCAGCACGAAAGGTGCGACCGGCGCGGCAAATTCGGTGCCGTCGTCGGCGACCATGTCGTAGTGGCCCTGCATGGTCCCGTGATCGGTCCCCAGCATGACACCGGACGTGTAATGGAAGTCTTCACCGGGACGCAGGCGCGGCTGCTCGCCGATCACCCCGTCACCATCGACATGCTCGACGCGGCCGTTGGCATCGGTGATGCGCCAGTGGCGTGCGACCAGGCGCGCGGCAACACGCCCCTGGTTGTGGATGCGGATCGTGTAGGCGAACGCATAGCGCCCGTCTTCCGGCGCGGATTGATCGTCGAGGAAGCGCGGTGCGACTTCGACGGAGATGGCATAAACGTCAGCGTCTTCCATACCGGCAGTGTAATCAGGAGGCATTGGCCAAAGCGATGAATTCGGCCACGTCCAGCTGTTCGGCGCGGGCATCGGGACGCACGCCGGCGGCAACGAACTGTTCGGCGGACACCACGTTGTTCAGGGCGTTGCGCAGGGTCTTGCGGCGCTGCCCGAAGGCGGCCTTGACCACCTCGGCGAAACGCTTGTGGTCGTGGATGTTGATCGTGGCCGGGTCACGCGGCACCAGCCGCACCACGGCCGAATCGACCTTCGGCGGCGGCCGGAACGCGCCCGGCGGCACCACGAACAGCGAGGTCACCTGGCAGTAGGCCTGCAGCATCACGCTGAGCCGGCCGTACACCTTGCTGCCGGGGCCGGCGGCCATGCGGTCGACCACTTCCTTCTGCAGCATGAAGTGCATGTCGCGGATCACCGCCGCATGTTCCAGTGCATGGAACAGGATCGGCGAGGAGATGTTGTAGGGCAGGTTGCCGACCAGGCGGATCGGCTGGCCGGCAGCCAGCTCGGTGAAGTCCACGCGCAGCACGTCGCGGTGGACGATGGTCAGCTCGCCCAGCGGCTCGGCGGCGGCGGTCAGTGGCGCGATCAGGTCGCGGTCGAACTCGATCACCGTCAGTTTCGGATGCACGCGCAGCAGCGGCAGGGTGATCGCGCCCTGGCCGGGGCCGATCTCGACCAGGCGGTCACCGTCTTTCGGGTTGACCGCCATCACGATCTTGTCGATGTAGTGGCGGTCGGCCAGGAAATGCTGGCCAAGCTGCTTCTTGGCCGGGGCGGTGAACACCGGGCCGGAGGGGGAATGCGGGGAATTCATGCGCTCAGTGTACGTTGCCGCGCAAGCTGCGCACACAGCGTCGTTGCCGCCTGCAGGCTGGAAGGATCGGCAATGCCGCGGCCGGCAAGGTCCAGCGCGGTGCCATGGTCCACCGCCACGCGCGGGTAGGGCAGACCCAGGGTCAGGTTCACCGCCTGCTCGAAGCCCGAATACTTCAGCACCGGCAGGCCCTGGTCGTGGTACATCGCCAGCACGGTGTCGAAGCCTGCCAGCTTGGCCGGCAGGAAGGCGGTATCGGCCGGCAGCGGCCCGATCAGGTCCATGCCCTCCGCGCGCAGGCGCTGCAGCAGCGGGATGACCAGGTCCAGTTCCTCGCGGCCCAGATGACCGTCTTCACCGGCATGCGGGTTCAGGCCGAGCACGGCGATGCGTGGCGCGGGCAGGCCGAATTCGCGGCGCAGCGCAGCGTGCACGGTGCGCAGGGTGTGTTCCAGGCCGGGCGCGGTGATCGCGTCGGCCACCTCGCGCAGTGGCAGGTGGGTGGTGGCCAGGGCCACGCGCACGATGTGGTTGGCCAGCATCATCACCACCTTCACCCCGGCCTGGTCGGCCAGCAGTTCGGTGGTGCCGCTGTAGGCGATGCCGCCTTCGTTGATGACCGCCTTGTGCACCGGGCCGGTGACTACGCCGTGCAGTTCGCCGGACAGACAGGCCTGGCCGGCACCGAGCAGGGCGCCGATGACGGCGCCGGCATTGGCCGGATTGGCCTGGACGAAGTGGCTGGGCACGGTATTGGCTACCACGCGCACACGCAGATCGCCGGGGACGCGTGCTTCGGCGTCCTCGGGCAACAGCTGCAGGGGCAGGTTCAGCGCGGCCGCGGCCGCGCGCAGGGTATCCGGGTCGGCGAAGGCCAGCAGCCGGCAATCTTCACGCGGCTGCTGGACGAGGCGGACACACAGCTCCGGGCCGATCCCGGCGGGCTCGCCCGGTACCAGAGCGAGCTCGGGGCGCATCGGTCAGGACTGCGGCGGCGTGGCGGTGTTTTCCGCGCGGTCGCCGCTGCGGAAGCTGACGTAGGCTTCGCCACGCAGTTCCTGCAGGAAGCGGTTGTACTCGTCTTCCAGCTTGCGGCGGCCGATGGTCTCGCGGACCTGGGCACGCTGGTTGTCAGTGGTCACGTCGGTCTGGCGGGTGCCCACGCGCTGCACGATGTGCCAGCCGGCATCGGTGCGGAACGGCTGGCTGACGCCACCGTCCTGGATGCCGGCGACCTGCTGGCCAAAGACCGGGCCGAATGCGTCAGCCGGGAACCAGCCCAGATCGCCGCCCTGGCCCTTGCTGTTGTTGTCCTCGGAGGACTCCTTGGCCACGGTCTCGAAGTCCGCGCCACCGGCGATGCGGGCACGCAGGGTATCGATCTTGGCCTTGGCGGCAGCGTCGGTCTGGTGATCGTCCACGCGCACCAGGATGTGGCGGCCGTGGTACTCGGTGACCGTGTGCTCGCCACCGCTGGCGGCGCTGGCATCACGCACTTCCACCAGCTTCAGCAGCTGGAAGCCGCTGGGGCCGCGGATCGGGCCGACCACTTCGCCGGGCTTCATCTTTTCCATCATCTGCGCGAAGGCCTGCGGGATTTCGTCCAGGCTGCGCCAGCCCAGGTCGCCGCCTTCCAGCGCGTTGGGGCTGTCCGAATAACGCACGGCGGCGGCGTTGAAGTCCAGCTCACCCTTGTCCAGCAGGGCCTTCACGCCTTCGGCCTTCTTCTGGCCGGTGGCGATCTGGTCGGCGTTGGAGCCGTCGGGCAGGGCGATCAGGATGTGCGCCAGGTGGTACTGGTTGCCAACCGTGGCCTGCTGCTTCAGGGCGGCGTCGACTTCGCCCTCGCTGACGCTGATGCGGCTCTGCGCGAAGCTCTGGCGCAGGCGCTGCACGGTGATTTCATCGCGCACCGAAGCGCGGAAATCGTTGAAGTCGATGCCGTCGTGGGCCAGGCGCTGGCGCAGTGCATCCAGGTTCGAGCCGTTCTGCTGGGCGATGGCATTCATCGCCTGGTTCAGCTCCTGGTCGCTGACGCGGATGCCGCTGCCCTGGGCGCGGGCCACCTGCAGCTTGACCAGCACCAGGCGCTCGAGCACCTGGCGGCTGAGTACGTCTTCCGGCGGCAGCTGGTTTTCACGGCCGGCGTACTGCGCCTTGATGTTGGCGATCGCACGCTGGAGCTCGCTCTGCAGGATCACGTCCTCGTCGACGACGGCGGCGATGCGGTCCAACGGCTGCGCCTCCTGCGCGAGCACCTGCAGGGGGGCGGACACGCTGGACACCGCCAGCAGGGAGGCGAGAAGAACGGGGAAGCGCTTGGTCATGGGATCTGATTCGGATCGTAGTCATCCCGGGTCGCCCCGGTGTTGCTGGGCGGCACGAGATAGAGGTCGTCGCGGTTGTAGCCGAGGATAGCACGGCGCAGCGTACGGTCCGTGTCCTGGCCGATGGAGCTGAGGCCCTTGAGGACGAACTCCAGCTGGATGGAATTGTTCATGTCGCCTTCGCGGTTGCGCACGTAGCGGCGGGCCACTGCACGCACGGCCAGGCAGCAGCTGTCCCACTGCACGCCGGCGATGATCTCCAGCGGTTCCTTGTCCTGCAGCGAGTAGTAATACCGGCCCACCAGGCTCCAGCGCGCATTCAGCGGGTACAGGAACGACAGGTCGGCCTGCTCCAGCAGGGTCCGGTCATGCTTGTTGGCGGTTGCCGGGGCGCCGGCATTGATGCGGTAGCGGTAGCTGAGGTTGATCACGCCATCGTTGGGCATCAGATAACGGGCGCGGACGCTGGCCAGATCCTCGCGCTTGTACTTCGGGTCCCACTGGTAGGTGGCGCCCAGGGTCCAGCGGTCGTTGATCATGTAGTTGCCGTCGGCGATCCACGCCGACTTGCCCTTCTCCACCGGCGCGCCGCCCGGCGTGGTGCTCACCCGCGATTCGTCGAAGTACTGGATCTGGCCGATCGCGGCCGAGAAGCGTTCCTTGCCGGTGGTCTGGTCGATGAAGCGGGTGCCCAGTGCCAGGGTCAGCTGGTTGGCATCGTTCTGGCGGTCGGCGCCGGTATAGCGCGAGTCGCGGAACAGCTGGCCCCAGCTGAAGGTGAAGTCACGGGTGTCGAAGATCGGCAGCTCGTCCTGGTTGCGGTAGGGCGTGCGCAGGTAGAACAGGCGCGGCTCCAGGGTGTGCAGGAACGACTTGCCGCGGATGGTGGTCTCGCGGTCGAAGAACAGGCCGGCATCGAGGCTGCCGATCGGCAGGCTGCGGCTGGGCGAGGTATTGCCGCGCAGCTGCTCGGGCGTGGCGGTGTTCGGATCGATGCCCTGGGAGGTGAGCACGGTACGGCGGACACTGTCGGCCAGGCCGCGATCCAGGTCATAGGCAGTGTAGCGGTAGGCCAGGGTCGGGGTTACGTACCAGGCTGCGCCACTGATCGGGAACGACACGTAGGGCTTCACGTCCAGGCGCGAACCACCGAACATGCGCTGCACCTGCCCGTTGCGGGTGTACTGCAGGTCGGTGCCGGCACTGGCGTCGTACTTGAAGTTGACGTCGTCGTGGGTGAAGCGCACCGCTTCGGTGTAGATGCCGGTTTCCAGCCACGGCAGCACCGGCTTGTTCCAGTTGAAGAACAGGCGTGGCTCGCGGTTGTAGGGCAGGGCGCGCTCGTCGAGGGTGTAGTCGGTCAGCTGCCAGCGGTCGGCCATGATGCCGGCCGTCCAGTTCTGGCCGGTGCCGTACAGGCCGATGGTGCTCTGCAGGTTGGAGGCGGTCACCCCCACCAGGCGGTTGGCGAAGTCCTCGACATAGCGTTCGTCGCTCACCCAGGCCAGGTTGGCGCGGGCCTGCCAGTGGCTGTTCACGTTGTGGTAGCCGTCGAACATCACCCGGCCGCGGTCGCGGTCGCGCAGCTTGTCGTTGGGCATGTAGCTGGTCAGCACCTCGCCACGGCCGCCGTTGTAGAGGTAGCGGAACTCGTTGTCGAGCAGCAGGCCGCGCCGGCTCATGTAGCGCGGGGTCAGGGTGTCGTCGTAGTTCGGCGCCAGGTTGAAATAGATCGGCTGCGCATAATCGAAGCCATTGCGCCCGGACATGCCCAGCTGCGGGAACAGCAGGCCGGTCTTGCGGCGGTCATCGATCGGGAACTTGAAGTAGGGCGCCCACAGCACCGGCACCTTGCCGATCCGCAGCACGGCGTTGCGGGCCGTGCCGAAGCCTTCGTCGTTGTCCACTTCGATCTGCGGCGCCGACAGCTTCCACACCGGCTGCGACGGGTCGCAGGTGGTGTAGGTGGAGCGGTGCATCTGGCCGACCGCGCCCTGCAGGTCGACCGACTCGGCATCACCGTTGCCCCGGCGTGACACCAGCTGGTACTTGATGTCGGAGATCTTGTGGGTGTCGCTTTCCTGGTTGCCTTCGGCGCGCTTGGCGACCATCCGGATCGACCCGTCCTGGTAGCGGACATTGCCGTCGGCGATGTAGTTGCCGGTCTCGGTGTCGAAGCTGAGCTTGTCGGTACCGACGAACTGGTCACCCCGGCGCAGCGCCACGTTGCCCTCGTACTGCGGCACCGTGGTGGTGCCCAGCAGCTGGTCGCCTTCGATGTCGGTCGGCTGGTTCTCGCGGGCGGCTGCGGCAGCAGCCTTGTCCTGGGCCGGGACCGGGGTGGGGGCGTCGGTGAACGCGGGAATGACGTCGGTGGCCGGGCACAGGCCCCAGTTGAGCGGCTTATCATCGGCCATCGCCGGCAGGCTGATGGCGATGCTCAGAGGCAGGGGAAGCAGGCGGAGGGCTCGGCGCACGCGGTTCGGATTCGGGCGAAAACGGACGGTAGCTTGCCCCATCCCTTGCATAGGGGCAATGAAGGGCGCCGGAGCCTGCCGGTTCGGGTTCATCCGGCGGAGGCACCCGCAGAGGGGGTGATCAGGGCCTGGACATGGGCCACGCTGCACTCGGCCAGGGCCTGCAGGTCGTAGCCGCCCTCCAGCATCGAGACCACCCGGCCGGCGGCGTGACGGCGTGCCAGCGCATGCAGTTCACGGGTGATCCAGGCGAAATCGTCGGTCTCCAGCATCAGATCGGCCTGTGGGTCGCGCAGGTGGGCGTCGAAGCCGGCGGAGATCAGCAGCAGCTGCGGACGGAAGTCGTCGATGGCTGGCAGCATCTCGTCGGCCCAGACGTTGCGGAAGCGGAAGCCGCCGCTGCCCGGTGGCAACAGGATGTTCATCAGGTTGCCGGCACCGCGGTCGCGGCGCAGGCCGGAATTGGGGAACAGCCCTGCCTGGTGGGTGCTGTAGTAGGAGACCCGGGCATCGTGCTGGAAGATGTCCTGGGTGCCGTTGCCGTGGTGGACGTCAAAATCGACCACCGCGATCCGCTCCAGGCCATGGCGGTCGCGGGCATAGGCGGCGGCGATGGCGATGTTGTTGAGCAGGCAGAAGCCCATCGCCGTGCTGCTGGTGGCGTGGTGGCCCGGCGGGCGCACCGCGCAGAAGGCCAGCGGGTCGTCGCCCAGCATCACCGCATCGACCGCGGCCACGCCGGCGCCGGCGGCATGCACGGCGGCGCTGGCCGAGCCGGGTGAGGTCCAGGTGTCCATGTCCAGCTGGCGCAGCGGTGCGGTCTGCGGTTGCAGCACGAAGTCGAGCAGGGCGCTGTCGTGGACCCGGGTCAGTTCGCCGAACTTGGCCGGCGGCGCCTCGCGCCAGTCCAGCTGATCAGGGAAGGCGGCGTGCAGTGCGTCGAGTACGTACTGCAGGCGCTGCGGGCACTCCGGATGGCCGGGGCCGGGGTCATGCAGCAGGCAGGACGGGTGGGTATAGACCAGCATCGTGCCGACTCAGCGCTGGCGCTGCTGTGGCTGCCACAGCGCTTCGCCGTGGCCATCGGCACGGGCCAGCACCCGGGCCAGCACGAACAGCAGGTCCGACAGCCGGTTGAGGTACTGCAGCGCTTCGCTGCGCACAGCCTCGTGGCGGGCCAGGGTGACCGTTTCGCGCTCGGCGCGGCGGACGATGGTGCGGGCCAGATGGCAGCGCGCGGCGGCTTCGCCGCCGGCCGGCAGGATGAATTCCTTCAGCATCGGCAGGTCGGCGTTGTAATGGTCCAGCTGCTGTTCCAGGGCCGAGACGTCGGCGGCGTGGATCGCGGCATGGCCGGGAACGCACAGCTCGGCGCCCAGGTCGAACAACTGGTGCTGCAGATGCACCACCAGCGCGCGCACATCCTCGGGCAGGGGCGCGGCCAACAGCAGGCCGAGCGCGGCATTGGCCTCGTCGACGGTGCCGTAGGACGCCACGCGGGCGTCATCCTTGGCTACGCGCTGGCCGTCGCCAAGGCCGGTACTGCCGTCGTCGCCGGTGCGGGTGTAGATGCGCGAGAGGCGATGACCCATGGCGCGGCTCAGTGGCGGATGTCGCGGCGGGCCTGCTGGAGCTTCAGCACCTGCTCCACGGCCAGCTGCAGGGCGGCGGCCAGCGCCACATAGATCGCCGTGGTGCGCAGGTAGGGCCCGAACCACTGCGCGTAGTTCTGTGCCCAGCCGGCCAGGGTCGGCTCGGCCACGTTGCGGCTGCTCCAGTAGAAACCGCCCTGTGCCAGCAGGTGGCAGACCGCCACCGAAGCGACCAGCAGCAGTGCGCCCTTGGCCAGTACCGGCCAGCGCGCGCTCTGGTAGTTGCGGCCCAGCAGCATGCCGCCGGCCCACAAAGAGAAGTAGGCCGGCAGCAGCAGCCAGTAGCCCGGCGACACGCAGTAGTGCTGCCAGAAATCCAGACCGCTGCTGCGGATCACGATCCAGTCCACCAGCACCGCGAACACCATCAGCAGCGGGAACGCCCAGCGTGTCCAGCGGGCAAGGTAGAAGCCACCGATGAAGAACACGGCCCAGGAGGCATCCGGAATGGCCGCGAAGTGATTGACCCGGGTCGCCGCCAGCAGCAGTACGAGTACGGACAGGACGAAGGCGCGGTTGGCGGTATCGGACATGGTGGGGGCCCGGAGCGGATTCAGGTTTCATTCTAGCCCGCCGCGCAGGTTGGCGCAGGTGCCGCCCGTTCGGCGTACAGTCGGGGCGAGCGCGTATCATGAACACATGAGTGAACGACATGACGTGCTGATTGTCGGTGGTGGCCTGGTCGGTGCCAGCCTGGCCATCGCCCTTGACCGCCTGGGCCGCGACGTGGGCCTGCTTGAGGCCAGCCCGGCCGGCGAGCTGCCTGCGGTGTTCGACCAGCGCAATCTCAGTTTCGCCGCTGCCACCGTCAATGCGCTGACCGCGCTGGGGGTGGTGCAGAAGCTGGCGATGGCACCGGGCCCGATCCGGCGCATCCATGTCAGTCGTGCCGGCGATTTCGGCCGTGTGCAGCTCGAAGCGGCCGATTACGACCGGCCGTGGTTCGGCCAGGTGGTGGTCGCGCGCGATTTCGGCCAGGCGCTGGAAGCGCGCCTGCAGGAACTGCCGCGCCTGCGCCGTTACCGGCCGATGCGGTTCCTGGGGCTGGGTGAGGTGGTCGATGGTTACCGCCAGGTACGGGTGGCTGACGAGGCTGGCGAGCGCGTGCTGCTGGCACGGCTGGTGGTCGGGGCCGATGGCACCACCAGCGGCGTGCGTGGCGCGCTGGGCATCGAAGTCGACCGCCATGATTTCCAGCAGACCCTGTTCGTGGCCCGCGTGCGCAGCCAGCGCGCGCCGGATGGCACCGCCTGGGAACGCTTCACCGATACCGGCCCAACCGCCCTGCTGCCGCGCGGTGACCGCCACTTCGGAACCGTGCACGGTGTTGCACGCGACCAGGCCGATGCGGTGATGGCGTTGGACGATGCGGCCTGGCTGCAACGCCTGCAGAGCGCGATCGGCTGGCGTGCCGGCCGCCTGCTTGAATCCGGCCCGCGCAGTGCCTACCCGCTCATCCAGGTGCTGGCGCGCGCGCTGGCCGGTGAGCGCACGGTGCTGCTCGGCAATGCCGCGCAGACCATCCATCCGCTGGGCGCACAGGGCTTCAACCTGGGCCTTCGCGATGCGCTGACCCTGGCCGAACTGCTGGAGGATGCGCATGAGGATGCCGGCAGCGATGCGCTGCTGAAGGCCTACGTCGCGCGTCGCGAGGAAGATCGCCGGCAGACGGTGGCGTTCTCCGGTGGGCTGGCACGATTGACCAGCAACCCGGCACCGCTGATGCGGCCGCTGCGCAGCCTCGGCCTGGTGGCCGCACAGCGCGCGTCGGTGCAGTCGATGCTGGTCGGTGGTGCGATGGGCTTCCGTGGTGACGTGCCGCGCCTGTGCCGCGGAGAAGCCGCATGAGCCGGCGCACGCGTCTTGATGTGGCCATCGTTGGTGGTGGCGTGGTCGGTGCCGCGTGTGCGCTGGCGCTGGCCGATGCCGGCCTGTCGGTAGCGCTGGTGGAAGGCCGTGAACCGGCACCGTGGCAGGCCGCACAGCCGGACCTGCGCGTGTTCGCCTTCGCCGCTGACAACGTGCAGCTGTTGAACCGCCTGGGTGTGTGGCCGGCGATCGCGCAGGCCCGCGCCTGGCCTTACCGGCGCATGCAGGTGTGGGATGCGGCCGGTGGCGAGGATCTGCTGTTCGACGCCGATCGCTTCGGCCGTCGTGAGCTGGGCTACATCGTCGAGAACGGCCTGCTGCAGGATCGTCTGTGGGCGGCGCTGCCGGCGGCGGGCGTGCAGCTGCACTGCCCAGCACGGGTGGAAGCGCTGGAACAGGATGAAGACGGCGTGCGCCTGCGGCTGGATGACGGGCGCCGCCTGGAAGCGGCACTGGCGGTGGCCGCCGACGGTGCCGAGTCAACCCTGCGCCAGCTGGCCGGGATCGAGGTTGAAAAGCATGACTACCACCAGCGTGGCGTGGTGGCCTATGTGGACAGCGATCTTCCCAACCAAGCCACGGCCTGGCAGCGCTTCCTGCCGACCGGGCCGCTGGCGCTGCTGCCGGTGGCCGAGCGTCGCAGTTCGATCGTCTGGACCCTGCCCGAGGATGAAGCGGCTCGCGTGCTGGCCCTGGACGAGGACGCCTTCAACCGCGAACTGACCCGTGCCTTCGCTGCGCGCCTGGGCGAACTGCGATTGGCGTCACCGCGTGCGGCCTTCCCGCTGCGTCGCCAGCTGGCCCGTCACTACGTGGCTGGCCGCGTGCTGGCGCTGGGTGATGCTGCGCATGTGGTGCATCCGCTGGCCGGGCAGGGCGTGAACCTGGGCCTGCGCGATGTCGCCGCCCTGCAGCAGTGGCTGGCGCCGTCGGCCGAACGCCGCGGCCAGCCGCGGCTGTCGCCGCAGCGCCTGCAGCGCTGGGCACGCGAACGGCGCAGCGACAACCACATCGCCGCCTACAGTTTCGATGCGATCAACCGCCTGTTCTCCAACGACGAAATGCACCTGACCCTGGCCCGTGGACGCGCGCTGGGCTGCGTCGGCAAATGGCCGCCGCTGGTGCAGGCGTTCTGGAAGCGCGCCGCCGGCGTCTGACCGGAATACAGGTCGCTCTGGCAGGTGCCAACGTCGCTCTGGTAGGTGCCAACCTTGGTTGGCACAAGGCTGGAAATACCCTCGCCTCATCCGGGCCCAGGATGCCTGATGGATGTGCCAACCAAGGTTGGCACCTACCAGAAGCGGGCTCCGTTACCGCCGTTGATCCAGTAGATCCACGCCATGCGTGGATGAAGATCGCGCCGGTGGATCAATCAACCAGCCAACCAGCCAGGTCGGCACGATCCAGCTTGCCGCGACGCTTCACGTCCAACGCATTGAACTCATCGGCCAGCGCCGGATTGGCCTGCGCTTCCTCGCGGCTGATGAAGCCATCACCGTTCACATCCAGCGCGGCGAAGTGGATGCGGTACTGGCCGACCACGCTGCTCGGTTCCAGCGAACGCACGGTCACCTGTGCCTCGCCGGCCGGCCGTGCAATCTCGACGCTGCCGGTGACCTGGCCGGCGCCCAGTGGCTGCTGGCGGATGGCGCCGCCGGTCGGGCCCAGTGGCTGGCTCTGTGCAGGGGTGTGCGGCAGCTGCTGGGCAATGGCCGGTGCGGCTGCCAGCACGGTGATCAGCATGGCGAGCGGGTGGTATCGCATGGTTCCCTTCCTCGGTAGCGCCGGGCCATGCCCGGCGGGCATGTTCCTCAGCGCAGCGGCGAGGCCAGTACCGTGATCTCCTCACGGTCGTGATAGAGCTGCTTGGCACGCACCACCAGCGGCTTGCCGGCCTGGTCCTGGAACAGGTCCAGGCACAGGCGGGTTTCGTCCCAGCGCTTCTTCATCGGCAGCTTCAGGTTGAAGATCGCGTGCCGGCACCAGCCTTCGCGGAACCAGGTGGCCATGCGTTCGGCCACGCGGCGCGGTTGCTCGACCATGTCGCAGACCATCCAGTCCAGCGGCTGTTCCGGATGCCAGTGGAAGCCATCGGCGCGCAGGTGCTCGACCAGGCCGGTGTCCAGCACGTGCTGGCGCAACGGGCCGTTGTCGATGCTCAGTACGTGCATGTGCTGGCGGGTCAGTACCCAGGTCCAGCCGCCCGGTGCGGCACCCAGGTCGGCCGCGCGCATGCCGGGCCTGGCCAGCGCCTCGCGTTCTTCAGGGGTCAACAGGGTCAGCATCGCTTCGTCCAGCTTCAGCGCCGAACGCGAGGGTGCTTCGGGCAGCAGCTTCAGGCGTGGAATGCCCAGTGCCCACGGCGCGCTGTCGGCCGGGTCGGCCACGCAGACGAAGGCGTGGGTGCCGTCGACGAACACCACGTGCAGGCGCGGCAGACGGTCGTTCGGCTTGTCAGTGAGCTTGCCGGCCTTGCGCAGCGCCGGGCGCAGCGCATTGCCGAAGGCACGGGCCAGCCCGGACAGCGGCTTGCCGGCGTCCGAATCGGGATGTTCCACCCACAGGTCGCCGAAGCGCGGCGCATCGGCCAGCACCTCCAGCATCGGGGTGATGCGGTCGGCTGGGTCCAGCTGCGGCAGCTCGGCCAGCACCACCAGCTTCTGCCGCGCGAAGATCAGCTCGCGCCAGCGCAGGCGCGGTGCCAGGGCGGCGGCTTCGTCGCACATGAACAGCACGTAGCCATCATTGCGCTGGGTGCGCGCGTAGCCGGCGAAACCGGCTTCACCGGCGCGGAACTGCAGTTCGCCGGCCAGCTCGGGCTCGAAGCCCTGCCGGCACAGGCACAGCAGGCCGATGCCGGCCTCAGTAACGGGCGCCATCGCTTTCCCCATAGGCGCGCAGCACGCTGCGTGCGGCGTCGCGGTTCAGGCCCTGCACCACTTCGATGCCGCGCTTGTTGAGTTCACCCACCCAGTCGGCCGGCAGCGGGCCTTCGTCGAACGGGGTCAGCTCTTCGACGTCGGCCGAGTTGGCACCGATCAGCAGGCGGTCGATGCCGGCCCACACGGTGGCGCCGTAGCACTGGCAGCACGGCTGCGAACTGGTGGCCAGGGTGACCGGCGACAGCACTGCGTTCAGGCGCGGGGTCTGCAGGCGCTGCTGGGCCAGCATGTAGGCCATGTTCTCGGCGTGCGCCAGCGAGGTCGCGTGCGGCATCACCCGGTTCACGCCGGCGGCGATGACCTTGTCATCCGGGCCGAACACCACGGCGCCGAACGGGCCGCCACTGGCGTGCTCGACGTTCAGCCGCGACAGCTCGATCGCCAGCGCGACCTTGGCCTCGTCGCCCGGATATCGACGATCCAGGTCGATCTGGTCGTGGATCCAGGCGGGAAGGGTCAGGTGGACTTGCGCGTACAGCATCGCGGGGGTGCCTCGTAATGGGATGGAAGAAGGTGCGGTTGCTTGGGAAACCGGCGCGCAGTGTAGCCGCACCGGCCTGTATCGGGTGTGGCGGTGGGTCAGCCCGGCGAGCCGGTGCGGATCACCACGTACTGCTTGCGGAACTCCAGCCCGGCCTGCGGCCAGCTGGCGGCATAGGCGCGCAGCAGGGGCAGGGCGGCGGCGAAGTCGTGGCCGTTGACCCGGCAGTCGGCTTCGCACAGGCCGTCGGCATCGCGCGAGGCGAACAGGCGGATGGCGAGGAACTGGCGGGCTTTCAGCAGCTCATCGAAGGCCTCCATGCTGCGGGTGAACAGGCAGCAGGGGCAGGAACCGTGGTCGTCCTCGCTGCAGGTGGAGGCATCCACCTCCTGTGCGCGGTAGTGCGCCAGCGGCCCCAGTACCACGGTGCGCTGGTGTTCCTCGCCATCGTCACCGGCCGGATAGGTCAGGCCCATCATCGGCAGGCCCTGCGCGTCTTCGGCGCCGATCGCGGTCTGCAGCGTCGCCAGGTCCACCCGCACCCAGGTCTGGAAGCCGGACAGCAGCGATGCCTGCTCATCGGCACCGTTGGCGTGCTGGTACTCGAACAGGCCATCGGCGAACAGCAGCGGATGCTGGCTCTCGATGACGGTAGAGGTCTGCCAGCCGCCGTTGTCGCGCGCGTGCGCGGCCATCGCATGCGGGGTCAGGCGCAGGCCGCTGTCCAGCAGCAGCGCGTCGCCGTCGACGTGGCTGGCGATGCCGGCCTCCTGCAGGACCTGCTGCAGCAGCGGGAGGAGGTCGGTGGAGGTCGTGGTCATGTCAGGCCTGTGGATGGATGGGGTGGAACATCCAGGCAAGGCCTGGGGATCTAGCGGTCGAGCGCGTCAAGTTCGGCGCGATATCGCTGCGCGTCGGACTGCTGCTGCGGATCGTTGCCGTGGTCGCGCAGCCAGGTTTCCAGCTCGCGGCGATAGTCCGCGCGGAAATCGGCATTGCCCGGGCTGAAGTGCAGCTTGCGCGCCGCCACTTCCACCCGCTCGCGCGCGCTGGCCCGGGCCTGGGCGATGCCGTGCGGCGATTCATTGGTGAGGATGACGAAGTTGCGCGGGAAACCCGGCGTGTACTTGACCACGAACGGCTGGTCGGGCGCCGGGATGCGGATCGCGTTCTCCAGCGGCCACAGCGAGGCGGTGTTGGTGTGGAACACCACCTCCACGTCGCGGCCCTCGGCGGTGCGCAGCACCCCTTCGTAGCGCCAGATGTACTGCTCGTTCATGGTCGAACTGGTGCGCTCGGACTTCACGATCACCGCTTCACCAGGCTCGCCCACCACGTTGAGGAAGGCGGCGTTGAGGAAGTGGCCGAGGAAGATGTTGAGCATCGCCAGCGGGAACACCACGATGGCGTAGCCCGGAAAACGCCGCCACCACGAGACCAGCCCGGCCAGCACCATCGCCGAAAAGAACGTCAGCAGCGGATGCTGCGAGATGAACCAGAGCAGGACGGAGAGGGCGGTGATCATCGTCGGGGTCATGCGGGCGCCGTGCTGGCGCCCGCGCGGGTCCTCAGGCCTACCAGGTGTCGCGCAGGGTCACGCTGCGGTTGAACACCGGCTTGGCTTCGGTGTGGTCGCGGCGGTCGGCGACGAAGTAGCCGGTGCGTTCGAACTGGAACGACTGCTCCGGCGCAGCGCTGGCCGCGGCCGGCTCGACATAGCCGGTGACAGTGCGGCGCGATTCCGGGTTGAGGTAATCGCGGTAGGTCTTGCCTTCCGACTCGTCGTCCGGGTTCGGCACCGAGAACAGGCGGTCGTACAGGCGGATCTCGGCCGGCACGCCATGCACGGCGCTGACCCAGTGGATGGTGCCCTTGACCTTGCGGTTGGCGCCTTCCATGCCCGGACGCGATTCCGGATCCAGCCAGCCACGCAGCTCGGTGATGGTGCCGTCGGCATCCTTGATCACTTCATCGCAGCGGATGATGCCGGCACCACGCAGGCGCACTTCGCCACCCGGGACCAAGCGCTTCCAGCCCTTCGGCGGCACTTCGGCGAAGTCCTCGCGGTCGATCCACACTTCGCGTGCGAACGGCACTTCGCGGCTGCCGAAGCTCTCGTCCTTCGGGTGGTTGCTGAAGGTCAGCTGTTCTTCGTGGCCTTCCGGGAGGTTGGTCAGCACCAGCTTGACCGGGTCGACCACGGCCATGCGGCGCGGCGCGGCGCTGTCCAGGTCTTCGCGCAGCGCGCCTTCCAGCACGCTGAAATCGATCAGCGAATTCTGCTTGCTGATGCCCACGCGCTCGGCGAACAGGCGCATCGCGGCCGGGGTGTAGCCACGGCGACGCAGGCCCTGCAGGGTCGGCATGCGCGGGTCTTCCCAGCCGTCCACCAGCTGCTCGGTAACCAGCGCCATCAGCTTGCGCTTGCTCATCACCGTGTAATTGATGTTCAGGCGCGAGAACTCGATCTGGCGCGGCTTGGCGGCTTCGCGCGGCAGGCCGGCGTCGACCAGCGGCTGGGTCAGCGTGTCGTCATGGGCGAAATCGACGTTGTCCACGCACCAGTCGTACAGCGGGCGGTGGTCTTCGAATTCCAGCGTGCACAGCGAGTGGGTGATGCCCTCGATCGAGTCGCCCAGCGCGTGCGCGAAGTCGTACATCGGGTAGATCGGCCACGCGTTGCCAGTGTTCTGGTGCTCGACGTGCTTGATGCGGTACAGCGCCGGATCGCGCAGGTTGATGTTGCCGCTGGCCATGTCGATCTTCGCGCGCAGGGTGCGCGCGCCATCCGGGAATTCACCGGCGCGCATGCGGCGGAACAGGTCGAGGTTTTCCTCGACGCTGCGGTCGCGCCACGGCGACGGGCGGCCCGGCTCGGTCAGGGTGCCGCGGTAGGCGCGCACTTCCTCGGCCGACAGGTCGCAGACATAGGCCTTGCCCTGTTCGATCAGCTTTTCGGCGGCCAGGTAATAGGTCTGGAAGTAGTCAGAAGCATGGCGCAGTTCGTTCCAGCTGAAGCCCAGCCAGCGCACGTCGTCCTGGATCGCGGCCACGTATTCCGGGTCTTCCTTGGCCGGGTTGGTGTCATCGAAGCGCAGGTTGCACACGCCGCTGAACTCGCCGGCGATGCCGAAGTTCAGGCAGATCGACTTGGCATGGCCGATGTGCAGGTAGCCGTTCGGTTCCGGCGGGAAACGGGTCTTGATCGCCTGGTGCTTTCCGCTGGCCAGGTCCTCGCGCACGATCTGGCGGATGAAATCGCGCTTTTCGTGGCTGTCGGCGGGGGTCTCGGGGCTGGCGGGGGTGTGCTCGGACATGAGTCGGCGAAAAGAAAGGCAGAAAGACCGCCAGTCTAACGCGTACGGGGCAGGGCTGCCCGGTGGGGCGTGGGGATGCCGGCCAGCGGCCGGCACTACCAGGCCCTCTTCCCGGTAGCGCCGGCCGCTGGCCGACGGAATGTGGATCGCCGTGCAATTGGGTAGTACCGGCCGCTGGCCGGCAGAACGGTCATGCGCCGTCACCACCACCATTCAGCCCCCGGGCGTATGCTGGGACCCTGTCCCACGGAGCTGCCGCATGCACATCGTGTACAAGGCCGACAACCTGTTCGACGCCCACCTGGTCAAGCACGCGCTGGAGGATGCCGGCATCCCGGCCTTCGTGTTCGGCGAGTCGTTGCTGGGTGGCATGGGCGAGCTGCCGCTGTTCGGCGTGCTGCGGGTAGGCATCCCTGATGCGGCACGGCCGCAGGCCGAGGACATCGTGGCGGCGCTGGACTTGGGCCACGCGCCGGACGCCCCCATTTCAGATGCAGACGACATAGCCGGCCTTCCGGCGTAGGAGCGCATCATGTTGGGAATTGGCCAGGGCATCCTCGGCATCGGCGCCTTCAAGCAGCGCCTGCCGCGCCCGGAAGAAGCACTGCCGGGGCGTGACCAACCGCTGCCGCTGCACAGCAACCAGCACTTCGTGAACAGCCATCCGCTGAAGGACCGTTTCGCCGGCCTGCAGCAGATCCGCTTCGCGCTGGGCTGCTTCTGGGGCGCCGAGCGCAAGTTCTGGACCGAACCGGGCGTGTACAGCACCTCGGTGGGCTATGCCGGCGGCATCACCCCGAACCCGACCTATGAAGAGGTGTGCTCGGGCCTGACCGGCCACACCGAAGTGGTGCAGGTGGTGTTCGACCCGGCGGTGGTGAGCCTGGAGCGGCTGCTGCAGCTGTTCTGGGAAAGCCACGACCCGACCCAGGGCATGCGCCAGGGCAACGACACCGGCACCCAGTACCGTTCGGCGATCCACGCCACCGACGAGGCGCAGTACGCCGCCGCGCTGGCCAGCCGCGAGGCCTACCAGGCGCAGCTGGATGCGGCCGGCTACGGCCCGATCACCACCGAGATCGTGTACCCGGCACCGGCGTACTACTACGCCGAGGACTATCACCAGCAGTACCTGGCGAAGAATCCGAGCGGCTACTGCGGTATCGGCGGCACCGGGGTGAGCTGCCCGATCGGGTTGGATGTGGAGGCGCCGCGCTGACGCGCGGTGGTCCGCCTGCGGCGGGCAACGTCAAAATCAACGTCAACAGCCAAAGCGGCTCTGGGTTGTTGTGAGTTTGGCGGGACGGGTACAGATGGCGGGACACGCCGTAAACCCGTCCATGGGGGCTCGGCCACGGCATCCATGCCGTGGACGGTCCCGCCATCTGCACCCGTCCCGCCTTCGACAGTTTCCCGGTGACGGTGGGCAAGAGCATTGGGTTACTGACGAACTGAAAGAAAACAAAAAGGACGCGGCTTTCGCCGCGTCCTTTTTGTTTGATCCTGCAGTGCTTTCTGTAGAGCGGAGCCATGCTCCGCTCCGAGCAAGCGAAGCGCGCGACCCGCTTTGCTCTTCTTTCTTTCATCCGTGGCGCGCGGCCACCGGAAACTGTCAGAGGGCGGGCGGGTTGGGTTCGCGGGAGTGTCCGCCGCATGGATGCGGCGGCCAAGCCTCCAGGGACGGATTCACGGCGTCTCCCGCGAACCCAACCCGCCCGACCCAGCGCGGCTTTCGCTCTTGCTTCAATGCGACCAAGCCCCCGCCACGAGGGGCTCAGCCGTTGGCCGGAATCCTCACAGTGCCGCGCGGATCCGCTCGCGCAGTGCTTCCAGATCCTTGGCAAACGCATCGATACCGGTCGCCAGCTTCTCGGTCGCCATCGGATCGGCCGCCAGATCCGCTGCGAACTTCGCTGCATCGATCGGGGTCACCGCCGCGCCATCCGCCGCACCGGCCACCAGCTTGCGCGGCAGCTCGCCGTGGTCGGCGTCCAGCTTCTCCAGCAGATCCGGCGAAATCGTCAGGCGGTCGCAGCCGGCCAGCGCTTCGATCTGCGCGGTCGAACGGAACGAGGCGCCCATCACCACCGTCGGCGAACCGCGGCGCTTGAATTCGGCATACACGCCGCGCACGAACTTCACGCCCGGGTCTTCATCGATGTTGGCCGGGGTCTGGCCGTTGGCCACGTACCAGTCCAGGATGCGGCCGACGAACGGCGAGATCAGGAACGCGCCGGCTTCGCTGCAGGCCAGCGCCTGGGTCGGGTTGAAGATCAGGGTCAGGTTGCAGTCGATGCCTTCGGCCTGCAGGATGCGCGCGGCTTCCACGCCTTCCCAGGTCGCGGCGATCTTGATCAGGATCTTCTCGCGCGGCACGCCGGCATCGGCGTACATCTGGATGAACTGGCGGGCCTTGGCTACGGTGGCAGCGGTGTCGTGGGCCTGGTCGGCATCCACTTCGGTGGACACGCGGCCCGGCACCAGCGTGCTCAGCAGCGCGCCGACGCCGATGGTCAGGCGGTCGGCCACGGCGTGCACCACGGCTTCGCGGTCGCCACTCTGCTGGCGGCCCCAGGCCAGTTCGCGTTCGATCAGCTCGGCGTAGACCGGCAGGTCCAGGGCCTTCTTCACCAGGGTCGGGTTGGTGGTGCAGTCCACCGGCTGCAGGCGCTTGATCGCCTCGTAGTCACCGGTATCGGCAACGACCACGGACAGTTCGCGCAGCTGGGACAGTTTGGACGGGGTACTCATTACGGCTCCTGGTGCAGGGGGATCGAATCGCGCGCGGTGCGCAGCGGTAATCAGGGGCGGTCGTTGTGGACCGCGGTCACGCGCAGGCGCAGCTTGCGGCCGCCGGGCGCGTTCCAGTCGATGCTCTGGCCGATCGAAAGGCCGAGCAGGGCACTGCCGACCGGGGCCAGCACGGAAACCTTGCCTTCATCGACGTTGGCTTCGCGGGGGAAGACCAGGGTCAGGACGTGCTTCTCGCCCGACACTTCATCTTCGCACTCCACGCGCGAATGCATCATGACGATGCCTTCGGGAATCTGGTCCGGTGCCAGCACGGTGGCCCGGTTGAGTTCTTCAGCAAGCGCGAGCGCGGCAGGCGTCTGGCTCAGCGCAGGGGATTCGAGCATGGCGTCCAGGCGGTCCATGTCGAAGGTGGAAACGGTGATCGACGGCGGCAGGCCGCTGGCGGTACTCATGGTGAAGCTCCTTGGTTGAAAGCCATGCAAAAGGCGGCACCTGCTGGCGCCGCCTGTCTGTATTGTGGGGACAAATGCGACCGGAATCGACTCCTGCCGATTCCAGGCCGGTGCTGCGGGGGTTCAGCCGTTCAGCGCAGGGCCGGGCAGGGCGGTCGTGTCGCCGGCGGCGTTGACCGCTTCCAGGGTGAACAGCGCCTGCGGCAGGCGCTTGAACTGATCGGCCAGCTCCATCAGGAAGTCGTTCATGGCCGAGCTGCGGCGCCAGATCATCGCGATGCGGCGGCTGGGGCGTCCTTCGCCGGTGAAGTCGAGCAGGCGGATGTTGTTCGAGCGCGGCACCGGCGGCTGCACCGACAGGCTTGGCAGCAGGGTGATGCCGACGTCGGCGGCGACCATCTGCCGCAGGGTTTCCAGGCTGGTGGCGCGGAACTCGGACTTCTCGTTGGCACCGAACAGGCGGCAGACTTCCAGTGCCTGGTCGCGCAGGCAATGGCCATCTTCCAGCAGCAGCAGCTTCTGCGTGGCCAGCTCCTGCACGTCCAGGTGTTCGCGACGGGCCAGCGGGTGGCGCCCGGATACGGCCAGCAGGAAGGGTTCCTCGAACAGGAACTCGGCATGCAGCTGGTCGTCGATCACCGGCAGGGCCAGCAGTGCAGCGTCGAGCTTGCCTTCGCGCAGACGGTCCAGCAGCACATCGCTCTTTTCCTCGACCAGCAGCAGTTCCAGCTCCGGGAAGCGATCGCGGATGCGCGGAATCACATGCGGCAGCAGGTACGGGCCCAGGGTCGGGAAGATCCCCAGGCGCACCGTACCGGCTTCCGGATCGCGACTGCGACGTGCCGCTTCCTTCAGCTGTTCCACTTCGGACACGATCACCCGTGCCCGTGCTGCTGCTTCCTGGCCGGCCGGGGTCAGCATCACCTTGCGCGGTGCACGTTCCACCAGCGGCAGGCCCAGCTCTTCTTCCAGCTTGCGGATCTGCGTGGACAGCGTCGGCTGGCTGACGAAGCAGGAGGCGGCAGCCCGGCCGAAATGCTTGTGGTCGGCCAGGGCTACCAGGTACTTCAGATCACGTAGGTTCATCCTTACACCCCAGGGGTAACGGACCGGCTGACGGCATGGTTACCCGACAGGCAGACAATGTTCCCGGTGATCTGGGAACGATGGATCAGGCAGCTTCAGCAACAGCACCACTGCTGCTGCTCACCGACGAGCGGATCAGGTGGTCGAACGCGCTCAGTGCGGCGGTCGAACCGGCGCCCATGGCAATGATGATCTGCTTGTAGGGTACCGTCGTGCAATCGCCAGCAGCGAACACGCCCGGCAGGTTGGTCTGGCCACGGTCGTCGATGACGATCTCGCCACGCGGCGACAGCGCCACGGTGTCCTTCAGCCACTCGGTGTTGGGCAGCAGGCCGATCTGCACGAAGATGCCTTCCAGCTCGACGCGGTGGGCGTCGCCGCCGACACGGTCCTTGTAGACCAGGCCGGTGACACGGCTGCCGTCGCCCAGCACTTCGGTGGTCTGTGCGCTGGTCAGCACGGTGACGTTGGCCAGGCTGCGCAGTTTCTTCTGCAGCACTTCGTCGGCGCGCAGGCTGGAATCGAACTCCAGCAGGGTTACATGCGACACGATGCCGGCCAGATCGATGGCCGCTTCCACGCCGGAGTTGCCGCCGCCGATCACCGCCACGCGCTTGCCCTTGAACAGCGGACCATCGCAGTGCGGGCAGTAGGCCACGCCCTTGTTGCGGTACTGGTCTTCGCCCGGCACGTTCATCTGGCGCCAGCGTGCGCCGGTGGACAGGATCACCGAACGCGACTTCAGCACCGCGCCGTTCTCCAGCTGCACCTGCACCAGGCCGTCTTCACCGGCCGGCACCAGCGCACTGGCGCGCTGCAGGTTCATGATGTCCACCTCGTACTCGCGCACGTGCTGTTCCAGCGCCGTGGCCAGCTTCGGGCCCTCGGTCTCCTTCACCGAGATGAAGTTCTCGATCGCCATGGTGTCCAGCACCTGGCCACCGAAACGCTCGGCGGCGATGCCGGTGCGGATGCCCTTGCGCGCGGCGTAGATCGCCGCTGCTGCGCCGGCCGGGCCACCGCCCACCACCAGCACGTCGAAGGCGTCCTTGGCGGCGATCTTCTCGGCATCGCGCTTGCTGGCATTGGTGTCCAGCTTGGCGACGATCTGCTCGAGGGTCATGCGACCCTGGTCGAAGACTTCACCGTTGAGGTACACGGTCGGCACCGACATGATCTCGCGCTTCTCGACTTCGTCCTGGAACAGGGCACCGTCGATGGCCACGTGCTGGATGCGCGGGTTGAGTACCGCGGCCAGGTTCAGCGCCTGCACCACGTCCGGGCAGTTCTGGCAGGACAGCGAGAAGTAGGTTTCGAACTTGTATTCACCTTCCAGGTTCTGCACCTGCTCGATCAGCTCGGCGGTGGCCTTGGACGGGTGGCCGCCGACCTGCAGCAGCGCCAGCACCAGCGAGGTGAACTCGTGGCCCATCGGCAGGCCGGCGAAGGTCAGGTGGATGTCCTGGCCCGGGGTGCCCAGGTCGAAGGACGGCACGCGGCCCTGGCCATCGCGCAGCACCTGCAGCGAGATCTTGTCCGACAGGCTGCCCAGGGTCTGCAGCAGTTCCAGCATTTCCTGCGACTTGGCGCCGTCGTCGGCGTGCGCGGTGATCTGGATCGGGCGGGTCACGCGCTCCAGATAGGTCTTCAGCTGCGACTGCAGGTTGGCGTCCAACATCGGGTCATCTCCTGGCTTCAGGCAAACAGGGGGCGTGGCACCGCTGTAGAAGGTAGCGGACCAGCAGGGGGTAGGGGTGAACCCAAGACAGCGACCGTGGAAGGGGCTGGCTGGCCAAGGCGGGCGAGCGTTGGCTGTCTTGGGTTCACCCCCACGCCGGCGGGGGGACCGGCACGGGGATGAAAGGCGCGCCGTGGCGTGGGGCCACGGCAGGCCGGTACTGCTTTAGATCTTGCCGACCAGGTCCAGCGACGGGGTCAGGGTCTTCTCGCCTTCCTTCCACTTGGCCGGGCACACCTGGTTCGGGTTGGCGGCGGTGAACTGGGCAGCCTTCAGCTTGCGCAGGGTTTCGGAGACGTCACGGGCGATCTCGTTGGAGTGGATCTCCAGGGTCTTGATCACGCCTTCCGGGTTGATGATGAAGGTGCCACGCAGGGCCAGACCTTCTTCCGGAATGTGCACGCCGAAGGCGTTGGTCAGCTGGTGGGTCGGGTCGCCGACCAGCGGGAACTGGGCCTTGCCGACGGCCGGCGAGGTTTCGTGCCACACCTTGTGCGAGAAGTGGGTATCGGTGGTGACGATGTAGACCTCGGCGCCAGCCTTCTTGAACTCGGCGTAATGGTCAGCCGCGTCTTCGATCTCGGTCGGGCAGTTGAAGGTGAAGGCGGCCGGCATGAAGATCAGGACGGACCACTGGCCCTTCAGGCTGGCGTCGGAAACCTTGATGAACTCGCCATTGTGGTAAGCGTTGGCTTCGAACGGCTGGATCTGGGTGTTGATCAGGGACATCGTTTTTCCTCTGGTGAAGGGGAGTGGGTGAATCGACAGGAGCTAGGTTACCGACTCGCTGGCGATAAGAACAATCCATTGATTGCATCTATTTGATAGATGTAGTCTATCAAAATGCACTGAGCAGGCACTGAACCCGGACGCTTTCATCCTGCAACTGCCTGTGTGACAAGGAAAATCTTCCGGAACGGCTGAACAGGGCCAATAGTCCCTCCTTATCCGCTCGGGCAGAACCTGAACGGATTGCAGCCTTTTGTAGAGTCGAGTCATGCTCGACTGCGGACCTGTGGATGTGTAGCTCGACTGCGCCAGAAGCAGCCGAGCATGGGCTCGGCTCTACAATTACGGAATGCCTTTCCAACCCGAACCTTCCCTGCGCCAGGTCGTGGCCGAGGCCAGTGCCCGCCTCGGCGGCGTCGAGGCCCGCCACGAGGCCGAACTGCTGCTGCTGCACGTGCTGGACCGCCCGCGCAGCTGGCTGTTCGCGCATGCCACCGATCCGCTGGCCGCCGCCGACCTGGCCGCCTTCGAAGCGTTGCTGGCCCGCCGCGTGGCCGGTGAGCCGGTGGCCTACCTGACCGGCCGCCGCGGTTTCTGGACGCTGGACCTGGAAGTCGATCCAACCACGCTGATCCCGCGCCCGGAAACCGAGCTGCTGGTCGAGCTGGCGCTGGGGCGCCTGCCGCAGGACCAGGCGCTGCAGCTGGCTGACCTGGGCACCGGCAGCGGTGCGATTGCACTTGCACTGGCCAGCGAACGGCCCCAAGCGCAGGTGCTGGCTACCGATGCCAGCCCGGGCGCGCTGGCCGTGGCCGCGCGCAATGCTGCTCGCCACGAACTGCGCAACGTCCGCTTCGCCGAGGGCGGGCACGACTGGTATGCGCCACTGCAGGGTGCACGCTTCGACCTGATTGCCAGCAACCCGCCATACATCGCCAGCGACGACCCGCATCTGGAGCAGGGCGACCTGCGTTTTGAACCGGCTTCCGCGCTGGCCTCCGGCGTGGATGGCCTGGATGACATCCGTCGCATCGTAGACGGTGGCCAGGCCCACCTGCTGCCCGGCGGTTGGCTGCTGATCGAGCACGGTTGGGACCAGGGCGCGGCGATCCGCGCGCTGTTCGACGCGGCGGGTTTTACGGAGGTGCAGACCGTACAGGATCTGGAGCAGCGCGACCGCATCACCCTGGGCCGGCGTCCGGCCTAGAATGGAGGTTCTCCTGCCCCGGCAGGGCATCACCCTGGAGCTGCAAGCATGCGTACGCTGTACCCCGCCATCACCCCCTACGACGTCGGCACCCTGAAGGTCGACGACCGCCACACGCTGTACTTCGAACAGTGCGGCAACCCGGATGGCAAGCCGGTGGTGATGCTGCACGGTGGCCCGGGCGGTGGTTGCAGCGACAAGATGCGCCAGTTCCACGACCCGTCCAAGTACCGCATCATCCTGTTCGACCAGCGCGGTGCCGGCCGTTCCACGCCGCACGCGGACCTGGTGGACAACACCACCTGGGACCTCGTCGCCGATATCGAGAAGCTGCGCGAGCATCTCAAGGTTGATCGCTGGCAGGTGTTCGGCGGCAGCTGGGGTTCGACCCTGGCGCTGGCCTATGCCGAAACCCACCCGCAGCGCGTGACCGAACTGGTCCTGCGCGGCATCTTCATGCTGCGTCGCTGGGAGCTGGAATGGTTCTACCAGGAAGGCGCCAACCGCCTGTTCCCGGATGCGTGGGAGCACTACCTCAAGCCGATTCCGTCGGTGGAGCGTCATGACCTGATCTCGGCCTTCCACCGTCGCCTGACCAGCGAAGACGAAACCACCCGCCTGGAAGCGGCCAAGGCGTGGGCGGTGTGGGAGGGCGCGACCAGCTTCCTGCACGTGGACGATGACTTCATCAACAGCCACGAAGACCCGCACTTCGCGCTGGCCTTTGCCCGCATCGAGAACCATTACTTCGTCAACGGCGGCTTCTTCGAAGTGGAAGACCAGCTGCTGCGCGACGCGCACCGCATCGCTGACATTCCTGGTGTGATCGTGCACGGCCGCTACGACGTGGTCTGCCCGCTGGCCAACGCCTGGGACCTGACCAAGGTGTGGCCGAAGGCGAAGCTGGAAATCACGCCGGCTTCGGGCCACTCGGCGTTCGAAGCCGAAAACGTGGACGCGCTGGTGCGCGCCACCGATAGCTTCGCCTGATCGGTAACGCCGGGCCATGCCCGGCGCTATCGGCCCTCATCCGCGCATGGCGTGGATCTACCGCAGCCTGGTAGTGCCGGCCGCTGGCCGGCAACCCGGAAACGGTTGGATGCGCGCAGACGCCGGCCAGCGGCCGGCGCTACCACTGCCCGGCCAGCAACGCGTCGGCCAGTACCTGCAGCTTCGGCGAATGCTGGCGCGACGGTGGGTAGATCAACGACAGTTCGCGGCTGCGGCCTTCGAACGGCTGCAGCACGCGCTGCAGGCGGCCATCGGCCAACGCATCGGCCACGGCGAAATCCATCACCTGCACGATGCCGATACCGGCGATGGCCGCTTCCACCAGCGGATCGCCGCTGTCGAACACCATCCGCGTCGGCGGCGTGAACTCGCGCAGTTGCCCCTCCTGCAGGAACTGCCAGTCCACCAGCCGGCCACTGCGCAGGTTGCGCACCGCCAGGCAGGCATGATCCTGCAGCGCGGACACATCGTCCGGTGCGCCGCAACGGGCCAGATAGGCGGGGCTGGCCACCGTCACCCAGCGCAGCGGCCGCAATGGCCGCGCGACGATGCGCTGGTCGGCGATGACGCCGGTGCGCAGCGCGGCATCGAAGCCTTCCTCGACCAGATCGACCAGACGGTCGCTGAGCACCGCTTCCACCTGCAGCTGCGGATGCTGCTGCAGCAACGGCGCCAGCATCGGCACCAGCACCTTGCGCCCGAACATCGACGGCGCACTGACCTTCAATGTGCCCGAGGGCGTGCACGGGCGGTCGGCCAGTTGCCGTTCGGCATCGTCCAGGCCGGCCAGCAGTGGTGCCACCTGTTCCACGAACTGGCGGCCATCCGGGGTCAGCGCCACGTTGCGGGTGTTCCGCTGCAGCAGCTTCACCCCCAGCATGACTTCCAGCCGCCCGATCGCGCGCGACAGGCCGGACTGGCTCAGGCCCAGCTGGCCGGCGGCCACGGTGAAACTGCGCGCTTCGGCCACCTGCACCAGCATGCGCACCGCATTGAGGTCCATCGAGGCTCCATTCATGCCGAAAATCATGACAGATATGGTCGGGGAGGGGTTTATTGATTGGCTCGCATCAATGAGACTGCGCTCCCCCACCGCGCCAGACCGCCGATGCCTCCCCTCAAATACCCGCGCTGGGCGCTGACCCTGCTGGCCACCGCCCAGCTGATCATTGCCCTGGATGCCACCATCATCTTCGTTGCCTTGCATGACATGGGTCGCGCGCTGCAGATCAACGCGCAGCAGCTGCAATGGGTGGTCAGTGCCTACACTGTGGCCTTCGGCGGCAGCCTGCTGCTGGGTGGCCGTGCCGCCGACCTGATCGGCCGCCGCCGCTTCTACCGGCTGGGCATGCTGCTGTTCGCGCTGGCCTCGCTGCTCGGCGCGCTGGCGCCGAACGCCACGCTGTTGATCATCGCGCGCGCCGCACAAGGCGTCGGGGCGGCGCTGCTGTTCCCGGCCACGCTGGCGCTGATCAACACGCTGTACGCCGAAGGCCCGATACGCAATCGTGCGCTGGCGATCTGGAGCATGGCCAGCGCGGTCGGCCTGGCGCTGGGCACGCTGCTCGGTGGCGTGCTGACCCAGGCGTTCGGCTGGCCGGCGGTGCTCGCGGTGATCGTGCCGCTGGCCACGGCGTGCGCGGTCGCGGCCGGTACATGGCTGCCGGCCGATGGTCCACGCGTGCAGGGCCGTTCCTTCGATCTGGCCGGTTGTCTCACTGTCACCGCTGGCGGCAGCCTGCTGGTCACCACCCTGGTGCAAGGGCCGGAGTGGGGCTGGACGGCGCCGGCTACGCTCATCTGCCTGCTGCTTTCAGCCGTATTGTTGACGGTGTTCGTACAGATCGAAAAGCGCAGCCGTGACCCGCTGATGCAGTTTTCGCTGTTGCGCCTGCCCGGCCTCCGCGCCGCGCTGGGTCTGACCTTCGCTTTCATGAGCAGCTATGGCGTGCAGTACTACTTCCTGGCGCTTTACTTCCAGGATGGCTATGGCTGGAGCCCGCTGCAGGCCGGTATGGCCTTCCTGCTGCCGACATTGGTGTGCACCTTCGGCATCCGGATTGCCGAACGCATGCTGCGGCGCCGTTCGCCACGGCAGGTGCTGGCCTGGGGCTTCGCCGCAGGTGCCGTCGGCATCGCCGCGGTTGCGTTGGCGATGCCGCATGGCGCCAGCTACTGGCCGCTGTTGCCGGGCATCGTGGTGCTCAGCATCGGCCAGGGCATGAGCTGGACGGCGATGTGGATCGTGGCCGGGCAGGGCGTGCCGGGTCCGCAGCAAGGCGTCGCGTCCGGCATGGCGGCCACCGCCCAGCAGATCGGCGGCGCCTTGGGATTGGCGGTACTGGTGATGGTCGCCAACGCCGCGCGCGGCACGCAGGCGGCAACCAGCCCTGATGCGTTGCAGGGCATGGTCAATGCACAGTACGGCGCCGCGCTGTTCGCCGCGCTCGGCGTGGTGATCGCGTTGGGCCTGCGCCCGGCGCCGGTAGACTCGGCAGCGACTGCCTGCCTGAGCACCGACGCATGATCGAACTGTTGGACCTGCAACAGACCCTGCATGCCTTCGCTGCCTGCAACGATGACGATGAGGCGTGGAACGCCTTCGGCTGGGTGATGGCCAGCAACGAGGACCTGCTGGCTGCGCGGTTGTGGTTGCCGTCATCCAGTGATGAAGCGCTGGATGACGACGGCGAGCGATCGGCCGCTTCGGCAGCGATGGGGCTGTTCCCGTATCTGGAGCCGGCCACGTTTGCCGACGTGCTGGATGTGCAGAAGCGGCAACGCCCGCTGTCGTCGCTGCAGGACTACGCGCAGGCACTGGCGTACTACACCGAGTACGACGCATTCCAGCAGGTCGAAGGTATCGACGAGGCTCTGGGCGAAGCGGGTGCTGAGGAACAAGCGGAGGCGCGCGAGGCAGGGGTGGGCGCAGGCATCTTCGCTTCGTTCGATCTGTGCCTGGTGGCGTGCCCGGCAGACCAGCTGAAGGCTGCTGCGCAGCGCGTGGCGCGCCTGCTGGAGATGCCGGTGGGCGAGGCGTTGGCGCGCTGCCGTGCGTTGCCGCTGGTGCTGGGTGAAGCGCTGGATCGTCGCCGCGCGCAGGCGATCAAGGATGATCTCGAAGCGATCGGTGCGACCGTGCAGGTGCACGGGTTCAAGCCGTTCCCGTGGATGGATGCGCCCGTATTGCGGTAGTGCCGGCCGCTGGCCGGCAACCTCAGGTTCGTTGGATCATTGCAGTTGCCGGCCAGCGGCCGGCACTACCAAGCCTGGGTAAATCACCCGGCGGCCAGCAACTGCGGTTGCAACGCGCTGAAGATCCGCGCCAGCCGCTCCCAAGGATGACTTCGACGCCACCGGTGCGACCGTGCAGGTGCACGGGGTCAAGCCGTTCCCGTGGATGGATGCGCCCGTATTGCGGTAGTGCCGGCCGCTGGCCGGCAACCTCAGGTTCGTTGGATCATTGCAGTTGCCGGCCAGCGGCCGGCACTACCAAGCCTGGGTAAATCACCCGGCGGCCAGCAACTGCGGTTGCAGCGCGCTGAAGATCCGCGCCAGCCGCTCCGCCCATGCCTGCTGCCCGGCGGCATCGGCGATCAGGTCCTGGCGGATCTCCAGTTCCACGTGCACCAGACCGCGGCCCTCGCCATGCACCGGCACCGCGTAGTCGCTGGTGCTGCTGACCGAATACGGTTCGTTGTCACCCACCACCAGGTCGCCTTCGTCGCGCAGTGCCTGCAGCAGTGCATGCGCAAAGCGCGTGTCCTGGTGGTACAGCACGCCGGCATGCCACGGCCGCTGCATGCCGTTCATCGCTGGCGTGAAGCTGTGCATCATCACCAGCAGGGTGGGGCGACCGGCATCGCGGCGTGCGTCCAGTTCGGCGTCGATGCGCGCGTGGTACGGCGCGTGGATCGCGTCGATGCGCTGTTGCCGCTGCGCCACCGACAGCCCGGCATTGCCCGGGACCACGGTGTGGTCGCTCACTTCCGGAATCAGCGTCGGCGAGGCCAGCGGGCGGTTGCAGTCGATCAGCAGCCGCGAATAGGTCTGTTCGATCGCCCAGGCATCCAGCCGTTCGGCCAGTGCGCGGGTGGTGCCGGCAATGCCGATGTCCCAGCCGATGTGGCGGCCGAGTTCGGTCTGTGCCAGGCCAAGCCTGCCCAGAGCACGCGGCACCTGCTGGCCGGCGTGGTCAGCCAGCAGCAGGTACGGCGAAGCGCCCTGCGGCCGGTGAATCGCGTAGATTGCCGGGTCGTCGGCGCCGAGCAGCGCCGGCAGCGCATGCAGGTCGGCGTCAGCCACGCGGGCGCCCGTCCAGGTGGTGCTCGATCATCCACAGGCCAGCCCAGAGCTTGGCGTCCAGCTCGTAGCCTTCGCCCATCTTCTGCACCAGCCAGGCCGCGGCCTCACTGCGTGGAATCTCGTGCACGGTGATGTCCTCGCTGTCATCACCGCCACCTTCGCCGATCCGGCGCAGGCCGGTGGCGCGTACGAAGGCGATCTTCTCGCTGCTGGCGCCGGACGACGTCGGGCCGATCATCAGCACTTCGGCGTGATCGGCGGTCCAGCCGGTTTCTTCTTCCAGTTCGCGCACGGCCGAGACTTCAATCGATTCGCCGGCGTGGATGTCGCCGACCAGGCCGGCCGGCATCTCGATGGTGGGTGCCTGCAGCGGCACGCGGAACTGCTCGACGAACAGCACCTTGTCCTCCGGGGTGACGGCAATGATGATCGCGGCCAGGCCACCGGCGTGGGTACGTTCGCTGTATTCCCAGGTGCCGCGCACCAGCATGCGCTGGTACTTGCCTTCATAGACGACACGCGGGGCTTCGGTGTTGCGCTGGCTCATGCGGGCTCGCTGGAATTGGAAAAGGATGGAGTGGGAACGGGGTCGGCCACGCCGGCGGCATCGAACAGCCGGCGGCGGGTCATCGGGCCGAAGCGCAGGGTCTGGCACAGGCCACCGAGCAGCTCCGGGTCGGCCGCCTGGCGCAGCAGCCCGGGCTGGCTGCCGTCCAGCGGCGCGTCCAGCGCGATGGTGGTCAGCTGGCGCCAGAGCTGGGCGTGCTCGCGCTGTTCGCGCAGGCGCACCGCCATCTGTGCCGCGCCGCGCAGGCGCAGGAACGGCACTTCGTCCAGGCGTTCGTACAGCGCATCCATGCTGCCGAAGTGGGCCAGTAGCACGGCGGCGGACTTGCTGCCGACACCACTGACACCGGGAATGTTGTCCACCGCATCGCCGCACAGTGCCAGGTAATCGGCGATCTGGTGCGCGTGCACGCCGTGCCGCGCCTTCACTCCGGCTACGTCCCAACGCTGGTTGCGTGCGTAGTCCCACTGCTCGTCGTGATCCAGCAGCAGCTGCGACAGGTCCTTGTCGGCGGAGATGATCACCCCGCGGTGGCTGCCACGGTGCACGTGCAGGGCGCTGCCGATCAGGTCATCGGCTTCGAATTCGTGGTGGGCCAGCACCGCAAGGCCCAATGCCGCGCACAGCGCCTTGCAGTGTACGAACTGGCGCTTGAGCGCCTCCGGTGCCGGGTCGCGGTTGGCCTTGTAGGCCGGGTACAGGCGATGGCGGAAGCCGCTGTCGAGCGCTTCGTCGAAGGCGATGGCGATGTGCCGGGGGCGCTCGCGCTCCAGCAGGTCCAGCAGGAAGCGGGCGAAGCCGTGCACGGCGTTGGTCGGCCAGCCCTGCGCGTCCTGGAACTGGTCCGGCAGCGAGTGCCAGGCGCGGAACACGTAGATGCTGGCGTCGACCAGATACAGCGATGGCGGCGGAGCCGGCAGGCTCATGCCGGTGGCGTCCAGTCGCGCAGCAGGGCCGCCGGATCGGGGCGCTCGCGCTCAGGTACATCGGCCTTGGGTGTACCGATGTGGATGAAGCCGGCGATGCGTTCGCCTTCGACCAGGCCTAGGTGGGCCTGTACCGCCGGATCGAAGGCCATCCAGGCGGTCAGCCACTGCGCGCCGAAGCCCAGCGCCTGCGCGGCCTGCAGCAGGGCGAAGCAGACGCAGCCGGCGGTCATCAGCTGTTCCTGCTCGGGCACCTTCGGGTCTGGCCGCGGGCTGGCCACCACCACGATCACCAGCGGCGCATGGCTGAAACGCTGGCGGTCCTTCTCGAATACTGCCTCGCCCGCATGCGGGTCGCGCTGGCGGCTGCGCTCGGCCAGGAAGTCGCCCAGAGTGTGACGTGCATCGCCGGCGATCTTCAGGAAGCGGAACGGTACGCGCTTGCCGTGGTCGGGCACGCGCACGGCCGAGGCCAGCATGCGCTGCAGGGTGGCTGGATCCGGTCCGGGCTCGCCCAGTTGCCGCGAGGGCACCGAGCGGCGGGCATCCAGGGCAAGCAGGGCAGCGGGGTCGGGCATGGAGTCTGAACCGGTCATCACGGGTGTTTGATTATAGTCGGGGTGGTCAATGACGCCGTCTGTGTCGCGTCCCGCCCCTGAATATCAAACTGTGATGAACATCATGCCACTGGCGGGAAAGGGACGACCGCTTCCTCTCGCCTCGTGGGCCTCGCACGGCTTACGATATCTATCTTGCCGGGCCGCCGGTCATGAGGTTTGAAGTGAGGACTGTTTCACTGTCCGTGACGGGCTGGCCGGCCTACCATCGACGTACCGGCACATGGGGTGTGCCGGCCGTCGCGATGTCCATGCTGTCTGTCGTACCAGAGAAGGTGGGGAGCCTTCCCGAATGATGAGCGCGCCCACACCGATGGGATCGCCGGGCCGTGACCCGGTCCAGCTTCAGCGTGCCCGGGACATGGTCCTGCCGGCGCTGTGCCAGGCGTTCGGGGCCGCACTGGCGCGTTTCGACGATGCACTGTTCGACCGCGCCGGCAATGCTGGCTCGTCGCAGCTGCTGTTCCTGGATGCGATGCGCGAGCTGCGCCGTCGCCGTGAGGACATCGCCGCCGCCTTCGCCGGCCACCTGCAGCGGGCCTGGGATGCACTGGCCAGTGGCGAGCCGTTGTCGGCCGAAGCCACCCTGTCCGGGCCGGCCGAGGATGGCCTGAGCCTGCTGGCTGAACATGTACTGGAATCGCGGCTGGCGGTGCGCAATTTCGCCACCGTGCTGCTGCGTGACTTCAAGCCGGTGCTGGCGCGGCTGGACCGCCGCCTCGGCCGCCTGATCGGCGGCGCCGAGCTGGACGCCGACCACAACCCGGTCAGCCCCGAACATCTGGGCGTGGCCATCCATGAGGCCTTTGCCGGCTGCGAACTGGCGCCGGAAGTGCACCTGGTGCTGATCAAGCTGTGCGAGCGCGACCTGCGCGCGCCGGTGGGCCGCATCTACGAGAAGCTGGACGAGCAGCTGGCCGCCGCTGGCGTGATGTCGCAGATGGGGGCGCCGCGGCGTCCAATGTCTGCCGCGCCCGACCCGCGCATGGCGCCCGGGTCGGACGATCTGGTCGAGCCGCGCCACGCGGCGGGCTTCGAATCCGAATTCAGCGATGATGAACAGGCCGCGCCGGCCTGGGCACAGCGCTTCGCTGCGCGCTGGTCCGAGCGCCGTGGCCACATGCAGCAGCACCTCGGGAGCGAGGATGCCGGCAACGGCGAGGCGTATGCCGGCCAGCAGGGAATGCTGCTGGAGGCCCTGCATGAGCTGCTGCAGCAGACCCGTCACGTTCGCGAGGACGCCACCTCGGCAGCGCAGGTCGCGGTTGGCCAGCACCGCCCGTTGAGCCAGCGCGAGATGATGTCGGTGCTGTCGCTGCTGCAGGCCACGCCCAGCGCCACCCTGCGTGCGGCCATCGGCGAGGACGGCGAATCACTGGCGCAGCGGCTGAAGAGTGAAGTGCTGTCCAGCGCCACCCGTCTCGGCGTCGATCCTGGCCAGACCCGGCTGGACCCGCAGGACGAAGATGCGATCGATCTGGTTGGCATGCTGTTCGACGTGATGCTGGACGAACGCGAGCTGGAGGGCCGTTCGCGCGAGTTGATCGGCCGCCTGGTGGTGCCCTTCGTCAAGGTGGCGATGCTCGACCGCCGCATGTTCGTGCAGAAGACCCACCCGGCCCGCAAGCTGCTCAACTCGCTGGCCGAAGCCTGCGAGGGCAATACCGGCGAAAGCCAGGCCGAGCGCATGCTGATGGCCAAGGTCGAGGAAATCATCGAGCGCCTGGTGGCTGAGTTCAACGAGAACCTGGCGATCTTCCTGACCCTGGAAGAAGAATTCCGCGAGTTCCTCGTGCAGCACCGCCGCCGCGTGGAAATCGCCGAGCGCCGCGCCGCCGAAACGCAGCGCGGGCAGGAAAAGCTGGAGATGGCCCGCAGCCGGGCCAGTGCGGAACTGGATCGCCGCATCGGCGATGCCACCCTGCCGCCGGCCATCGCCGAGTTCCTGCGCCAGCCGTGGCAGCACCACCTGACCCTGGCGCTGCTGCGCGAGGGCGAGGAGGGCGCGTCGGTGGCCGAGGCACTGAGCCTGGCTGACGGCCTGCTGGAGGAAGTGGCCGAGGCCCGCCGCCAGATCGTCGGCAAGCCGTGGCTGCAGGCCTGGCAGCCGGTGCTGGCCAAGGTATTTGCCAGCGTCGGCGTGCACGGCGATGCCGCCACCGGTGCCATCGACGCCCTGCACGACACCCTGCAGGGCATTGCGGAATCGCGACCGGAACTGCAGCGCGCGCTGCCGGAGCTGCCGCAGGTCGCCTTGCCGGCGCCGCCGGTGGCTGAGTCGCCAGCGGTGGAGCTCGGCGGGCAGATCGACGCCGACGATTTCGACAACGCCGACGCCGACCGCTTCCGACGCATGGAAATCGGCAACTGGCTGGACTTCGTCGACAAGGACGGCAAGGTGCAGGCCGGCAAGCTGTCCTGGGTCAGCCCGATTTCCTCGCGCCTGCTGTTCGTCAACCGCCGCGGCGTGCGCTTCTGCGTGGCCTCGCCGGAAGAACTGGCAGTGATGGTGCGGCTGGGCCGCCTGCGCGCCCACGTCGACGATGGCGCCTTCGACAGCGCGATGCAGGGTGTGATCGATCGGCTGGACCCGGGCAGCGCAACACTGCACTGAGCCGTGGCCGCCTGCTAGGATCGGGAAAACTCACCGATCAGCGGGGACCTGCATGGCCGTGGCGTTGCTGGGGATCAAGGAGACCGCGCCGGGCGAACGGCGCGTGGCGTTGACGCCGGAAACCGCGCGCAAGCTCGGTGCCTTGGGCATCACTGTCTGGTATGAGGCCGGCGCCGGTCTGGCGGCGGGATTTACCGATGCTGCCTATGACGACGCCGGTGCACGTGTGTTCGATGTAGGTCGCTGGGCCGAGATCGATATCCTGCTGTGCGTGCAGGCACCGCCGGTGGCGGTGCTGGAGCAGCTCAAGCCCACTGCCAGCGTGGTCGGCCTGCTGACCCCGGCCAGCGATCCGGCGCTTGCGGCATTGGCCGCTGGCGACCGCCTGCACCTGTTCCCACTGCAGCAGCTGCCGCGCACCACCCGCGCGCAGGCGATGGATGTACTCAGCTCGCAGGCCGGCATGGCCGGTTACAAGGCGGCACTGATCGCGGCCGAGCGTGCGCCGCGTTTCTTCCCGATGCTGACCACCGCCGCCGGTACCGTGCGCCCGGCCAAGGTGCTGGTGATCGGTGCCGGTGTGGCCGGTCTGCAGGCCATCGCCACCGCGCGTCGTCTCGGTGCACAGGTGGAAGGTTTCGACGTGCGCCCGGAAACCCGCGAGCAGATCCAGTCGCTGGGCGCGCGCTTCCTTGATCTTGGTGTGAGTGCAGCCGGTGAAGGCGGCTATGCGCGTGCGTTGACCGATGAGGAACGCGCCGAGCAGCAGCGCCGGCTGGCCGACCACCTGCGCAGCGTGGATGTGGTGATCTGCACGGCAGCGGTACCGGGGCGACCGGCGCCGATGATCGTGACTGCCGCGATGGTGGAAGGCATGGCCACCGGCAGCGTCATTGTCGATCTGGCGGCAGAGAGCGGCGGCAACTGCGCACTGACCCAGCCGGGGCAGTGCATCGAACATCAGGGCGTGACCATCGATGGCCCGCTTGGCCTGGCCAGCCGCGGCGCGACCCAGGCCAGCGAGATGTACGCGCGCAACCTGCTCAACTTCGTCGCCTTGTTCGTGCGCGAAGGGGAGCTCAGTTTCGACTGGGACGACGAGTTGCTGGCGAAGACACGCTGGCAGGCGTGAGCCGGTAGCGCCGGTTGCCTTCCCGGTAGATCCACGCCATGCGTGGAGGAACGGCCCAGCGTGCGGACCAGGGTCCGCACCCACCCTGCGGATGCCGGCGTTACCGCGGCTTCGCCGGCGGCGGGTTGTCGCGCACCCAGTCCTTGCGTTGTTCCGGCGTCATCTGCGACCAGCGCTCGCGCAGGGCGTCGCGCTGTTCCGGCGGCATGTTCCGCATCTGACCGAACAGGGCCCGGGCCTGCTCACGCTGTTCCGGGTTCATGTGCTCGAAGCGGCGCAGGCCACGGCGGGCCTTGTCGCGCTCCTCCGGGCTCATCGATTGCCAGCGCTGGCCATGCGAAAGCATGCGCTGGCGCTGGCCGGCATCGGCGCTGTTCCAGCGGTCGCGCAGCGGCGCCAGCAGGGATTCGCGCTGCGCTTCGCTCAGGTGTTCCCACGCCGGCAGCGGTGCGGCCGGCACGGGGCGTGCGGCAGGGGCGGGCGCGGCGCTCTGCGCCAGTGCCGGGAAGGCCGGCAGCAGCAACAGGGTCATCAGCAGGGGCAGGGTGTGCAGTCGGGACATGATTCACTCCATCGCCAGGTCGGTATCGCCCAGCCACAGGTACAGATCGGGATTTTCGTCGTAGAGCGCACTGTTGTCTTCCGCCGAGGCAAGCACAGGTGCCGGCGCAGGGCCCGTCAGGGTGCCGTGGCCGGTGAACTGCAGGCCGATACCCAGTGCCACCACCAGTGAACAGGCACTGGCCAGCCACCAGCGCCAGCGCCCGCGATGGGCGGCCGTGGCGCCGTGGCGAGCCTGGCGCAGCCGGGCCAGCGTTGCCGGCGACAGCGCGTGCAGCGACTGCGCGTGCAGGCTGCGCAGGGTGTCATCGGAAGGCAGGGAGCGGTTCACGGATGGGTCTCCAGATAATCCTGCAGCGCCTGGCGGGCGCGTGCCAGATGGGTTTTTACCGCGCCTTCGCTGCAGCCCATGGCGCGGGCGGTGGTGGCCCCGTCCAGGTCCTGCAGCACGCGCAGGGTGAAGGCCTCGCGCTGGCGGGCGGGCAGGCGGCGCAACGCGTCCACCAGCTGTTGGTACTGCTGGCGCTGTTCGTGCGCCTGTGCCGGGTCCGGGCCGGGGTCGGCCCAGTCGATCTCGCCGCCGTCGGCGTCCTGGTTGTCGCGCCAGAACGGCAGTCGGAAGCGGCGCCGGCGCTGCACGTCGATCACGCGCCGGCGCAGGATGCTCCAGAACAGCGGCGCCCATTCGGCTGCCGGCTTGTCGGCGTAGTCCAGCATGCGCAGCAGCGCGTCCTGCACCGCGTCCATGGCGTCTTCGCGCTGGCGCAGGCCGGCCTCGGCGAAGCGGAACGCGCGCGGGCCAACACTGGCCAGGAACGTCTCCAGCGACGCCGGCAGGGCATCGGTCTCGGCGCTCGGGGGGACGGGGCTGCTCACCAGCACAGGGTACGGTTCCTCGCTCGGGGTCACCATCGACAACGCGTGAGCGCGGCTTCGGTTGACGCCGGGCGCGCACCGGGTTCAGCCCATGGTTATGATGGGACGACGAAGACAGAGCAGGAGCGTTGCCGGTGAGTGACGGGTTCGTAGCGCTGTACATCTTCATGCTGGCAGCCATCGCCGGCCACGTGATCATTTCGCGGGTGCCGGTGATCCTGCATACCCCGCTGATGTCGGGCTCCAACTTCATCCACGGCATCGTGCTGATCGGTGCAATGGTGGTGCTGGGGCACGCGCAGACACCGCTGGAGAAAGCTCTGGGCTTCCTCGCCGTGGTGCTTGGTGCCGGCAACGCCGCCGGTGGCTACGTGGTCACCGCGCGCATGCTGGAAATGTTCAAGCCGAGCGCGCCCAAGGGCGGCAAGGACGAGCCGAAGGAGCCGCAGGCTTGAACATCAGCACCGTCGAACTGCTCGATTGGCTGGTCAAGGCCAGCTACCTCGTCGCCGCCACGCTGTTCCTGCTGGGCCTGCAGCGCATGGCCTCGCCGCTGACCGCGCGCAGCGGCATCCGCTGGGCCGGGCTGGGCATGCTGCTGGCCACGGTGGCGACTTTCTTCCTGCCCGAACTGCATAACGTGCCGCTGATCCTGGTGGCGCTGCTGCTGGGCGCGGGCCTGGCCTGGTGGTCGGCCGGCAAGGTTGCCATCACCGACATGCCGCAGATGGTGGCGCTGTACAACGGCATGGGCGGCGGCTCGGCCGCGGCCATCGGTGCAGTGGAACTGCTGCGCTACGCGTTCCTCGCCAACCGTGATACCAGCCACTGGAGTGCGCAGGCGTTGGCCGACCTGGCCGCGCGCCAGCCGTCGGGCATGGTGCTGCTGCTGGCGGTGGTCGGCGCGGCCATCGGTGCGGTGTCGCTGTCCGGCTCGGTGATTGCCTGGGCCAAGCTCGATGGCCGCCTGGACAAGCGCGTGACCTGGCCGGGCCAGCAGGTGATGAACCTGGTGGTGGCACTGGCGGTGGTGGTGCTGGCGATCATCGCGGCCAGCACGCTCAACACCTGGGCGATCGTCGCCTTCTTCGTGCTGGCGCTGGCACTGGGCGTGCTGATGACGTTGCCGATCGGTGGCGCCGACATGCCGGTGGTGATCTCGCTGTACAACGCGTTCACCGGCCTGGCGGTGTCGTTCGAAGGCTATGTGCTGGGCAACGAGGCGCTGATCATCGCCGGCATGATGGTCGGCGCGGCGGGCATCCTGCTGACCCGGCTGATGGCCAAGGCGATGAACCGGCCGATCCGCAACGTGCTGTTCTCCAACTTCGGCGGCGGTGTCGGCGGGGAAGCGCAGGCGATCACTGGCGCGCAGAAGCCGATTGAAGCGTCGGACGTCGCGGCGATGATGGCCTACGCCGAACGCGTGGTGATCGTGCCCGGTTATGGCATGGCGGTGGCGCAGGCCCAGCACAAGATCTGGGAGCTGGCGCAGCGGTTGGGCCAGCGCGGGGTGAAGGTGAAGTTCGCGATCCACCCGGTGGCTGGGCGCATGCCTGGGCACATGAACGTGCTGCTGGCCGAAGCGGGTGTGCCCTACGACCTGATCGCCGACATGGACGACATCAACCCGGAATTTGCCAACACCGATGTGGTGCTGGTGATCGGGGCCAACGACGTGGTCAATCCGGTCGCGCGTACCGACCCGGCCAGCCCGATCTACGGCATGCCGGTGCTGGATGTGGTCAACGCGCGCAACGTGGTGGTGATCAAGCGCGGCAAGGGCACCGGTTTTGCCGGCATCGAGAATGCGCTGTTCTACGCCGACAACACCCGCATGCTGTACGGCGATGGTGCGGAAGCGGCGGCCTCGCTGGTGAGCGAACTGAAGGCGCTCGACGGCGGGCATTGAGCGGCGGCTGCATCGGGTAGGTGCGGACCTTGGTCCGCATGCATTTGCCGGCCAGCGGCCGGCACTACCCCCATCCACGCATGGCGGCTGCGCCCGGCACTACCGAATCCATGCGTGGTGGTTGCATCTGGTAGGTGCGGACCTTGGTCCGCACGCTTCTGCCGGCCAGCGGCCGGCACTACCGAATCCATGCGTGGTGGTTGCATCGGGTAGGTGCGGACCTTGGTCCGCACGCTTCTGCCGGCCAGCGGCCGGCACTACCTGCCGGTGGGTCAGCGCGCCAGCCAGGCGCCCACGGCCAGGCCCAGGGCCAGCCACAGCCATTCCATCGCGCCATTGGCGAGGGTGATCAGGGTCCAGGCCAGGTGCGGGCCCATCCGCAGCGTGGCGTCCCACAGGTCCAGCCCGATCGAGCCGCCCATCCACGCGCTGGCGATGGCCCAGTTGGCCACGGCCGCCACCAGCACGGTGCCCAGCACGACCAGGGCGATGCGCAGCCGGCCCGGGCCCAGCGTGCCCATGCGCAGCATGAACACCAGTTCCAGGGCGGTCAGTACCGCCATCCAGCCGACCTGCCGGCCGGTCATCAGCGCCAGCATCATCCAGGCGAGGGGAGCAACAAGCAGACCCAGCAACAGCATGATGGGCCAGAGCCAGGTCACGGTCCTGGCACGCGCGGCATTGGCATTGGAGGACATCGAAGCTCCCTGAAGATCACCCACAGGATACTGTGGTTTGCCGCAGTGCACCGGCGGCGGCAGGGCGGCTGGGCTAGAATGCCGTCTTGCGTGGCCTTGGCCACGGCCCCATATCGGTCCCCATGTATTCCCGTAGCAGCGAACCTGTCCACTTCGAACGCGATTGCGAGGCCGTGATGGTCCCGCAGGGCGACACCGTGACCCTGCCCGCCGGCAGCTATGGGTACATCACCCAGGCGCTGGGCGGCAGTTATTCGGTGTTCGTCGAGGGCAACCTGTTCCGCATCGCCGGCAAGGACGGCGACGCCATCGGCAAGGAGGCACCGGCACCGCTGGAACTGCCGGCCGACGCCACTGATGAACAGGTGGAACAGCTGGTGTGGCAGCAGCTGCGCACCTGCTTCGACCCCGAAATTCCGGTGAACATCGTCGAACTGGGCCTGGTCTACGAGGTCGAGATCAAGCACCTGGACGAAGGCCAGCGCGAGATCGACGTGAAGATGACCCTGACCGCACCGGGCTGTGGGATGGGCGACATTCTGGTCGACGACGTGCGCAGCAAGCTTGAAATGATCCCGACGGTGGCCGAGGCCGACGTCGACCTGGTGTTCGACCCGCCGTGGAACCAGCACATGATGTCCGAGGCGGCCCGGCTCGAGACCGGCATGCTTTGACCCAGGGCCCGCAGTGACGCGGGCCCGGCACTACCCGCAACCAGAACAGGAATCCTCCGGTGTCCCAGTCCATCCCCAGCTTCGCCGTCACCCGTTCGGACCACCCGCGCAGCGCTGAAGAGCGCGCCAAGATCCTGGAGAAGCCGGGCTTCGGCCTGCACTTCACCGATCACATGGTGGAAGTGCGCTGGGACAAGGATGCCGGCTGGCACAACGCCAACGTGCGTGCCTACGGCCCGTTGCAGCTGGATCCGGCTGCGGCCGTGCTGCACTACGGCCAGGAAATCTTCGAGGGCATCAAGGCCTACCGCCATGCCGACGGTTCGATTTGGACCTTCCGCCCGGATGCCAACGGCCGTCGCCTGCAGCGTTCGGCGCAGCGCCTGGCGCTGCCGGAACTGCCGGTGGAGATCTTCGTCGAATCGCTGAAGCAGCTGATCGCCGTCGACAGCGCCTGGGTGCCGTCGGCCGATGAGTCGAGCCTGTACTTCCGTCCGTTCATGATCGGCGACGAAGCTTTCCTCGGCGTGCGCGGCGCGCACAAGGCCGGCTACTACGTGATCGCCAGCCCGGCCGGCCCGTACTTCGCCAAGGGCGTCGCCCCGGTGTCGATCTGGCTGTCGACCGAGTACGCACGTGCGGCCAAGGGTGGCACCGGTGCCGCAAAGTGCGGTGGCAACTACGCCGCCTCGCTGCTGCCGCAGCAGAAGGCACAGGCACAGGGCTGCTCGCAGGTGCTGTTCCTCGACCCGGTCGAAGGCAAGTACCTGGAAGAACTGGGTGGCATGAACGTGTTCCTGGTCTACAAGGACGGCACGCTGGTTACCCCGCAGCTGTCCGGCAGCATCCTCGAAGGCATCACCCGCGAGAGCATCCTGCAGCTGGCCCGCGACCGCGGCATGAAGGTCGAAGAGCGCAAGGTCACCATCGATGAGTGGAAGCAGGGTGTGACCTCGGGCGAGATCGCCGAAGTGTTCGCCTGCGGTACCGCTGCGGTGGTCACCCCGATCGGCCAGCTGAAGGGCGAAGGCTTCTCGGTGGGCGACATCAACGCACCGGCTGGCGAAGTGACCATGTCGCTGCGCAAGGAACTGACCGACATCCAGTACGGCCGCCTGCCGGACCGCCACAACTGGCTGGTCAAGCTGGGCTGATCGCCCGCGTTGAACCGGTAGCGCCGGGCGATGCCCGGCGGCGCTTCTTGAAAGCCCGTCCCAGTGACGGGCTTTCTGCGTTGTGGGCCCGCCCGTCGACCGCAGCAGGCGGGCGCTTGACGCAAATAGGTTTGCACTGCAAACTAAATTCAAGCGACCCCGATGGAGCGTGTCATGCAGCAGCCGTCCGTCATTGATCCTTCCTCGCGCCTGCAGGCGCTGACCCGTGAATATTCGCGGTACTCGCGAAGTGCCGGGGGCCTGTCGGCGATGGCAGGCGGCATTGCCTGCCTGGCCTCGTTCCTTGCCGGCGCGCTGCTTCCGACCACCCTGGCGCTGCGCATCGTGCTGATTGCCGTGCCGGTGCTGTGGATCGTCGGCAAGCAATGGCTGGCACGCCGTTACTACCAGCGGCTGGGCCAGGTCGAGGAGCAGGTCACGCCGGTCGAGCGCAATTTCCAGCGCTTCTTCATTGCCTTCACCGCGCTGGTAAGCGTGCTGGTGATCGGCAGCGTGCTGACCCGGCTGGCGCCGATGGGCGAGCTGCCCTGGGACCTGCGCGCCATCGGTTACCTGGCCGTGGTAGCGCTGCTGCCTTGGGTGGTGTGGCGCTGGCTGCGTACACCGCTGGAGTTCATCGTGGGCGTGTTCCTGTTGTGCCAGGCCGCGCTGGCCTTCACCGGGCAGACGTATGGCTTCGGCCCGAGCACGGCGGTGTTTCCGCTGGCATCCATCGCACTGATCGTGGTCGGCTGGCGTGACCACCAGCGCTTCCACCGGCTGCAGGTAGAGATGCGCGCGTTCATGGCGGCGCGGACGAACGCCGAATGACCCAGCTGCCTGACTCCAGAGCGCTGCTCCAGCTCGACCGCTTGATCCACGAGCCGGCACGCCTGCTGATCCTGTCGATCCTGGCAGGTGCCGAATCCGCCGGCTTCGGTTTTGTCGAACATCTCAGCGGGTTGAGCAAGGGCAACCTGTCCAGCCATCTGAGCAAGCTGGAGGCTGCTGGACTGGTCGCCATCGACAAGTCGTTCCGCGGCAAGCGCCCGCTGACCACCCTGCAGTTGACGCCGATGGGCCGCACTGCCCTGGCCGAGTACCGCACACAGCTGGCGGCGATCGTTGCCGGCATTCCCGATCCGGATCGAAAGGACGCCTGACATGACATTGCTCCCGCGCCTGTTTGCAGTTCTGGTTGTTTCCTTCTCTGCCCTCATCGGCGTGGCTGCGGCTGCAGATCCGCGCCAACAGGGAGCTGCGCTGACCACGCAGTTCTACGAAGGGCACATCGACGCACTGTGGGAACGGATGACGCCGCAGATGCAGGCGGGGCTGCAGTCCCCGCAGAACCTGGTGGCGCTGCGCGAGCAGGTGCTGGCGGGCTGGGGCGCAGAAACCGAGCTGGTCAGTGAGAAGGTCGAGAAGGTTGATGGATTCGACACCTATCTGCGGCAGGCGCGCTTCGCCAGGAGCCCGGACCTGATCCAGGTGCTGTGGGCCATCGATGCCGACGGGCGGATTGGCGGCTTCTACATCCGCCCGCTACAGACCACGCCGCCGCAGGCCGCAGCGAGCGGGTTCCTCGACTACCAGACCCGCACACGGCTGCAACTGCCGTTCGACGATGAGTACTTCGTGTTCTGGGGCGGGCGCAGTGTCGAACAGAACTACCATGCGGCCCATGCCGGCCAGCGCTTCGCGCTGGATCTGCTGGTGGTCCGCGATGGCCGCTCGCACCGTGGCGATGGCCTGCGCAACGATGATTACTACTGCTTCGGTCGCCCGATCCTCGCGCCCGCCGACGGCACGGTGGTGGAGGTGATCGAGGGTGTCGCCGACAACGTGCCGGGCCAGATGAATGCCGCCCAGCTCACCGGCAACCGTGTCATCCTCGACCACGGCAACGAGGAATACTCGGTGCTGGCGCACCTGCGCCAAGGCAGTGTGCGTGTGGCGCAGGGACAGGCTGTCCGCAGCGGCGCGCACCTCGGTGACTGTGGCAACAGCGGCAACTCCTCCGAGCCGCACCTGCACTACCAGCTGCAGGCCGGGCCCGTGTTCGGTGTCGGCGAAGCGCTCCCGGCACAGTTCTCCGGTTATGTGGCCGATGACCAGCCAGTTGCACGCGGCGAGCCGGTCAAAGGTCAGCGGATCCGGCCGGCGCGCCTCCCGCAGGCAAAGTAGTCAGCGCGACCGACGCGATGGGCAGGCACGCCGCGGGCACGCTGCGCCGTCGTTGGTGTCGGCAGTGGACGCCGATGTCGGCAAAGTCATCGCAGGACACGTGATGACCCAGTCAGGTGCGTGCAGGGCAGGAGAAAGTTCCTTCACCTTCACAAACCCTCGACCCGAAAAGTCTCAGAACGAACATTTCATCTTGCTGAAAAGACGCTGAAAATCTTGTGGTGTCCGGTTTTGGTCATTAGCGTCATCTGCACGGCGGATCGTTAGGGGGATCCGCTGGCTCGCCGGACTTCGAACCTCGCCAACGCAAGCCAGCCCAGGGTTCGGGCCGGTGCTTCTGCCGATTCCGGCATTCACACCACAAGAAAGGGAAATACGATGTCCCAGGTAACGCAACCGCGTGTGCGTCGAGTGTGGGTGGTCCTTGGTGCGTCCGTTCTGTCATCGCTGCTGCTGGCCACGCCTGCGCTGGCCGGTGATGTCCAGCTCAGCGGCCTGCAGTCCGCACAGACCCACCAGCGTTTCATCGTGAAGTACCGCGACGGCAGCGCGCCGGTGGCCAACACCACCGCACTGGCCTCTTCGCTGAAGAGCGCCGCCGCCGGCCTGGCCAGCAGCCAGGGCCGCGCGCTGGGCCTGCAGCAGGTCCGCAAGCTGGCCGTCGGCCCGACCCTGGTCAAGACCGATCGTCCGCTCGACCAGGCCGAATCCGAGCAGCTGATGCGCAAGCTGGCCGCCGACCCGAACGTGGAATACGTTGAAGTCGACCAGATCATGCGCGCCACGCTGACCCCGAACGACACCCGCTTCAGCGAGCAATGGGGCTTCGGCACCTCCAATGCCGGCATCAACATCCGGCCGGCCTGGGACAAGGCCACCGGCACCGGTGTGGTCGTGGCGGTGATCGACACCGGCATCACCAATCACGCCGACCTCAATGCCAACATCCTGCCGGGCTACGACTTCATCAGTGATGCGGCGATGGCGCGCGACGGCAACGGCCGCGACAACAACCCGAACGATGAGGGCGACTGGTACGGCGACAACGAGTGCCAGGCGGGCTACCCGGGTTCGAACTCCAGCTGGCACGGCACCCACGTGGCCGGCACGGTAGCGGCGGTGACCAACAACAGCACCGGCGTGGCAGGTACTGCGTTCAACGCCAAGGTCGTGCCGGTGCGCGTGCTCGGCAAGTGCGGCGGTTACACCTCCGACATTGCCGACGCGATCGTGTGGGCGTCCGGCGGCAGCGTCAGCGGCGTGCCGGCCAATGCCAATCCGGCCGAGGTCATCAACCTCTCGCTGGGCGGCGGCGGCAGCTGCTCGACCACCTACCAGAACGCGATCAATGGCGCTGTCGGGCGTGGCACCACCGTGGTGGTCGCCGCCGGCAACAGCAACACCAACGTGTCCTCGTCGGTGCCGGCCAACTGCCCGAACGTGATCGCAGTGGCGGCCACCACCTCGGCCGGTGCACGTGCCAGCTTCTCCAACTATGGCAACGGCATCGATATCTCGGCACCGGGCCAGGGCATCCTGTCCACCCTCAACAGCGGCACCACCACCCCGGGCAGCGCCAGCTACGCTTCGTACAACGGCACCTCGATGGCAGCACCGCACGTGGCCGGCGTGGTCGCGCTGATGCAGTCCGTAGCCCCGAGCCCGCTGAGCCCGGCGCAGGTGGAGAGCATCATCAAGAGCACCGCACGTCCGCTGCCGGGCGCCTGCTCGGGCGGCTGCGGCGCAGGCATCATCGACGCCGACGCGGCCGTGGCTGCGGCGATCAACGGTGGCGGCCCGAACCCGGGTGGCAACGTGCTGCAGAACAACGTTCCGGTGACCGGCCTGGGCGCTGCCAGCGGCGCTTCGCTGAGTTACACCGTGAACGTTCCGGCCGGCAGCACCCAGCTGCGCGTGGCGATCAGTGGCGGCAGCGGTGATGCCGACCTGTACGTGCGCCAGGGCAGTGCCCCGACCGATACCGCCTACACCTGCCGCCCGTACCTGAGCGGCAACAGCGAGACCTGCACCATCAACAGTCCGGCTGCCGGCACGTGGTATGTGCGGGTGAAGGCCTACAGCACCTTCTCGGGCCTGACTCTCAACGCCCAGTACTGAGCCCAAGCCCCTCTCCATGGGCACGCCCCGGCTCCGGCCGGGGCGTTTTTGCATGGGGACGCGCGGTGATGCGAGCCGCCGCGTCGTGGTAGGTGCCGACCTTGGTCGGCACGCTGTTCCTCAGACCGATTCGAAGCGGTTCGCGGCGACGTTCTTGCGCACGTGCTGCGGGTCGAAAATCCGCCCGTTCATCGCGATGTACACGCCGCTCGGCAGCGACTGCACCGCACCGATCGCGCAGCCGATGTTGAACTCCGCATCCGAGCCGCGGAAACGCGCCGGGCTCAGCGCGCCGGTCATCACGATGGTCTTGTCCGCGATCGTCGCCAGCACCTTGCCGGTCTGCACCATCGAATCGGTGCCGTGGGTCACCAGCACGTGGCGGGTCGGCTGTGCGGCGATGGTGGCGCGGATCAGTTCGCGGTCCTCATCGTTGATGTGCAGCGAATCCTTGCGCAGGATCGGAATCACGTTGAAGCGGAACGTCACGCCCAGCTCGCGCAGGATCATGCCGATCTGGGGGTCGCCGATCTGGTAGTCCGACTTGTCGTCGAAGTAGATCTTGTCGATCGTGCCACCGGTGGTGACGACCAGGAGCTCTTCCATCATGTGCATGCGCGAAACCAGGACAGGTACAGCGGCGCGGGGCCAGGAACACAGATGATACGGCCCGGCGGCCGCAGCGTCAGCGTCGCTTGCCGAAGCGGGCGCGCAGCCCGGGGAGGCTGGCGCTGAAGATCACCAGCAGGGCCAGCGCGATCTCGATCAGCGCCAGCCAGCGTGTTTCCGGGTGGCTCCAGGCACTCATCACCCCGTGGCTGAACCAGCCCAGGGCCAGCACCGAGGCCCAGAAACCGGCCTTGCGCCAGCCCAGTCGCAGGGCAACGGCCAACGCCAGCGGCGGCGCGGTGAACACCAGCTGGGTGGCCAGCCAGTGTTTGTCATTGATGAACCAGCCGGCGAACAGCGCGGCCAGCCCCATCAGGGCCAGCAGCAGGACCGTGCGCGGCGCCGCGCTCATCGGGCCAACCGCTGTGCGATGTCGGCCACCCGGCGGCCCAGCGCGCGCGCCAGCACGGCTTCATCGTCGGTCGGCTGCGGGTCGTCGGCTGCACCGGCCACATGGCTGGCGCCATACGGCGTGCCGCCACTGGTGGTGTGGCTCAGCGCCGTCTCGGTGAACGGGATGCCGACGATCACGCAGCCATGGTGCAGCAGCGGCACCTGCATCGACAGCAGGGTCGATTCCTGGCCGCCATGCATCGAGGCGGTGGAGGTGAACACGGCGGCCGGCTTGCCGGAGAGGGTGCCGTTGACCCATTCGGCGCCCAGCCCGTCCAGGAAGTGCTTGACCGGCGCCGCCATGTTGCCGAAGCGGGTCGGGCTGCCGAGCAGCAGACCCTGGCATTCGACCAGGTCCTGCACGCTCACGTAGGGGGCACCATCGTCGGGGACCGGCGGCTGTGCGGTCTGGGTCACGGCGGCCACCGGCGGCACTGTGCGCAGGCGCGCGGTCATGCCCGGCACTTCGCCGATGCCCCGCGCGATCTGGCGCGCCAGCCGTGCCACTGAACCGCCCCGGCTGTAGTACAGCACCAGAATCTCGCCCATCGTGCCCGCTTCTCCTCGTCGTGTGGCCACCAGTATGGCTATCCTGCGAGCATTCCGCATCGGGTACCCTTTCGCCGATGGAACCTTTGGATACGCTCAACCTGTGGATGGAGCGCGCGCGGGATCGCGCACGGGCCATCAGTTTCGGCCGCTTCCTGTGGCATCGCTTCCTCGACGACCGCCTGTTCCAGGCGGCGGCGGCGCTCGCGTACACCACGGTGTTCGCGCTGGTGCCGCTGGCCATCGTGGTGTTCGGCGTGCTCTCGGCCTTCCCTGTCTTCGACCGCTGGAGCGACCAGCTCAGCGATTACGTCTTCTCCAACTTCGTGCCCAACGCCGCGCGTGCGGCCGAAGGCTACCTGCGGCAGTTCTCGGCCAGTGCCGGGCAGCTCACGGCTGCCGGCTTCATCGCACTGGTGGTCTCGTTGCTGATCACCCTCAACAGCGTTGAAGAGACCTTCAACCAGATCTGGCGGGTCGGCTCGACCCGGCCCAAGCTGACCCGCTTCCTGGTCTACTGGACCGTGCTGACCCTGGGCGCAATGCTCGCTGCCGCTTCGCTGGCGGTGTCGGCGCGGGTGTTCGCGATGCCACTGTTCGGCACCCAGGAGGGCCGCTGGCTGGCCGAGTTCGCGCTGCGGCTGGCGCCGATCCTGATCGAGTTCGTCTGCATCACGCTGATGTTCCGGGTGGTGCCGCACCACACCGTGAAATGGCGGCACGCGGTGCCCGGCGCGATTCTCGCGGCGGTCATCCTGGAACTGGTGAAATGGGGCATCGGCGCCTACCTGGGCAGCTTCCAGTCCTACCAGAAGCTCTACGGCACGGTCGCCTTCGTGCCGATCCTGCTGCTGTGGATCTACCTGTGCTGGGTGGCGGTGCTGCTGGGCGCGTCGCTGTCCTCGTCGATGGCCGCCTTCCGCTACCAGCCGGTGGAACTGCGCCTGCCGCAGGGCTACGAGTTCTATGGCCTGCTGCGCCTGCTCGGCCGCTTCCACCATGCCCGAGCCAAGGGCAAGGGCCTGGCCGATGATGAAATCCTGCGGCTGGAGCCGATGCTGACCGATTCGCTGCTGCAGGACCTGGCCTGCAACCTGCAGGAGATCGGCCTGCTGCGCCGCGATGAACGTGGCGAATGGCTGCTCTCGCGCGACCTGGACCAGGTCAGCTTGGCCGATCTGTACGAATGTACCCAGTTGCGCATTCCGGTAGCCGAGCAGCATCTGCCATACCGCGACGACACACTGGGCCGTGCTGCGCTGGCGGCACTGGACGATCTGCGGCTGCCCCTGCGCGAACGCCTCAAGCGCAAGGTCAGCGATATCTACACCGATTCCGGAGACATGCCATGACCCGCAAGACCCCGTTGCTGCTGCTTCCGCTGGCCCTGCTGCTGGCGCTGTCGGCCTGCAAGCCGGCGCAGGAGCCGACCCCCGCCAGCAGCCAACCGCCGGCGCAGGCACCGACGCCGACCGCACCGGCGCCGGTCGAGGAAACCCCGGCCGAGCGCACCACCGCCGAGTTCCCGACGCTGAAGATGAAGGCGGTGGATGGCAGCGACTACGACCTGGCCGCGCACCGCGGCAAGTGGGTGGTGGTGAACTTCTGGGCGACCTGGTGTGCGCCCTGCCGCAAGGAGATGCCGGAGTTGTCGGCGCTGCATGCGATGCGCAGCAACATCGAAGTGGTCGGCCTGGCCTACGAGGACATCGAAGTGCCGGAGATGCAGTCGTTCCTGACCAAGCATCCGGTGACCTATCCGATCGTGATCGTGGACCCGTTCGATCGGCCGGCCGATTTCGCCACTCCGCGCGGCCTGCCGCTGACGCACCTGCTGGATCCACAGGGCAAGCTGGCGCACACCTTCCTCGGCCCGGTGACGGCCGCCGACATCGAAAAGCAGATCGCTGCTGCCAAGTAATGGGGTCGGGCGGCAGGGCCTGCGGCCCTGCACCCGCGGTAGTGCCGGCCGCTGGCCGGCAACCCCAGCAACAGCAAAAGCAACAGCCCAAGCGGGGTTTCCTGTGGGTAGGCGGGGTGGGTCCGGTGGCGGGGGGGGGCGCTGCAAGTACGTCCATGTAGCTCGGTCGCCGCATCCATGCGGCTCACGCCCCCGCCACCGGACCCACCCCGCCTTCGACAGTTCTCCGCGATCTGTCGGAATGCATGGCCTGCTCTTGGTGGGTGTCGACCTTGGTCGACACGTAGATCCACGCCATGCGTGGATGCTCTTCGTTCAATTGTCGAAATAATCGATTTCAATGGAGATTCATCCACGCATGGCGTGGATCTACCTCCGTCACCGGAAATCCGTCGGGGATGGGGCGGTGTGGGTTGGCAGGACCGTTGGCGCCATGGATGGCGCCATCGAGCCCCCATGGTGAAGTGACCCCCGAGACTTGGACGGGGTCAGGCGGCCGATTGGGCCTGCTCCCGGTACTTTACCG